>DAOPJV010000007.1:0-30340 GCA_035399845.1 Phycisphaerae bacterium | reverse complement strand
ATTCGTCGCCGTCGTATCGTCGCGCCCGCCACCACTGAAGTGGTGGGCCACCCGGGCGGAGATCGTTCTCTACTCGGCTCAAACGCTGCTGACGGATCGTCATATCCGGAAATTTCTTGAATCGTCGCCAGTTGTCCACGTACGATGGCGATGTGCTGAAGCCGGCGAGCCTGTCTGTCCGTCACAAAGCGTAAGGAGAGTGTGCGATGATGCGCTCGTTCGTGTTCGCGCCCGTCAGCGTTTTCCTGTTGTCGACGTCTGTGTTCGCCGGAACGGTCGATCAGCTCATCAGCATCGATTTTGACAACGCGGCGTCCGGACAGGTGGTCGCTGTCGGCACGATGTCAGGGGACTACGACTCCGCGAACGGCGCCGATTTCGTTGGCCAGTTGGGCCTCTGGAATTCGCTGCCGCTCGGAACTCAGGATTTCGATCTGGCGGGTCGGATCAGCGACGAGCGGTCGACAGGACCTCTCACGACGGGCGACGGCCAGCAGGTCGCAACGGAGTTCCGCCTGAATCTCGGCAGCGCCGCCGAGTTCACGACGGGGGGGCTGGGGTTCGACCCGTTGACGGGCGACTGTCTCGCCCTCGACGCCTTTGGGTATTTTCAGCCGGCGACGTCCGACCAGTTGAGCTGGTCGATCGATCATCTCATCCCCGGCGCCGCCTATGACATCAAGATGTACTCGCCATTCCCGGGGTACGACGTCTTCTCTGTCGCCGGGGGATCGCTCTACACCGCGGACGCCGACAACAACACACTCCTTGCCGGCGTCGTCGCCGACGCCAATGGCCGAATCGTTGGCGAATTCACGCAGCCGCTGACACCCATCCCCGTTCCATACTGGGGCGGTCTGCAGATCCGCGGCGAATTTCCGGCAGTCCCGGAACCGGCCGCGTCGCTCATGCTGGCGCTCGCGGCCGCCATCGGACGTCGACGTCGGCGATAATTCCATCGCGTCAGATCGGCGCCCCTGTGACGCGTTCCGTTGATTCCGGTATAACTCCCGGTTCCATCAGATGTTAAACCGACCCCGCGAGGGCCTGGGCGAGTGGCCCGCTTTCGCGAGGTGTCGCTGCGTTCCGCGGCGCGCTGAAGACCGCGAATTGAGATCTATCGTCATGCCGAGCGCCAGCGAGATTCGCCAGCAGTTCATCGACTTCTTCGTGAAGAAGTGCGGCCACACGTTCGTCCCGAGCAGCCCGTGCGTACCGCACGACGACCCGACGCTCATGTTCGCCAACGCGGGGATGAACCAGTTCAAGCCGATCTTCCTCGGCCAGCAGGCGCCGGACGTGGACAAGTGGCCGGGCGTGGTCGCCGGGATGGCGACGCGCGCCGCAAACAGCCAGAAGTGCATCCGGGCCGGCGGCAAGCACAACGATCTCGACGACGTTGGGCACGACACGTACCACCACACGTTCTTCGAGATGCTCGGCAACTGGTCCTTCGGCGACTACTTCAAGACAGAAGCGATCGAGTGGGCGTGGGAGTTGTTGACGAGCGTCTGGGGCATCGACGGATCGCGCCTGCACGCGACCTATTTCGAGGGTGATCCGGCTGAGGGGCTCGAGCCGGACAACGAGGCGCGGGATCTCTGGCTGAAGATCCTGCCGCCCGAGCGCGTGCATCCCGGCAACAAGAAGGACAATTTCTGGGAGATGGGTGACACGGGGCCCTGCGGTCCCTGCAGCGAGATCCATATCGATCTGACACCGGACAAGAGCGGCGGTCCGCTGGTCAACGCCGGCGACGCCCGCGTGATCGAGATCTGGAACCTGGTGTTTATTCAGTTCTCCGCCACGTGGCTTGAAGGTGGCGAAGCGAAGATGCGTGAGTTCGACACGTTCACGATTCCCGCAGCGGCAAAAGACGACAAGGAGGCCAGACGCAAAGCGTTGCGTGACAAATTCGGAGCGCCCGATCGCAACACCTACCTCGGACAATGTCGCAAGCTGACGCTGTTGCCCGCTAAGCACGTGGATACGGGAATGGGTTTCGAGCGTGTGTCGGCCGTGCTGCAGGGGATGGAGGCCGGCCGGCTCGGTCAGTTCAGCAACTATGATACCGATGTCTTCACGCCCATCTTCGCGGCGATTCAGAAGGTGACGGGCGCGGGCGCGTATGAAGGCCTGTTGGAGCATGCGGCCGATGGCGCCAGCCGGGACGCTGTCATGCGTGACGTCACGTATCGCGTGATCGCGGACCACATTCGCACGCTGACCTTCGCGCTGACGGACGGCGCTGTCCCGAGCAATGATGGTCGGGGCTATGTTCTGCGCCGCATCCTGCGTCGGGCGGTTCGATATGGGCGACAGTTCTTCGGCATGGAAGAGCCGTTTCTGCATAAGCTCGTGCCTGTTGTCGCGGAGGTGATGTCCGACGCGTTCCCCGAGTTGAAAACGGCGCACGCGGGCAGGAATGTCGAGCGTGTAAGCGATATTGTCCTCGACGAGGAAGCGAGCTTCGGCAAGACGCTCGATCGCGGGATTGCGCTGTTCGAAGAAGCCGCCGCATACGCGATCGAACATCACGATGGGTGCATCGGCGGCGAAAGCGCATTTAAGATGCACGACACGTTTGGTTTCCCGATCGATTTGACGGAGTTGATGGCGGCGGAGCGCGGCCTCACCGTGAACAAGGGTGATTATGAGCTCCGAATGAGGGATGCAAAAGAGAAGGCGCGGGCCGCGGGGAAGGGGCTCGGTGATGAGGACTTTGAAGAACTTCAAGCGATGGAGAACGAATCAAAGACTCAATTGGAGCAATCTTCAACTCCGAACCCGACGGTCGACAACGCCAAATATTCTGTTGGGGAAGGGGATATCGAGTGCGAGGCCGTGTTCACGAGTATGGCGATCGGCTCTGCAGGTTACGAGGCGCACGCTGGGCAACCTCTCGTGTTTAGTCTGAACACGACGTGTTTCTATGCCGAGCAGGGTGGTCAGGTCGCTGATCACGGATTCGTCACTACAGAAGACGGTGAAATCGAAGTGACTCGTGTAACCCGCGGCTCATTCCATTGGTCGGGTAAGACCTATGAATCTGTGCACCATTTTGGAAGAGTCACTCGTGGTGTGATACGTCCTCATTCAAGCTGCCGCGTGAGAGTTCCTCGAAATCGTCGAAGGCTAATAGAGCACAACCATACCGCCACGCACATCCTCAACTGGGCCCTGCGAGACACGCTGGGCGATCATGTCATGCAGAAGGGCTCGCTCGTCGATCCCGATAAGACGCGCTTCGACCTGTCGCACAACGCCGCCATTTCGGCGGCCGAACTCGCGAGAATCGAAACACTCGTCAATGAGCAGATCGATGAAGACATGCCCGTCTATGCCGAGGAGGCGGACCAGAAGGAGGCCCTCCAGATCGAAACGCTCCGCGCCGTCTTCGGTGAGAAGTATCCCGATCGCGTCCGCGTTGTCTCCATCGGCGTGCCGGTCAAAGAGCTGCTGATGGATCCGAAGCGGGACGAGTGGATGAAGTACTCCGTCGAATTCTGCGGCGGCACGCACGTGCAGCGGACCGGCGAGATTCAGCGGTTCCGGCTGATCGAGGAGTCGGCCGTCGCCAAGGGTGTGCGACGCGTCACGGGGATCACGGGCGCCAAGGCGCGCGAGGCGGAGAAGAACGCGGAGCGATTGGCGCAGGATGTTGAAGGCGCCGTGAAGAAGGCGTCTGGCGCCGACGCGGACGTCGCGTCGCTGGAAACGCTTTTCAACACGCTGAACGCCGAGGTCAACGAGAGTGAACTGCCGATTGTCGAGAAGTCGCGACTGCGCGAGCGACTCGGCGAGTTGCAGGAGCATCTCAAGAAGCTGAAGAAGGCCCAGGCCAGGGCGAGCGCCGCCGACGTCATGGGCAAGCTCGACGAGGTGCTGGCCTCGGCCGAGCAGGTCGGCGACGTGAAAATCTGCTGCGCGAATCTGGGGGAGGCGGGCGTCGAACAGATGCGCTCGGCCGCGGACTCCCTGCGCGATCGGGCGCAGTCCGCCGCGATTCTCCTGGCGGGTGTGTCGGGCGATCGCGTCGTGCTCCTCGCGGCAATGACGAAGGACCTCGTCGGCAAGGGCGTGAAGGCCGGCGATCTCATCAGGGAGATCGCGCCGATCGTCGGCGGCAAGGGCGGCGGACGCCCCGATATGGCTCAGGGCGGCGGTGAAGACACCAGCAGGATTGATGAGGCGATCGCGGCCGCGCGCAGTTGGGTCAGCGGAAAACTCGGCTGATTACGGCGGATTTTCTGAATTCGACACTCGGGATCCTCTACGATGTCAGGTAGCGAGACCTCGCCTCTCGCTGCCGGAGATCGTCATCATGAATATGCCTCATCGGAACCGTCACGCCGGCGTCGCGCTCGCGTGCCTCACATTCATTTTCATTCCGCTGTCGATGGGGCCGGGCTGTCTTCCCGGGACGACGCCGCTGCCGTTCACGACGTTCGAGTATTCCGTTCACGGCGTCTTTGGCGAAGCGCCCCTCGGGGTCCAGAGCGCAAAGATCACGAAGCTCGACAATGGCTGGTACCAGCTGGAGATGACGCTTCGCGAAGCCGGCGGTCTGTTTGCGCCACTCTGTCTGGATCCGGAAAACCCCAATCCGCTGTGCGTTCAGATCCGGGCGCTTCCGTCGCGCTATCTATCCGATGATGAACTGGCCAGGATCAACGAGGTCTTCTCGATCGTCGAAACGGCGACATACGAAAATCCGGGGTTCTGCGCGGACCCAATATCCGCCACGACGTATCGATGGGATGACGTCGAGTATCACTCCGACACAGGGCTTTGCGCGCCGGGCGAGTACACGAAGCTCTCCAATGAATCCCGACAGGCGATCGATGAACTGGTCGACAGCCTGAGATAGCGTGTAGGCCGGCTCGGCCGCAGCCGCCTATTTCTCCGCGAGCGGATAGCGGAACAGAGCGACACTTGGAATCGGCGGGTACTTCAGCCGGAATCGATAGCCGCGAAACGCGCCCGGATCCCATTCGAGCCGTTTGCAGGCGGCGTCGATGATTGCCGGATAGGTCGGGAATTCCGGCACAACGGCGGAACGCGTGCCCACACCCAGTGACTGCACGGATTCGGCGATGGGCAGTTCACCTCGATCGCGGCCGCCAATGGGATAGGGCGGCGCGATCGGCAACTGGTCGTACAGGTGTATCTTCGGATTGTGCGCGTTCTTCAGATCTTCGTGCACAAACAGATCATGAACCAGCAGTTCCGCCGGCGTATAGAGGCGCGCGAGATGTTCGCCGATCGTGTCGCCCGGGACGCGTGTTCGGCGGACGAACTGACGGCCGAAGATGCCGATGATGCAGGTCGTCGCCGCCGTGTTACCGATGGGGCCCTCGACGAGTTCATATCGAAGAACGCCATCCGCGCCGAGATTGAGTCGCAGTTCGGGCGTCGGATCGGAACAGAATTCGCCCATCAGCGGCGCGTCTTCATTCGTGGAATAGTCGGGGTCGATGCTCTGGATATTCCCCGTGGGGATCGACTTGCCCTGATCGTCGACCTTTCGAGTGGAAGCGATGGCCCATGCGGCCTCTCGTCGCAGCCGTCGAAAGTCGACCAGACCGCTGATCCAGGCGAGGTCGACGAACGCAGGATCACTGCTGGGCGCGATGATGTTCACACAGATCTGGAGTCGCGCCTGCACACCCCAGATGGCGCTGTTTCCCCTGAACGCCAGCTTCCGCTGGTTCTCATTCGCCTGCTGCGCGTCCGGTCCGCTGGACAGGGCGCCGAGCATCGCTTCAAGCGTGTCGCGATCGCCGGCGTGAACCTTCTGCATTTGTTCGAATTCATTGAGTGAATCGCGCACCTCTTTCAGCGTGTTCACAGGCGCGCCGCGTTTCTTAAACGTATCGAGCAGGATGTTGAGACCGGCGCGGCCCGGAAGATAGCTGACGACGGAGGCCGGATCGGGTTCACAGATGATCTTGGAGATCTTCCATGTCAGGTTCTTATTGAGGCCGAAGTCCCGCGCGACGTTCTGAGGTCGCGTGGCGTCGGCGCCGACGGCCTGAAAGAGATCGGCGAGGGCGGCGCGGAGTCGTCCGAGCACCGTGACGACATGGGTCTCGAAGTGAGGGAATTGAGTATCTTGTTGCTCGGATACTGGGCCAGCCATACTGAATACTCCGTGCATCGGTTCGGCACAAATCTTTATGCAATCGCATGTTAATGGTTTTCCCAGGCCCGAGCAACACTCCTGAAAACATTTTCAAAGTTTTCCCCAGGGAATCTTGCAAAGACTTCTCCAAATTGATACTTTATTAGTCGTAGGGGTGATCGCGGGCGCCTGTCGGGCGCTTCATTGATTCGCGGTCGCCGGAATCTCAGTGCTGACACAGCGCATGTCTGGTTTCGACCCGCGACTTGACGGAAGTCGCAACAACAAGGCCTCGAGGAGGGAGTTTCAAAATGAAGTTGGGCATCGACAAATCAAATGGTTTTGTGGTGGGGGCGATCGCGGCGGTCATGTTCGCCGCCACGGTCGCGCAGGCGCAGCCGACGCTTCCGATGAGTCTCGCCATCCGGAATGCTGACGCCGTCCCCGGCTTCGCCGGTGAGTCCTGGCTCGCGACCAGCAGCGCCTTCCAGAATCCCGGCATCGATCTCTCCGGGAACATCGGTTACCTGGGCGAACTCGCGGACAGCGCCGCCATCACGAGCGCGAACGACGCGGGATACTGGTACGGCGCCTTTGGTTCGATGACGAACCAGGTTCAGGAAGCCGGTCCCCTGGCGCCGAATCTCACGGGCGCTGTTGGTGACACGTTCGTTTCGCGCCAGGCGACGGACGTTTCCATGAGCCCGAACGGCAATATGTGGATTGGCGGAACGATCGGCGGCGCCGGCGTCACGACGGCGAACGACCAGGCGATCTTTGTCGGTCAGGCCGGATCGATCCAGAAGGTTTACCAGGAAGGCGACGCCGTGCCGCTGCTCGTCGGTACGGGCTCGCTTCAGAATCCCGCCAGCTCGTCCAGCAGTCTGAACTACGTCAACAACGCGGGCCAGACGATCGTTTCCGGCAGCGTGATCGGCGCCGGCGCGCCGGCCTCGCCGCAGAATGGCGGCCTGTGGGTCGCGTCGAGCGGCGGACTCGGACTTATCTATCAGCGCAACACGCCACTCGCGGCGTTCCCGGGTGGTGAGATCATCAACACGGGCGGCGCCAGCTCCATGAACGGCTCGGGGACCGCGCTGGTCGCCGGCGGCTTCGCGGTCGGCGCCGGTGGCGTGGTCAACGAGGACTCCGGCTACATCATGACGGGTGATGGTTCCGGCGCGCTGTCGCTCATCGCTCGCACCAACAATCCTTCAGGGATTGCCGGCATCGATTACGGTGTGGCGACGGTGCATCCGATCTTCGGCGCCACGTTCCCGTTCACGGCGGCCCGACAGGGGCTCAACAACGGCGGCCGCAGCGTGTTCGGCGCCGTCAATCTGCAGGGCGCCGCGATCACGGCGGGCGTGAACGATCAGGCGCTGATGACGCACTCGAGTGGCTCGACGTCGATCGTCGCTCAGACGGGCGATCTCGCCCCGGGCGTCGGTGGCGATGCGACGCTGACGAATCTCGCGTCCGGCTTCACCAACGCGTTTCTCAATAACAATGATCAGGTTGCGTGGCTGGGCACGATGGCCGGCACGGACGTCACGACGGCGAATGACGTCGGTCTGTGGCAGTCGCAGGTCGGTGGCGGCGACACACTCGTCGTCCGCGAAGGCGACGCCGTTCCGGGTCTCGTCGATACGTTCTTCGGCGCTCCGACCAACATCATCATGAACAACCTCGGACAGATCGTCTTCACATCGAGCCTCACGGGGGGCGCCGTGACGTCGTCTGACAACTGGAGTATCTGGATGTGGGATCCGACGGACGGCTTCTTCCTCGCGGCGCGCGAAGGAAACAGCTACTTCGGATTCACGGCCGGCAATCCGTCATACGACACCGGCGCCAATGGTGAAGGCGGCGCGAACGCCCTCAACGATCTTGGCTGTCTTGCCATGAAGGTCCCCGGCACAAGCGGCGAAGTCGCCCTCGTGACGACGTGCATTCCGGAACCGACGACCGGCCTGCTCCTCCTGGCCGTCGGCGGTGTCGGACTGATCCGGCGACGTCGCGCCTAGGGGGCGCCTGACCCAACGTTTCAGTTCCGTTTGCGGGAGCGGCGTCCTGACGTGGACGCCGCTCCCCGACGGGACATCGAAACGCCGCCCGCTTCGCGTGGCGAAAGAACGGGGACTGCCGCATCGAAAGACGACGCCGATGGCGTCCTGCAGCCCCCCTTCTTTTGACGACGATCGAAGTCCACCTGGCGCGATACGGACTGGATATCGCGCCTGACATCGGCCTCGGAAGGGCGAGCGCCCTTCAGCGGGCCTGAGACGCAAAGGAGTACGCAGTGAAACGTCGATTGATGATACAGACTGTCTCGCTCGCCGCCCTTGCCATCACGACGATTGCATCGGCTCAGCCAACGTATATCAACCTGGGTCGCGTTACGTCAGGAGACATCTCGGCCGATGGCGACGCCGTTGTGGGATCGCTGCTGGATTCGTCCATCGGCGAAGGCCTCGTCAGTGTCTGGCGCCGTGGACAGGGCGTGGAATTCCTGCCGGACGGCTTCGCCGAAGGTCCCATCTTCGCCAGCACGGATCTCTCCGCCCTTGCGATGTCGAAGGACAACATCGACGACTGGGGCGATCTGAACTGTTTTCTGGGCAACGAGGCCGCCCCGCAGATGGAGCCCTGCTCTCTGCGAAACATCGCGCATCGATGGAGCATGGGCACGGGCTGGTTGAACTGCGAATCCTTCCCGCGATCGCAGGTGACGATGGACTACGCCTGCAATGGCGCTCCGCTGGCGCCCGTGGACGTATGGATCGGTGGCACGCGATGTGACTTCACGATCAATTCGCCGAATGACATCTCCGGCGACGGTCGCTACGTCGTCGGTGGCGGCTATGTCGCCAACGCCGATCCCCGCACCAATGGCTGCGCTCCGACGGGCATCTGCGGCCGGTTTCGGGCGTTTCGATACGACGCGACGACGCAGGCGTTTGACATGCTGCCGTTCGAAGCGAGTTCGACCGCCAGTCGCGCGGACCGGGTGAACGGTGATGGAAGTGTCATCGTCGGATACGACCAGGGCGCTTCTCCCGATCCCGATGGAATCGGACCGCTCGTGGGTTACACGGGCCGACGCCTGACTGTCTGGCGAGACGGCGTCGAATCGATCCTGGATCTCTATGGCAGCCAGGATGGCGCGCCGACGACGGCTGACGGAACGCAGGTTGCCGCGAAGATCAGTAACCAGCTTGCCCAGATCGAGCTCGCGCTGAGCGCCGATGTTCGAATCGCCAGGTGGACGTGGAATGGCGCCACCTGGTCGATTTCCGAGATCGGCCGAACGGACAACTATGTCGAGGACGGCGTACAGATGACGCTGGCCGACATGTACGCGACCGCCATCAGTGATGACGGCGATACCATCGTCGGCGCGTCGGTCTATTACCCCGGCTCGCCGCCCTGGTCGCCGTCGCAGCGACAGCTCCGCGCTTTCATCTGGCGGCCGACGATCAACGCCGGCCAGCCGATCCTGCTCGCGGACTACATCGCTTCCCAGCTGCCGATGGGGGATACGAGCTTCGACAACATCCGCATGTACTCGGCGAACAAGCTCAGCGCCGACGGTAATTCGATTGTTCTGGACATCGCCGACGACTCGTCGCCCTGTCTGACGACATTCGCCGACGCGCTGGTCGATCTTGATGGCGCCACCTGCGAGCCGCCGCGACTGAATCTGCCGCTCGTGTCGCACGTCCAGGAGAACTACTCGTCACTCGGCGGCGTCATCAACTGCTTCGTCTCCGGCACGGGACCGCTGCACTACCAGTGGCAGCGCAAGGACCTGGCGACGGCGACATGGGTCGATCTCGTGGATGACGACTGCGAGAACTTCGCTTCGTTCATGATCAAGGGGTCGAACGCTTCGCAGCTTCGCATCGGACTCTTCAACTGTGACGAGGGAACGGGCGACTATCGCTGCGTCGTGACCAATCCGTGCGGAAGCGTCACGACGAATGCCGCTCACTTTACCGTCGGTCCCAACGCGCCGCAGTTCTTCTGCTTCCTGCCCGGCGACATGAACAACGACATCGTCGTCAATGTCGATGACATTCCGAACTTTGTCGCGTCGATCCTGTGCAAGCCGTTCCCCGACACGTTCTCCCCGGCGGATCGCGCCGACGTGAACTTCGACGGCGTCAAGGATGGCCGCGACGTTCAGGCGTTCGTGCAGTTGCTCGTACCTTAGTCGCGCGTGTGCTCCCGGGCGAATCCGGGGTGGAAACATCGCCCGCATGCGCCGGGGTCCATTGGATCGATGGACCGGTTCGACGCCCGGCCCGTCGTCCAGACGCCCCCGATCGATCGGTCAGTCGACACCGCACTGCGGATCGGCTGGCCGATCGCTTTTTTTGCGCCGCCCACGCCGGCGATCCAATCTGACTCGAATCACGCCGGATGGCCCACCCGTTCACGGGTGGGGTCGCGACGATATGAAAAGTTGGTAGGGCGGGTTCTTCAGTTGGCAGGGCGGGTTCCACCCGCCGGGTGGCCCATCACTTCAGTGGTGAGGTCGCGACGATACGAATGTGAACGAACGCCCAACCCGCGCGACACTCACAACTCAAGACTCATGACTCACCCCACACTCCGGGCAGCGTTCGGGCGAATGCGACAGGTCGTAGCCGCAGGCGCGGCACAGACCGCGGCGACGACGGCGACGCAGGCGGATGGGATTCAGCACGAACAGGCTGACCGGATAAGCGCCCATCGCGAGCATGACAAACCAGCATGGGAATGTCACTTCATGAATCGTGTAACTGCCGACGAGCGGAGCGGGCCGCCAGGGATTCGCCGGTACGCTGATGTTCAGCATCCTGCGTGACAGCGAGAATTCACTCAGTGAGATTTCCCTTTGCGACGTCTGCTGACCATTTGCAAGGCCAGTGACCGTTGCAAGGGAGAGCGTTCCCCGGCTCGCGAAGAGGAAGATCCATCGGCGATCGCCGGTAGTCATGGCCGCGCGCGGGCCCGATAAAAATTGCCATCGTAACGGTAGCCAGATGTCTCTGAGCGCGTCGTCCGTCGAACGCATCAGGTAGAAGTCTGATGGCGGCGTCGGCGTTCGGGGCCGCGTGCGATAGCTGTCTACCCACAACACGGCGACAGCCAGGACCAGCAGGATCAAGGCGCCTGCGATCGCGCGGCGCAGCATGTTGGCAATTCCTCCGGTCCGCATACCAATTGAGTATATCCCTCGGCGGCGGGTCAAGACCCCAAAATGCCGATGCAAACGCAACGTGGCGCGATGATACGACACAGCGCCAACGCCCAATGCCGCTCGCGGCGCTGACCTCTCGCGTCTCCTCGATCGGCCCTCGACATTTCTCCGCGCGTCGCGATGACCTCACGACGGCGCGCCGGCAAACCGACCGGCCGCCAGGTTGGGCGCCGACCAACATCGCCTCGCTCCGCCATCGTACGCCGCCAATCAACCGGGGGTGGATAAGTCCAGCCTCAGACAGGGATTACGGGCCACGGTCCGACATCCGGAAGAAAAATCCGGTCATTTCGTCATTGGAATTCGTGATCTGTATGGCGGTCGTTTCGTGGGCGCTGTCGTTGCACGCCTGCGGTTCGTCGTTGGGCGATCCGTCCGAGCCTGGAACCTCGGCGTCCATCGCACGCAGAGGAATCGTCTGACGACATGTCAGCGGCGCGGAGGAGCTTCATGAATTCGCAGATTACACGGCGCGAGGTGAACCGGGCGGTCGCCGTCCGCGTCCTGGTTGGCGTCGTCGTCTTCGTGCTTCAGGCGCCGACTTACGCGTTTGAAATACTCAACGAGACGTCATCCGCGATGCGCGCGATCGTCCCCGAGGGTGACTTTGACGAGATTATCCCGCCCAATGAAGCGCGATCCTGCAACTGGCGGAACGGAAGCTGTAACCCGACGGGGACGCAGACGGGCCGCCTGACGCTGATCGCGCAGACGCTGGACGGAAGTGTTCTGGATTTTGCGGCGACTGTCGACTTGATGGCGGGAGGGCGCGCCCGGATACGACAACAGTCGCGGGACGGCATGAACATCCTGCCGAACTTCTACGTGGATTCGTGGGATGTCACGGGAACGCAGCGCATCGACGACACGCGACTCGGAATCGACGAATCGGATCGCCATGTGCGCTTCCTCGTGACGGCGGATTGCCAGTATCAGAATCACGACGGTGATCGGAAGGCGGTCGCGGACGCAACGGCGTCGCAGATGCAGTCGTTTGTGGACAATCCGCAGCATCGCATCCGCGGCATTCTCGTGGCGGGCGACTTAACCCAATGGGCGCGGGTCGATGAGTGGGAAGACTATTGCGACAGCATTCGCGGCTACGAGGAGTTCTACTACGACGGACTCGGCAATCACGACCTGCTGAACGTACAGAATTTCTGGGAGATCGAGTCGTGCTTCTACTCCGACGATACGGCGCCGTGGTGCGCGATTCCCGAGACGCTCGCCGACACGATTCGCAATCGCAGGCATCGCACGACGAAGACCGCCAAGGCGCCGGGCGTCGCCCCGCACTATTCGTGGGACTGGCATGACGTCCATTTCGTGCAGCTCAATCTCTTTCCCGGGGATGGGCCGACGGATGATCCGCTTGCCACAGATGGCGCAGGCTACGATCCCGCCAACGCGCTGAGTTTTCTGATCGACGATCTCGCGGCGCACGTCGGCGGTTCGGGGCGTCCGATTGTCCTGGTCCACCATTACGGCTTCGATCCCTTCTCAACGGGCGATCACTGGTGGTCGGATTCGGAGCGCCTCGCCTATTGGAACGCCCTCGCCCCCTACAACGTGGCGGGGATCTTCACGGGCCACACGCATCTGAAGGAATCCGACACCACGTGGCGCTATGACTGGAAGCGCCCCGCCGAAGCGGAGGCGGGTCCGGATGAGATCCCCACATTTGTCTCTGGCGCGTCGCTCTTCGGCGTCTATGTCGACGTCACGATCTTTGACGACGATCGCATGCGCATCACGCGCCGTGCCAGCGACGGGCGAGCCATCGATGCGGAAACCGTCCTTTTCGGTCAGGATGACCTCTACGATCGCACAGTCGCAAATGACAGTTGCGATTCGGCGTACCCGCTGTTTGAGTTTGGTGAGGAGATCTCCGATCTGCGCATCGTCGGCGACGACGAGGACTGGTTCAGCATTACGGTTCCCGGCCAGTCGCGTCTCCGCGTCGATGCGACATTCGCCAACGACATCGGCAACATCGATCTCAGTCTCTACACGGACTGCAACGCTGCGCCGATCAGGTCGGCCACTGGCGACACTGACAACGAGTCCGTCACCTGGACGAATCCGGGCGCCGACACGACTGTCTGTATCCGCGTCATGCAGCGCGCCGGCGAGACGCGCACGATCGCCTACGATCTGAGCGTCGCTGTGGGGGACGACGCGTTTGAGGAGAACGACACCTGCGCCGCGGCGACGATCCTCGATGAGGGGAACTACAGCGACCTGACGCTCTCGAATGACGACGAAGACTGGTATCGCATCACGGCGCCCGCCGCGACAAAAGTGTCCGTCGGCATGCAGGGCCTGAGCCAGGCGCTCGACCTGGAATTCGAAATCCGGGAAGACTGCGAAAGTGGTCCCGTGCTCTACGGCGTGACGAACGGCGTGATCAAGGAAAACACGTATATCAACGACGGACCGGCGCGGGACATTTATGTCCGCGCATTGGCGCAGGGCCATCTCGGCAGAGAACGCTACGAGCTCTTTATCAATTTTGTCGCGTTGTCCACGCCCTCGTGCTCCCATCTACCCGTGACGCCGCCCGGGTTCTATTCCAGCCTGAATGTGTACGACGGGCTGGATGACTGGTACCGGATCGAATCGGTGAACGGGGCCGCAACCACGGTCACTGTGGACTACGACCACTCGAACGGCAATATCGACCTGGAGTTCTGGAGGGCCTGCCATTTCGCGCGCTTCCAGACGTCGAGTTCGCACGACAATCGCGAAACCCTGAGCTACGAGGGGGACGGCTTCGGCGACGACTTCTACGTCCGTGTCCGGATGGCGGATCCCGGCGGCTACAACCAATACACGCTGTCCGTTACGAATCGATCGGTCGTCGACGGCGCGGATGACTGCGCGGACGCGATGCCGATCTCGGGAACGCGCGACTTCATTTTCAACAACACCGACGCGACGACGGACGGCCAGCCAGACGCCCTATGCAATTTCTCGGGGAACAACATGATCTATAACGATGTCTGGTTCGACTGGACGTCGACGCTCACGGGGAGGGCCACGCTGTCGATCTGTCCGAGCTTGACGACGCTCGATACCAAAGTCGCCGTGTACGAGGGAACGAATTGTGTGGGAGACATCCTCGTCTGCAACGACGACGCCTGCGATCTCAAGTCAGAGGTCGAGTTCGACGCCGTGGCCGGGGGCGAATACAAGATTCGCGTTGGCAGTTATGTGCCCGGCGATGGGCAGGGCGGTCATTTCGCGATCAGCGTCGAGGACGCTTACGGACCGCTCGACGATTGTTCTGACGCGCCGCCGCTCGCGCCCGGACTCTACAGCGACCTCGTCCTGGGCGTCGATAATGGCCCCGGCGGCATTCCAACAGACTATTGGGCGACGATGGTTCCCGGCAATACGCGCCTGACAGTCGATGTGCTCTATGACGACGGCGTTGTGTTTGATCCGGCCGCCGACTTCTCGCTCCATCGCCCGAACGACGGCGCCTGTCCAGGCCCATCGTGGCTCGTTCACGATTCAGCGATTCCGGGCGGGACGCGTTTCCGGGTGGACAACCATGGCAATCCGCAGCGCTATTACTTCCGCGTACGGAATACGGGCGATGAATATGGATTCAACTACGCGCTTCGAATCTCGCAGTCAACGATCGACGATCAGTTCGAGCCCAACGACGCGTGCGATTCACCCGCGACGCTGACCACGGGCTTCCATGACGAGCTTCGCTGTTCGAACGAGGACTACTACGCAATCCCGCTTCCGGCGACGGCGATTCTCGATGTTGCGGCGCTGTTCGCCCAGGCGGATGGCGATCTGTCGCTGCTGCTCTGTCGTACCTGCGGAGAGCCGATTGTTGTGAGCAACAGCGAGAATGACGACGAGTTCCTTGAGTACATCAACACGGGACCCGCCGAGACCGTGATTCTTCGCGTCACGCGGGCCGACGCGTCTGGGCTTGTCCCATACGCGCTGGATGTCAGCGTGACGGATTTCGACGACTGCAACGGCAACACGCTCGACGACAATGTCGAGATCGCCGAGCAACTGGCCGACGACTGCAACGGCAACGGTATTCCCGACGAGTGCGACATCCGCAATACGCGGCTCGTGTCGAACAACACCGGGGTCGACGACGCTGTCTGGCTCGGGACGCCCGACGGCGTCTATGCCGGCGTCGGTTCAGACAGGGTTCTCTATGACCTCTCGGAGACCGCTCGCGTCTTTGATGGTCCGGGCTCGGACTTCAACATCTACGAATTCGATCGCGGTGGATCCGAGTTCAACAGGATCCGGGTCTACGCGGGGCTCAACCAGTTCAACCTGGTGGACATCACGGCGACGGAAGCGCCCGTCGTGCGGATATCCGGCGACGAGGCGCATGGCGACAACGCCTTCGCGAGGTCCTATGACATCAGCGCCTCGGGTTACAGCCGGATCAGGTACATCGCCATCGATGGCAACGATGGCCTGGGCGACGCCGGCGCCGCGCGGGGCTTCGACCTCGACGCCATTGGTCTGATCTACGTGGGACCGACGGGCTGCCCCGTCCACTTTGACGCCGACATGAACTGCGACGGCGTCGTCGACCTGCAGGATGTGTCGCTGTTCAGCAGGGCTCTGGTCGATCCGGCGAGCTACGCCTTCCACGAGTTGAGCTGCCCGATACAGCGAGCCGACGTCAACCGCAACGGCGCCATCGATGGCAATGACACGCCGGGCTTTATCGAACTGCTGACAGCGCCGTAGTCGGCGGCGGTATGACAATCCCAACGATCGCGGGTGGGCCGATGAAGTGGCCCACCCGCATACCTCGGTCGGGGCGGGTGGCGGCGTGATGATGAGATTGAGTTGGTAGGGCCGGTTCCACCCGCCACAGCCGTCTCAATACTCAATACTCAAGACTCACGACTCAATACTCACAACTCCCCCCACACTCCGGACAGCGCTCGATTGACTGCGAGAGATCGTAGCCACAGAGAGGGCATTGACCGCGATGGCGTCGTCGTCGTTGGCGCAGCGGGTCGACCAGGTAGACCTTCGCCGGATAAGACGCAGCGAGTATGCATACGAACCACATTGGCGCCTGGACATACCACACATCGTAGCCCCTGCGGGGTGGGCGGCGGCCCGTCGGATCCGGATCAAAGATCACTGACGCTGTTGTGCGCCGAATGGCGAAGCCGGCGAAGGACGCGTCGGGAAATGACGTTGGCCATGTGTTCGAGATCGCCTCGTCGAATCCCAGGTGGAGTCGCCCGTCGAGGACGCCGAATCGAATCCACTTGCGATGTCCCACGGGAATCGTCAGCCGGATCCCGGCGTTCGTGACACTGCCGACAAAGAGCAGATCGGTGAAGATCACGTCATTGCCGACTTTTCCCGCCCATTCCGGCAAAGGTCGGCGTGTCCGCTCGCGATAGCTGTCCGCCCACAACGCGCCGGCCGCCAGTGTCAGCATCGCCATGAAGACAGCGAGCCCGCGGCGCAGTGTTCTGGTGAATCCTCCGGCGTTCACGTCTCATCAGTATACCGCCGGTCGCCACGGAATTTCGCGGGATTCGCCTGAGGACGTCGCGAGCGGCGAATCGCGGGACGCAGGGCGGTTCCACCCGTCTCAGCGGCCGATGCGTCCTTGTTTCCACACGCCTGTGACACACGCGTGTCTTCGACCGGCACATGTGGTTAATACGCAGTTGTGTTCCATGGGATCGCTCCAAATATCGATGACTTCTAAGAATCCGCGATATACTTCGCCGAAGTTACCAATGGTCCCGTGCCGAAATGCGGCATTATCTGTTTCGAATGGAGGGTATTGATGCGCGCGTCTCGTGCGGGATCCGCCTGTCTGCCCCTTTCGCTGGTCGCGTTGGTCTGCGTGGGGTGGTTTTCTCCTGTTGCGCGCGCCGGCGAGATGGCGTTCGCCGAGCGAGGTTCCGCGATTGGGACCGCGGG
Source organism: Phycisphaerae bacterium (assembly GCA_035399845.1). GTDB lineage: Bacteria > Planctomycetota > Phycisphaerae > UBA1845 > UTPLA1 > ECT2AJA-110-A. The sequence continues at coordinate 13,019 of DAOPJV010000007.1, read as the reverse complement.
CGGGGACGTTTCGCAGGGCGCCATGATGGCGGCGGTTCTGGCGTCGGCGCCGCAGACCTCTGAGGGCGCGGGGGCGTTCTCATCGCTCTTTGACACATCCGACTTTCCGCCGCGCTGGTATTGCGGTCGCTGGTCGTCTCGCCTCGGCTGGACGCACATCATTTCTGATCTCGCGATCTTCTCGGCGTACTTCGCGATTCCGCTGTTGCTTGTCATCTTCGTCAGGAAGCGTCCGAATTTTCCGTTTCCACGGCTGTTGTGGCTCTTTGCCGCGTTCATTCTCACGTGCGGCGCCGTTCATTTTGTCGAGGCGGTCATCTTCTGGGAGCCGATCTATCGAATCTCCGCGATCATCAAGGTGGCGACGGCCATTGTGTCGTGGGCGACCGTGTTGGCGCTGATTCCGACCATGCCCAGGGCGCTGGCCCTGCCCGGCCTGGCGGAAGTCAATAAGCGACTCGCCGTCGAAGTGGCCGCCCGCCGGAAGGCGGAGTCGCGCATGCGCACCGTCATCGAAGAGCTGCCCAACGCCATGATCATGATGGACGGCGGCCGACGGATTCGCCTCGTGAATCGGCAGACAGAGGCGCTGTTCGGATATACCGCGGCCGAGCTGATTGACGAGCCGATTGAGACGCTTGTTCCCGAGCGATTCAGGGAAGGACATCCGCAGCAGGTTGACGCGTACCTTTCGTCGCCGGCGCCGAAGGTCATCGGCGGCGGGCGCGACTTCTTTGGCCGACGCCGCGACGGGTCGGAATTCCCGGTCGAAATCGGACTCAATCCGATCCCCGGATCGGACGACGGCGGAACCAGCGTGCTTGCGGCGGTATTCGATATCTCAGAGCGCATTCGCAACGAAGCGGAGTTGGTTCGGCACGCCCGAACGCTGGAGACAAAGAACGAGCAACTCGCTCAGTTCACGTCCTTCGCGAGCCACGACCTGCAGGAGCCGCTGCGCAAGCTCGTATCCTTCAGTGAGCTGTTGGTGGCGGACGCGGGGGACGCGCTGCCCGAGGCGGCCCGCGTGGACCTTGTTTACATCACCGACGCCGCGGTCCGCATGAAGACGCTCGTCGGCGATCTGCTGACCCTGTCCAGGAGTGATTCGGCGGAGCTCAATCGAAGCGACACGCCCCTCGATCGGTGCGTGGACGCCGCCCTGTCGATGCTTGACGAGCGGATCGAGGAAAGCGGCGCCGAGATTCGCCGGTCTCCGCTCCCCGTTGTCCAGTGCGACGAGACGCTGATAACGCAGCTGTTTCAGAATCTCATCGGCAACGCGCTGAAGTACTGTTCGAAGGACAGGCCCCCGATCGTGAACATCCACAGCGCATCCGTCGATGGCGTGGACACGATCTCTGTTGCCGACAATGGCATCGGCATTGACCCGAAGTATGCGAAGCGCGTCTTCGAACCTTTTCGTCGACTGCACTCGCGGAGCGCGTATGAAGGTTCCGGGATCGGTCTGGCGATCTGCGCGCGCATTGTGGACCGCCACGGCGGTCGGATCTGGGTGGAATCCAGGGTGGGTGAGGGCGCTGTCTTTCACTTCACGCTGGGCTAGAGCGAGGGTATTGGCATGACGCCCGTGCGATTGAAACAGGCAACGGTATTACTGGTAGAGGATGATCCCGCCGATCAGGAGCTGACGCGGCGTGCGCTGACCGAGGGCGCCGTAAAGATCGACCTGAGAATTGCGAATGATGGCGAAGAGGCGATCGAGCAGCTGATCGGCGCGACGCGTGACACGGCGGACGCGGACGACCTGCCCGACATTGTGCTGCTCGATCTGAACATGCCGCGCATGAACGGAACGGAGGTGCTTCAGGTGATGCGGGATACGCCCGCGCTGAAGGAAGTGCCTGTGGTCGTGCTGACAACGTCCAAACAGGAAGAGGAGATCGTCCAGAGCTATCGCCTGGGCTGCAACTCCTTCATCACCAAGCCCGTCAATTACAGGGACTTCATCGAGGTGGTGAAATGCCTGGGCCACTACTGGTTCGAGTTGTGCTCGCTCCCCGGCGCAACGGAAAGGGGCTGAGCCGCCGCTTCCATTCACGATCGGGGGCGCGATGAGAGGACCGGGTGTGGGCGCCCGTTTACAGGAGGCGGCGCGATAACAGGAATGACCGCGTTGCCCGCCCGTTCACAGGTGGGGGCGCGACGATACAAGAGTGAGAGAGCGCCCAACACACGGGACACTCATAACTGAAAACGCTCGACACAGGGAGAGTCGCAGGGCGAGTTCTGTCCATTGCGGCCGACTACCGCTTACCGAAACTCCAGATGGCTTCGCCTTCGGAATCCAGGACCTCCGCTTCCAGTTCACATGCGAATGGCAAAGTCAGCGTCAATCGCTTGTGTTGACTGGCGTCCACCCCTTCGAACCCAAGCCCGAACTCCGGTCTCAGGAAACCGCTGACGCGGGCGCTGTTGCCGGCAATTCTGGAGTCCGCCGATAGCTCCACGAATCCACGTGGTCCGACGCCCGCAGAAAGCTCTGCGACGTCGGCCTGGGTCAACAGGAGTAACGCCTCTCCAGTCGCGGCCGTATGCAGACTAACAGACGTATCCCCGCCAGGCGTCATGATCTTCAGGAAGGCGACTTGGTTCCTGTCCACGCCGAGCTCAATTCGGTCGGCCCCACTCTTGTCTCGGATCACAATTCGCTCGCATTGAACTTCGTGCGCCGGCCGCGACGCGAGCGTGAGCGACACAATCGACATCACCAAGCTTGCCGTCGCCACGATGATGCAAACGAGCATCCCCATTCGATTCGACATCAGAAACCTCCGAACCGCGCCGGGTGGCCCACCCGTTCACGGGTGGGGGCGCGACGATACGAAAGTGAGCAACCGCCCAACCTGCGCGACTCTCACAACTCCAAAATCACAACTTACGCCACACTCCGGACAGCGCTCGGGCGACTGCGAAAGATCGTAGCCACAGCTCGCGCATTGTCCGCGCCGGCTGCGACGTCGGCGTCGCAACGGGCCGCGCATGACGTACATCGCAGGGTAGATTGCGAGAAGCAACACCATCGCCATGAAGACGGCAAACCAGCGGCGCAGCGTGTTAGTGAATCCTCCGGCGCTCATGTGGAATCAATATACCGCAGTTCGCCGGGAGAGATCACAGGATTCGCTGGAGGACTTGGTGAGCCATGAGTTATGAGTCATTATTCTCGAGTGGCGAGTGGCGAGTGGCGAGTGGTGAGTGGTAGGGCGGGTCCACCCGTCACAACTGCCGGGCTGCGCGAGCCTGTCACTCGCCCGTGAATCGCCGGGTGGGGGCGCGACGATACGAAAGTGAGAGAGCGCCCAACGCACGCGACACTCACAACTCAATACTCACGCCCCCAAATGAGAGTCACCGGGCGGGTTCCCCGCCACGGCCGCCGGATCCTCCTGGGCGCCAATCCATCACCCATTCGGGAACCCGGCCCGATCCACCCGTCGTAAGTCTGGGCGCCTGGGAGCGTTGGAGCCGCCATTTTATTCCGATTTTTCTGTACGGCCTCGTCGTCCCTCGCTCGTTTCCTTGGTTGCACGCGTCTACGACGCCACTGCGGCGAATTGAGCCACAGGCGCCGGACGGAATGACGGGAATTGGCAGCGAGGAGACTAATACGATGAACGACTTTCGAAAACAACGACATGTAGAATGTCCATCGGACGGGGCGCCGGAGAGCGAGCTACGCACGGACCGGCGAGCGCCGGCGCAGCGGTTGCGATGGCGGTGTGTGTTCGCGCCGAGCCTCGCCGTCTGCCTGGCCGTCACGGCGGCGGCGAACGCGGATCTTTCCAGGGGCTTCGGGTTTGGCGGTACCCCGGGCCATATTTTTGAGTCGCCGTTCGACGCCAGCGGCACAGTCAACAATGTCACAATCCAGGTGGATTTCGACAACTGGGACAACTTCGTCTACGCCAGTGATCTGCTCGTCGCCATCGTCGCCCCGAACGGACAGGGTGTGGAGTTCGGCGGCGAAGGCGGAACCCTGGGGTACCCGTCGGCCGGTCCGTTTCCGAGCAACTGGCGCTCTGAGAACAACGGGGTTTATTCCTACGGCCCCATCAATCTGAGTTCCTACGGGCTCAGCGGTGTGGGCGAGTATAAACTGAAGCTTGCCAACGGATGGCCGCCGTCGCCGGGCGCCTTCTGGGAGGGAACCATCACGATCGGCGGCATCAATGAAGGGTTGGATTCCGACGGCGACGGTATTCAGGATTGGCTGGACGACTGCCCGAATTCACCGAATGTCTTCAATCTGACGAAGGGCGTCTATTACCCGACGATTCAGGCCGCCATGTCCGACGCCTCGTCTGGCGATGTGATCGAACTGGGCGAATGCACTTTCTTTGAGGACAACCTCATCTTTCCGACCGGCGTCGATATGACGATTCGCGGCGCGGGCCGTGCGCTCACGATCATCGACGGCGGCATGGGGACGGCGGATGCCGGTGTCTTCGAGATGGACGGTTCGGGCCAGACGACAGCGTCCGTCGTCGAGGACCTGACGATCCAGAACGACGGTCGTGGCGCAGTCGGCGGCGGGACGGGCGGCGCGATCTTCATGCGGAATTCGAGCCTCACGTTGCGGCGTGTGGACATCACAGGATGCGAAGTCGTGAATTCGAATAGCGGCACAAGCGCCCTGAACGTTCGCGAAGGATCCGTGCTGGACGCCTCGGAATGCCGCTTCTACGAGAACGTCAACGCGACGTGCGTCCTTATCTACAACGGCGAGTGCAACATGCGAAACTGCCTCGTCCAGCATGACAGCGGCCTCGCGGTCAGCTGGCTTTCTCCGAACGTCATGACCAACTGCACGATTGTCGGCAACATCAGCACGCGCAACGGCGCCATGCAGACGTTGAATAACTGCATCATCACAGGGAGTCGCAGCGCAGGGCAGGGCGGTTCCTACGAATACCACCATTCAATGTTCAGCGGCGCGACGGGCGACAACATCGACGGCGCCCCGGTCTTCGTCGATGCGGCGAACGACGACTATCGGCTGGCCCCCGGCTCACCGGGCATCGACGCCGCCGACTACGACGCCTACACCTCGGCTGGCGGCGGCGCGACGGACCTGATGAACGTTGCGCGCACCTTCGACGCCTGCATGGAGGACAGCGGCGTCGGCGCGATCAGCTTTCTCGACATTGGCGCGTATGAAACGCAGACCGACGGACCGGACAGCGATGGGGATGGCCTGAGCGACGAGTGCGACATCTGCCCGAACCGCGTCGGCGGCGATGTCAGCGGCGACGGCGCGTTCAACATCATGGACGCGGCGCCGCTGGCCGAGATCCTGGCGAATCCGAACGCCGCCACGGCCGACGACCTCTGCGCCGCCGACTTCAACCGGGATGGAACCGTTGACGGCCGCGACCTGCAGATCTTCATCAACTGGTTGCTCGCTTCGTAATCCGACAGACCGCCTGAGATGTCATGCGTCTGGGGACTGCAAAAAAGCCAGGCGCTTCGGTCAATGGACCGGGGCGTCTGGCGATTTTCGTTTCGGCGGCGGGAGTGTTAGTGACGATGGCGATTTGCGCGAGCGGGCTCGGCCGGGTGGCCCACCCGTTCACGGGTGGGGGCGCGACGATACAAAAGTGAGTGAGCGCCCAACGCAAGCGACACTCATAACTCAGGACTCCATCTCCGCCTGGGATGGCGAATGCCCTTCCAGATCCTTCGGGCGCCGGAGTATCTGGCCAAGCCATGTGCGCAGGTGCTGGAAGTAGTCCGGCGGAAACGAATGGCCCATCTCCGGGAAGACCTTCACCGTCACACGCGCGCGGGCGGTCTGGAACCACTTGGCGGCGTCCATGGCCATTAACCGGTTGCCCAGGGATTCCTTCTTGCCGGATACGATGATGACGGATCGATCGGCCAGGAGCGGCGATTTTGTGACCTCCTGCAAATGCGCGTCGCCGAGCATGCCCGGGCAGAGCATGATGGCGCCGGCGTAAGACGCCGGGGCTCGGGCGAAGAACTCGCCCGCGAGCTGCCCCCCCTGGCTGAAGCCGATCACGACAACGGCGCCCGGCTGGGGTGTGACGCGATCCTTCACGTGAGCGAGACCGGCAAGAACGTGCTTCATGTCTCGATCGATGTCTTCCGACCAGACGAACTGGCTGGGACCGCGAGCCAGCGTGCCACTGATACCGACGACAGCGATATTGAGCTCGTCCGCGAGTTCCTGGTATTCGGATTCTCCGCCGAAGTCCTCGGGCATGGCGCCATAGCCGTGAAGTCCGACCAGGACCGGGATGGGCGCGCCCGGACGATACCCCGTCGGCGTGACCACAACTTCGCGATGATGGCCGCTTTTCGGCCAGTAGTCGTTGCAGGCGCGCATGAACGCTTCGATCCGACCCCAGCGCGGGTCGGATCGCAGTGGGATCATGTCGCGGTCTTCAAGGAGGTAGTCCGCGTCGACGCCTTCATCGAGCGCCGCCTTCTGCAGCCAATAGAACCCCGCGTCGATCAGGCCCGCCCGGGCGTAATAGCACGCGAGGTTATAGACACCGTCCGTCGGTTCGGCGGCGACGGCCCAGTGCTCCACCTGGATGGCCGCCGCAAATTCCTCCGCCTCGGCCAGCTCCGACGCGCCGGCTCGAAGGGCGGCGCCGCTGAAGGTGGACAGGTCCTGGCCGTTGTACTCTTTCGAGGGCGCGGCGGGCGCATCCAGCGAGAAGGGCGGCGCCGGTTGTGTCACGGGGACCGCCGGCGTGTCTGGCGCGGATGGCGATGTTGGCGTACGCGATCGATTGCACGCCGAGTCTGATGCGAAGACGAATAGTGTCAGCGTCAATATGGTAACCGTTCTTCGTCGCATGACTCCTCCGAGTGGTCCTGGTGAATAGTCGCTCCCTCCCGGGGATGATAACGCCTGAAAACCGAATTCCGCGGGAATGCGAGGGTCAATTCGACTGTTGTGAGTCTTGAGTCCTGAGTTTCGAGTGACGAGTGGCGAGCTGTAGGGTAGGCCGCGCCCGCCAACGATGTCGCCCCTGCGCCCGCTTTCTCGTGGCGTCGTGGGGTGGGGTCCACCCGCCACGGCGGCCGGCCGCCGCAAGGCGATCGCCAATTCGGCCAGCCGACATACGCGGCGCGATCGCGTGGCGTGTCCACGTGCGCAAGGGCGCTGCATGAACCGCTCGATATAATGCCGAGGCGGCCGGCAGTTGTTGATGAATTGTGGCGTTCACGTCGCGGCCGATGCGTTGGCGGACAAGCCGCCCAGTGGCACGCGCCCACGCGCGCCCACGGCGCCACCCGGCCGGAGGTTGATCGAAGCATGACGGGTCGTGTGTCGCGTGTACTTATGTGGGGTTTCCTGATTTTCGGCGTCATGACGCTGGCAATCAATGTCGCCAGCGTGCGCTACATTTTTGAATTCAGGGATCGTGGTAGGACTTATTTTGTGCATCTGGCAGGGGGACGGGTATTCTTCGGCAGCCTGCGCAGCGGTGCAAATCGGCCCAGCGAATCATTCGGCCTTCATGTCGTCCGTAAGCCGGCTTGGGACTTCTGGTGGACGCCGATCTACCAAAAGGTAGGGCCCGTGCTTGATGGATCGTACAGGTACTGGGTGAGTGTCTGGCCGCTTCCATGTGCGTGTTTTGCCGCGTTTGCAGCGGGGGCGTTGATGTCTCGACGACAGAACCGCAAGCCGCCGTCATTGTGCGATTGCGGATATTGTCTTGTCGGAAACGAAAGTGGGACGTGTCCGGAGTGTGGCGCACCAGTAAGTGGAGTCAACTCCGGAAATGAACCCGTTAGCAATGACGTTGCACAGAGCGAGCCGTAGGGCGGGTTCGCCCCGCCGCGACCGTCGGCGGGCGGGTGGCGCTGTCGCTCCGCGTTGCGTCGTGGCGCGTGCGACTGGTCGGCTTGCCCGCCAGCGCCGAGGCCGCGGAGGGGACGCCGAAGTCCCGCGTCGATCCTCGGCCGCGTCATTGTCGAGAAGACATCCAGCGAGCCGGCATTGTGAAGCCGGCGCCTCGTGACTCGATACTCGCCACTCGACACTTGTCAGAAACTCACCGTCCGCTCGATAACCTGGCCATGCGGGAAGGGATTTCCTCGGGAGAGGGCGCCGGAAGGGAATCCGTCGCCAGCGGCTCAGTCCGGCGACGGCGGAGGGCGCATCGTGGATTGGGTGATGTGCGTCGGGCCGGGGCTGAGCCCAACGGGCGGGCGCATCCGCGTGGACATTTCCGCGTCCGGTGTACGGCGCCCACCGATCTCCGCTCGCGCGTTGGCGGAGATCGGTCGGAACATCCACATCGTCCGCAACGTGTGACAGCCCTGCGTCGGCGTGACACCCCGGCGCCACTTCCGCGGACCGGCGCCTGCCGGTATTGTTCTCGCGAACACGCGGCGGCCGCGCGGGCGACAGGCAATGGAACGGAGGCGATGTCTCTTGGTCAAAGTTGCAAATGCCAACGAAATCGTGTTTGTGGATGACGAAGAAGCCGAACGACTGCTGATGGAGCGATTCATGGCCAAGTCGAACGTGCCAAATCGCCTGAGGACATTCTGCTCCGGCGACGCGCTGCTGAGCTACCTGTCGGAAGTCGAGGGCGGGCAGCGCCCGATGCCCGCGGCCGCGATCATCGATGTGTGTATGCCCGAGATGGATGGCGTCGAACTCGCGCTCCGACTGCGGCGGAAAGACACGTTCAACAACTTGCCGCTGCTCCTGTTCTCATCCGCGACAGACCACATCGCCGGGCGCCGTCTTGACGACGCCGGAGTCGTCGGCGTGCGGCGAAAGCCCGCCAGCGGGACGGACTACGTCGCGTTCCTCAATTCACTGATCTGAACCCCATCGCTGGCGGCCTCGTCGCGAGCCGGGCGGCGCTGTCGCACTCAGGCGCACGCCACTGGTCGGCCTGCCCGAGGCTGTTCGGGAATTCGACGGTTTGGCGCAAGCGAGCCAATTGTGAGAAGGCGCCTTTGGTGACAGGCCGGAACTCGCTCTGAAGGAGCGAAATACGTTAGCCCGGGGTCAGCGCAGACCGCAACGCGGTCGAAGCGCAGCCCCGGGATTGGGTTGTTTTCTCGAAATTCGCCCTGAAAGGGCGGAACAATTCCATGACAGCCTCCGGCTTGCCCGCCAGCGCCAAGGCCGCGGAGGGGACGCCGACGTCTCGCGTCGTTCCTCGGCCGCGTCGTTGCCGACGAGACGCTCCGCGAGCCGGCGTCACGAATCCAGCGACTCGCCACTCGTCGCTCGCAACTCGACACTTATCCTCATCTCACGGCCCGCTCCACAACCTGGCATTGCGGAAAGGGATTCCCGCGGGACAGGGCGCCGGAAGGGAATCCGGCGCCAGGGGTCGATGCGATTCGACGGCACGCGGTTCGTCATTGGCGCTCACGGCCCGCCCTACAACCTGCGACTCACAACTCAAGACTCACGACTCAACACTCGCCACTCGTCACGCCAGCTCGCGCGGCGGGCGCCCCAATATCGGTCGAACTCCCCACCGGGTATATTCCGTTCGCCGCCGGATTGGTATCATGACGCCAGGGGTTCCTTTATCCCCTTGTTCCCGCCAATGTCGAAGTCCATTCGACCCGGGCGTCAGCGATTCACCTTAGACAAAACCCCTTCGGGAGCCGATACATGATCGTTCCGCAGACACGCAAGACGTCCCTCCGGGCGCCACTGTTCCTGCTTGCCGCCGCCGCGCTCATGGCGACTGTCGCCAACACCATCCGCGCCGACGCGCCGCCCGCGCCCGACGGCTGCCCGTCGACCACCACCACCTTCGACAGCGGCGACCCCGCATTGCCCGCGACCATCGATGGCTCGGTCACAATCACCTCAACGATCACCGTTGCCGGGCTCGACCCTTTCCTTTGGGATGTCGATCTCATCACGTTTATCCAGCACACCTTCTGTGGCGACCTCGACTTCACGCTGACATCCCCTGAAGGCACTGTGGTCACGATTTCCACCGACAATGGCGCCCCCTTCGGCAATCTGTTCAACGGAACCACATGGGACGACGACGCCGGTGACACAAACGCCCCCGGTCCGGTCGGCGATTTCAGTTATATGAACAACGGCGTCGTGACCCCGCTGGCGCCCGAAGAGCCGCTCGGCGCGTTCATCGGCGAAAACCCCAACGGCGACTGGACATTGACGATCGCCGACGACGATATGGCGTCGGATGACGGCACGCTCGACGCGTGGTCGCTGATCCTTACAACGCTGCCGAGTGATCTGGCAAACACCCCGACCCATATCCCCACCGATGACGGCGCCCTGCCGCGCGCGATTGTCGATAACAACACGACCACATCGACCCTTCATGTGGATGGGCTCGACACCTTTGTGTGCGATATCAACGTCACCACCTTCATCACGCACACCTATTCCGCCGACCTGAATATCACGCTCACGTCACCGGCGGGCGCCATCGTGACGCTCTCAACCTACAACGGCGGCGCCAAGGCCGACGTCTTCAACGGCACGGTTTGGGATGACGACGCGGGCGATTTCAATCCGCCCGGGTCCGTCACCGAAGTCGACTACGACACCATGGTTGTCGAGTTATTCGTCGCGCCCGAAGAAGGACTCGCCGCCTTCATTGGTGAAGACCCCAACGGCCTGTGGGTCCTCGATATCTTTGACAATAGCGGCGGCGACGAGGGCCAGCTCGTCGACTGGTCGATGGAGATCACCACCTGCGTTCTCGACGACGATGACAACGACGGCGTCGGCAACGGTTGCGACGATTGCATCGGCGACGACGCGTCCGGCGATGATGACGGCGACGGCATCTGCAACAACTTCGACATCTGTGACGGCGACAACGCCAGCGGCGATAGTGACGGTGACGGCGTTTGTGATGACAGAGATCTGTGCGACGGCATCGACGCGACCGGCGACAGCGATGGTGACGGCGTCTGCGATTTCTCCGACCCGTGCCCGAATGATGCGTCCAACGATTCCGACGGCGACGGTGTCTGCGACAGCGCCGACCTCTGCCCCGGCTTCGACGACAACGCCGATGCCGACAACGACGGAATCCCCGACGGTTGTGACCCGGAAGACAACAGCGCCCAGGTAGTTCCCGACACAAACGCCTGCTGCGGCGGTGGCGCGCCCATGATGATGCCGTTCCTGCTCATCGGTTGGAGCCGAATGAAAAGACACCGACGCGCCGCGCGACGACGCTGACCGCCGGGGTCGAGCCGCGATCGCGCGCGTGACACTGGTCGGCTTCGGGGGGGGGCCCTGTTTGTTCGCATTGCGTCAAAGCGCGTGCCACTGGTCGGCTTGTCCGCCAGTGCGAAGGCCGCGGAGGGTGCGCCGGAGTCGCGCGTCGAGCCTGGGCCGCGTCGTTGTCGAGGCGCCGCCCGGCGCCCGCGACACTCACAAGGCGCCGCCAATGGAGAATCGTAGGGCGGGTTCCACCCGCCACGGCCGCAACGACCGGCGGCGCATGTGCGGCCCAGCCCCCGGCGCCGCCGCGCGGCTCTGACAGGTCGTGGGTCCGATCGTCCGCGGCGAACTCCACGCGTCTGGCTATCCGGGCTGGCTTTTCGCAGGGTCGTTGTTCGTGGCTTACGCCCTGCGAGGTGAAACCCAGTCCATGTACCCTGTTCCGAATCTTGTCTCAACATCGCCGGTCGACACATCGAGCTCTTCGATGAATAGCGACAGGATTCCGACGCCGAACACGTACACCGACTTGTCGCGAATGAGGAGATCCACATGCTGCGGGCACGGTCCCGATCCGGCGCCAAGCCAAACGCCGCCCCAAATCTCTCGCCGCCACTGGATGCGACCGCTCTCGACATCAATGCGAAACACCGGGAATTTTGAAGGTGTCATCGTGTACATGGCGACGAAGGCGAATTCTCCGTCGTCGGACAGTGTGATGGAGTAGGTGTGAGACCCGTCTGAATCGAATTGATTCGCGGGGATTCTGAATTCTCGTTTGCCCGCAGTGACGATCCACGCGCGTTTCTCCCGATCGAATCCGGGTTCTTTTGAGGGCGCATGCGGCGCCGCGAAACCGGTGAATGTGCGGTTTCGATACACGGCGCTCGAAAGCCCCTCTTCCCAATGGGTCGGCGGTTGGACATGGAGTGCGCCCTCAACAAACCCGGCGAATCGCGCCAGGGCCGTCGCGGGGTAGGCGGCGTCAGCGCTTTCGCCCGGGGCGATCGTTCGACGCGCTTTTTCCCATGCGGCGGCGATGGCGAGCGTCGTGTCTTCGGACTCCAGATACTCGGTCAACTTCGCGGCGTCCGCGTCCCGGAAGCGGGCGACAAGTCCATTGCGGAAGTCAGTGGGCGTCGCCGACCGAACGAGCTCGCCTTTTGTTGAAACGCCGGGCGCCGACGCGGGGCCGCTACCCATGCTCCCGCCAACCAGACAAAACAGACATGAGAGTACGAGAATTCGCATTCGCTTCATCGGTGTGTCTCCGTCTTCAGGCCGCGTCATGTTCGTCACGCGTCACTGTAGCGTTGTCCTGGCGCCGGAAAAAGCGTCGGCGTTCTCCGGGCGAGAGGCGGTATTTGTTCGCGCCGCGTCGCGGCGCGCGCCACTGGTCGGCCTGCCCGCCAGCGCCAAGGCCGCGGAGCGTACGCCAATGATGTGCGCCAACTTTCGCACACGTCGTATTCGAAAGAGCATTCCGCGAGCCGGCGCCACGACACCAGCGAATCGCACATTGTAACTCGCAACTCGATGCCATAACGCCTGTTGCGGCCCAGCCTTCGACGTCGCGTTGCGGGAAGGGATTCCCGCGGGGGGCGGAGAGGGCGCCGGAAGAGAATCCGACGCCAGCGGTCGCGGGGAGGGGGCGCCGGAAGGGAATCCGGCGCCAGCGGTCGCAAGGAAACGCCCGACACACTCAACACTCACGACGCACGACTCACTCCACACTCAGGGCAACGCTCGGGGGAGTGCGACAGGTCATAGCCCGCATATTTCACCAAGTCGTGGCTGATTATTCTGGAGTCGCCAACTGGCT
>DAOPJV010000006.1:66443-165734 GCA_035399845.1 Phycisphaerae bacterium | reverse complement strand
CATCCAACGCTACTTGAGAACGCTGGCCTGATGGGTTTTCAGACGGAGCCTAGTGGGATTCGATGCGTTTTCGGCATTGCAGCCATGGTATTTCCTGCAAACTGAGGACATATTCGATGTATCTTTGCGCTGGCCATCGAGTTCGGATTTCTCTCCTCTAATCGCGTTTGCACGGCGTCAAGACTGTGACGATATCGCGTGTGTTGCGGTCAAGAATGCCAGTTGTGTTGGCGTTTGTGTGATACATGGGTGGACGCCTGCAGGTTATGACATTGATGCCCAATACGCCGACTACTGGGAGTGGGTGAAGTCAGTGATTGACGATGTCGCGGAATGCTGTGAGAGATCGAGGTGAACTTCGCGCACCGGGTGCATTTCTGGTACATCAATTGATAAGTCAGGACAGTTACTACTTTCTCCGCCGCTTCGGGCTCCGCTTTGCCTTCTTCCTCGGTCTGCCCATCGGCGCCGGTCGCAGGCGGCGGCCGACGATCGTCTCGATCTTACTGATGAAGGCGTCCGATCCCAAGGCGTGGCCCTTGAATGTCGAATTACGGAGCGCGCCGATCCACGCCTCGTCTTCGGCGGATTGCAGATCCTTCCGCCATCGCTCGCGTCTTGACCGCTACGGCCACTCGTCAAACGACAACAAGCCGGACGCGTCGCGACAATGTGCACGTGGTTGGTCATCAGGCAATAGGCGTGAACGACGAGACCGTACCGCTCTGCCTTGGCCTTGAGCATGTGAAGGTAGTACCGGCGATCGTCATCGACGAAGAAGACGTCCTGCCGATTGTTCCCATGTTGCGTGATGTGATGCGCCACACCGACGACAACGGCTCGGGCTTCGCGTGTCATGGACGGTATCGTGTGCCGCGGCGGGGAGGAGTGTCAAGAAAGTAGTAACTGTCCTGACTTAGCTCGACTTAGCTCGGCTACAATGTCCGGTATGATGAGGGCTATTGGGGGGACGTGGTGGACACGTTGGAGGCACTCGGCAGTGACGGTAAGCTGTACTTTCCAGGACGTCCTAAGCCATGAAGAAGACTGTATTTGATTTTGACATCATGCTCGTAGGTGACGATTTGAGTGTCGTGAGATCGCCAATGATTGACTCCGTTGCGTCGATCGATGGAGTTTGCGCGGTAGCAGTAGAAACTGACGGGAGAGCTTTTCCTTGTCTGCAAATAGAAGTCGAATTTGAAGACTCCAAATCGGCGATAAGACTCCATAGGAAGATAGGAAGGGCGTTGGAGAAGCTAGATGGTTTTCGTATAGTCGGGGCAGGTACCATGCTCACAGATATATTTGACGACTGATGTAGTGTTGGATCCAATGCGAGTAAGGTGGGCGCCTCCCGCGTGTCGTCGTGTCATCGTGACGGCCGGTGTTGGATTCGAATTCACTGAAGCGTCGGGCGGTTTCGCTACCTCCGCGGGAGGCGGCCACCCTAAAGGACTAGCTTCGCCATGAGTCCTGTGGGCAAATCATGTCCAGGAAATCTGTAAACCCCGTCGTCACTGGATAACAATCACGGTATCTGCATCCGGAGTCCGGTCCATCGCCGTAGTAATTGTGGTAATAGACCGACTCGCGGTCGTCGCCGGCGAGCGATATACAAAACTGTGATCCAACAATATCCGTAGCGAACGGCAAGACGTGCACAGGATGGCCAGTGTTACGCCATAGTTCCCAGGCCGATCGCAAGGTAAAGGAAGGCCTGGTATCGCAAACTCGAAGGAACCAATTCACTTTGATCTTGAATTCACTCGGCGCCGGGTACGACTTCACGTCGATGACATTCGGCTTTGCCCGTCCGCCGTTACAGGATTTCAGAAAGTCCCGCAGGTCGTCGGGAAATCGAGCCCCAACGTGCGCCTCGAGCGCGACGATTTCGTCCCATTCAAGCGACCCGCCAGTTTCTTCCAGTTCAATCTTCAAAGGCAATCCCCCATATGCTCCAGCCGCCGTCATGACCGGCGGCTCCGTGGAATTTCTGTGGAAGCAACTGCATTCTGCCCACATTCTGATGATGGCGCCAGGAAGCAGGGTGGGCGCCTCCCGCGTGTTTTCGTGTCATCGTGACGGCCGGTGTTGGATTCGAATTCACTGAAGCGCCGGGCGGTTTCGCTACCTCCGCGGGAGGCGGCCTCCATACGGAATGCAGGGCTGTCGTAATTCGCGGGGCGGTCCGATTCCTGTAGGTCCTTCCCCAATAACGGGTTTCCGGCGTTATCGGCGTTCCGCCGTCCTGGCGGCATCCTTCGGCGTCGGGGCGCCCGCCGCCGGATTGACGTTTGTGCTCTCGCAGGCGATAATTCACACGTCGTCTCCTGGATCGGTCCAATGTCGGCCATCGGAGCATGAGATCGGCGCCGATGGTTTTTTCTTGCGCAGCGAGCGCTGGACACATCCCGGTCTTTCCCACTGATTGAGAACCACCTGAATGCTTTTTGAAGATCTGCGGTTGGCTGAACCGCTGCTGCGCGCCGTGCGCAACGCCGGATACACGAGCCCGACACCCATCCAGTCGAAGGCAATTCCCGTCATCCTTGAGGGACGCGATGTGCTCGGCTGCGCCCAGACGGGGACCGGCAAGACGGCGGCGTTTGCGCTGCCGCTGATCCAGCGACTTTGTGAGACCGGCGCCCGTCCGGTCGCGACTCCCGAGCGCGAAGAGGAATTCGGGGCGGGCGTCTCCGAAGATCGGCCCGTCCGACGCGATCGACGACCCGTTCATCGACGCGGCGGCGCCCATCGAAGGGAAGATCGAGGACCCGTCCGCCAGGTTCGCGCGCTGGTGCTCTGCCCGACGCGCGAACTCGCCCAGCAGATCCTCAACAGCTTCGCCGATTACGGCGAGCACACATCGATTCGAACGACGGCGATCTTCGGCGGTGTCAACCAGAACCCGCAGGTCCGGGCGCTGCGAAGCGGCGTGGACGTGATCGTTGCGACGCCGGGACGCCTGCTCGACCTCATGAACCAGGGATTTGTCAGCCTTGAGAAGGTGGAATACCTGGTCCTGGATGAGGCGGATCACATGCTTGACATGGGATTTCTGCCGGACGTGCGTCGAATTGTCGCGAAGACGCCGGCACAGCGGCAGTCGCTGCTTTTCTCGGCGACGATGCCGCCGCCCATTCGCCAGCTCGCCAACGATCTGCTCCGTGAGCCCGTGTCCATTCAGGTGGCGCCTGTTGCGACGCCCGCCGAGCGCGTCACGCATCGCGTCTATCACATCGATCAGCCCCAGAAGACGCCGCTGCTCGTCCATCTGATCGGCGAGCTGCCCGGCGATCGGGCGCTCGTCTTCACGCGCACGAAGCGCGGCGCCGACACGCTGGCCCGCAAGCTCGACAAGGCGGGAGTCACGGCGGCGGCGATCCACGGCAACAAGAGCCAGGCCGCGCGGAATCGCGCCCTGGATGAATTCCGCAAGGCGCGAACGCAGGTCCTCGTGGCAACGGACCTCGCCGCTCGCGGCATCGACATCGACGACATCGGCCACGTGTTCAATTACGACCTGACGCCCGATCCCGAGACCTATGTCCATCGCATCGGCCGGACAGGTCGGGCCGGGGCCTCTGGCGCGGCCGTCTCCTTCTGCACGCCGGAAGATCGGCCGAGTCTTCGGGCGATCGAGAAGCTGATTCGCACGCCTTTGGAGCGGGCGACGCTTCCCGCATCGATTCCCGCGCCCGCGGCGGCGGATCGCGCGGCGGCGCCGGCGTCTTCGCGACCCCGTGTGGCAAAGGGCGCCAATCGGTTTTCGAGCCCGTCGCGCAAGAAGACGCGATCGGCCCCGACGCATCGTGGTACCTGGGAAGAGCGCCCGACAACAGACGCCGGCGAGTCTCAGCGACGCAAGCGATCGAAGAAGCGTCGTCCGGGCGGTCGTCCGCAGGGGAAGGCGAATCCGAATTCGAGCGCACCGCCGAAGCCCTTTCGCAAGGGCCGACGCAAGTCGCAGTCATCACGATCCAGCGCCGCCTGAGGCGCCGCGCATCGTCGCCATCCAATCCAGTTAACATCCAGGCTCCACGCGTCACCCGCGCCGTCCTGCTGAACAGCGGAATGCACGGGGGAAGCGTGGCGCCGTTGACTTTGCGTTTCGAGTCCCGCCGGAATTTGCAAATGCTCCGCCGAGTTGCGCGGCCGCGCGGGCGCAATTGGGTGGTCCACCGCGGACGGCGCGTCCGCTGACCGACGTGCGTCGCGGCGGGAAACAAAAAATCCCGCCGGCGTGGGCGCCGACGGGATGATGAATGCTGTGATGATGGTCCGTTCGAAGGACAGCCGAACTTAGCGGCTGTAGAACTCGACGATCTTGTTGTAGTCGATGTCGAACGGGATGCGGCTGTCTTCCAGCGACGGCATGCGGACGATCTTGGCTTCGAACTTCGTGTCGTCGCGCTCGAGCCAGTCGAGATTCAGGTGGAACTCGGCCGTCTCGCTCATCTCCTTCACGAACTTCTGGCTCTTCGGCTTGACGGTCAGCGTCATGCCCGGCTTGCAGCGGAAGGAGGGGATGTTGCACTTGACGCCGTCGACCTTGAAGTGGGCGTGGGAAACCATCTGGCGGGCCTGCCAGATCGTTCGCGCCCAGCCGAGCCGACGCACGACGTTGTCGAGTCGCGTTTCGAGGATTTCGTGGAGGACGAGCGGCGTCGTTCGCTTGGCGCGGGTCGCCTCTTCCATGTAGCGGCGAAGCTGACCGTCGCGGACGTTGTAGTATCGCGCGAGCTTCTGCTTCTCCATGAGCTGCTGGCCATAGAGGCTCTTGCGGCGACCACGTCGAAGCACGTGCATGCCCGGCGGCGATTCGCGGCGAAGCCGCATGTGCTTCGGCGTCTCGGCGATCGGCACGCCCAAGGCGCGGCTGAGGCGCACCTTCGGTCCACAATAATTACCCATACTGAACTCCTTCCATCACATCGATCACCCAAGTCATTTGCCGGGCCGCAATTCGAAGGTTGGCTGCGGGCCAGGCGGGCGATCGAGGTACCGCTCCGTCCATTGTTGGAACATCACGCCGCCGGCGCCCGTCGGAGCGGTCGGGCCGGCCACGTCGCGGATGCGTTCCCGCGAATCGAGCCCAGTATTTTATCCGAAGATGGCCGGGCCGCAACGCCCGGGGCGGCTGGTGTTCAGACCCTATTCGGCGGCGCCGACGGCGACCTGATCCCGGGCCAGCAGGGCGCTGAGGCGGGCCTGGGCCTGGGGATGGTCGGGGAGGATCTCGAGGGTGGCGCGATAGGTGGCGATGGCGTCGTCGATGCGCCCCGCCTTTTCGTGGGCGATGGCGAGGAAGTAGCGGGCGTGGCCCAGGTTGGTGTGGGCGATCGGGAAATCGGGTTTGACACGCAGGGCGGTCTCGAATTCCGCGACGGCGCCGGCGGCGTCGCCGGTGGCGAGCAGGGCGCTGCCCAGGTTGTTGTGGGCGTCGCCGTAGTCGGGATTGAGCTCGATGGCCCGGCGATAGGACGCGATGGCCTCCTCGATTTTCCCCTGCTTTTTCAGGGCCAGCCCCAGGTTGTGATGGGCGTCGGCGTATTCGTCGTTGATTTCCACCGCCCGACGAAAGTTGGCGATGGCGTCGTCGACGCGCCCCATGTCGAAGTAGGCGCCGCCGAGGTTATTAATGGCCATGCAGTCGTCGGGGTTCTTCCTGAGCGCCAGTTCGTATTGTTCGATCGCCTTGTCGAGCATGCCGCCCTGAGCGTAGGCGGCGCCGAGGTCGCTGCGAATCGCGTCGTAGTTGGGCTTGAGTTCGAGGACGCGTTCGTAGTGTTTGATGGCGGTCAGCGGATCACCCAGGTCGAGCAGGGCGCCCGCCTTGTTGACATGGGCGTCGGGATTGCCGGGCCAGATGCGCAGGGCTTCGTCGGCGTGGGCGAGCGCTTCGGCGGGCTTGTTCTTCCGAAGCAGGGCCATGGCCATGTTGTTGTGGGCCTCGCCGTAGTCGGGCCACAGGGCGAGCGCCTTTTCGAGGTGGTCGATGGCTGCGTCGAACTCTCCCTTCCGGGCCAGGCTCAGCGCGAGGTTGCTTCGGACGCGAGGGTTGTTCGGCGCCTTGGCGACGACATCCTCCCACATTCCAAGTTCGCTGTGATACAGCTTGTTGCGTTCGAATGTCGCGAAGCCCAGCGCGGTCGCGGCGAGGAGCGCGACAATCACGCCCACACGGCGCGGCGTTGTGGCGTTACTTTCCGATGCCCGCTCAATCAACGCGTAGGCGGCAAAGACAACGAGTCCGATGAGACCGGCGAGGGAGAGGTACATTCGATGTTCGAAGGCGACACTCTGGAGCGGTCGGATGCTGGATGTCGGTGCGATGATGGCGAAGAGCCAGAGCCCGAGATAACCGTACTCGGGCTTCCGGCGAAACGCCCAGAGAATGGCGCCGACAATGACGGCAAGCAGGATCGCCGGCGGAATGATCTGCGACGGTTTAGTCGCGACGGGCCACCAGTAGTCGAAGCAGAGGCCCACGGGAATAAAGGACAGGCGAAGGTAATGCAGGATGACGCCGGGTTGCGTCGCCGCGTACATGATCGGGGGGATGCCGCCGAGTCCCCTGGGCGGTTCCGCCGCCGTCATCGGCAGCCTGGCGACGGCGTTGAACATGTTGGAGAAGAACCCACCGTCGGACAGGAATACGAGTGAGCAGGCAAGCCCGATGTAAAGGCCCCAGCGTCGGCGAAGTGTTTCGCGAAATGAGTCCGTCAGGAAGATGCGATCGAAGAGAAGGATCATGACGGGGGCCGTGACCATGACGGCCTTGCAGAGCATGCCGCTGATTCCGGCGACGATCGCGAAGGCGTACCAGCGTTTCGAGCGGGTTGTCGTGGCGCCGCGAATCACGAAGTAGAGGGCGAGCAGGTAGAACATGCCCATCATGGATTCGCAGCGCTGAATGATATATGTGACGCTTGCTGTCTGCAGCGGATGCAGCGCCCACAGCAGGGCGATGATCCACGCCAGCATATCGGCGACATCGCCGAATCGATCACGAAGTCGCGGTAGCCGAAGCGTCCGACGGATAATGCCATACAGTGCGAGGGCCGCAATCAGATGGAAGGCGAGATTGAAGGCGTGATAGCCGGCGAGTGAACCGCCGAGATCGTTGTTGATGGCGAGGGACAGGCTGACGAGGGGGCGTTTGAGTTTGTCACCCAGCCATGCGCCTTCGTACCAGGGACCGGCGACATAGGGATTGTCTCGAATGCGAATGATGTCGTCGAGCAGGAAGACGCCCCTGAAACTGGAGCTGTACGCAAGGGCGCCGGCGACAATCAGCAGCAGCGGGGCCCACCTGGCGAATCGACTGGAAGCTGTGCCCGCGATCCGCGTTGACGAGTTGGCGACGGCGCCCCCGTTTTCGGAGCGGCGATCCACTTTCCGCATGTTCTGTCGTGTGTTCCTGCGAGATCGCTGTTTCTGCGCGCGGGCCATCCTTGGACTCCGTGATTGAGGTTCTGATAACACATCGTCCGTGGCGCGGTGGGGCTTAAGCCAAACGGGACCGGGGAAGACGCGATACGGCGCGTTGGCTAACTTCGCGCAGAAATCGCCGCTGGTCGGGCGGGAGATGCGCCTGGCGCCGCGGAGAGAATGTCGGCCAGACCGTAGATCTGCGGAAGTCGATCCAGGTAGTGGAGGTCCTTTGTCCAGGCCTGCCGAGTGAAGACCAGTTCGCTGAGCAGGCGTCGAACACGATCCATCCGTTCGGCGGGAATCGAACGATGGATTTCAAGCGCGTCGACATCTGGCGCCTCGAAGAGAACATCGAGACCTGTGGCGAGACCCACACCGACGGCGTGCGACGGTTTGCCGTAGACCAACGCCTCGAGCAGGGCCGTGGAGTTGATTCCGACGACGGCGTCGGCGTGCTGCAGCCACGGGTGAATGGACTTGTCTCGTCGGACGATGACATTGGGCCGAGGCGTGATCCAGACGTCGTTGAAGCACGGGTGAGGTCGAACGACAAACGTCTCATTCGGGAATCGCATCGCGAGGGCGGACACGAACGCGTCCATGGAGTCGTAGGGCGACGCGAGCGTGATGTTCGTATCTCGAATGTCCTGCAGGGGAACGAAGATATAACCGTCGATGTCGGGCGCGGCTTCTGCGAGTTCGTTCCGGCGAGCATGAAGCCAGTCGTCGAATCGCGGGTCGATCCGAACCTGCGAAAGATCGAGCCTGCGAATGGAGCTTCTTGCGTTGGCGCCTTCGTGGTCGAAGTGAATTGTCCGTGATTGCGGGAACCAGCCGAGCTCCGCGACGCGACATTCGATGTTGCGATCGCGCGCGGCGTTCAGGAGGGCCTGGTCCACCTGCGTTGCGCCGCTCCAGACAAAGAGAACGTCGGGGCGCCAGTCATCGAGGACGCGTTCCATGTCGGCGCTGTCGTCGTGGGCGATCGCCTGTTCGGTCCGCAGGCGGGGAAGGCGCGAAAGCGTCAGGGGCGTTCCATAGATTCGACTGTCGATGTTCGCCGCGCGAAGCGTATTGGCCAGCGTGACGAAGTGGCGGGCGGTTTCGTGCCAGCGGCAGAATCCGAAGAGAAAGCGACGCGGCGATCGGAGTGTTTCAGATGTCGCATCCATCGGCGTATGCGCCGGGGACGCGATCGCGCGATCCGGGACATCCCGCATGACAAACATGCAGGGTGGAACGACGGCGTCGGCGCCGATGGTCACGCCGGCCCGGAGGACCGCGTTGGCGCCGATGCGGGCGCGAGGCCCAATCCGAATCGGTCGCCTGATGACAGCGGCGGGTTGATCCGGCGCGAACGTCACGGGGACGAATTCGCGCGTGTCGATCACGACGCCGGCGTCGATCACAGCGCCGGCGCCGATGTGAATGTCACCGTGTCCGCGCAGGGTAACGTGTTGGGCAATCGCGACGTGTTCGTCGATGCGGATGACGCCTTCATCGTCAATGTCGATCATCACGCCATCAGCGATTGATACCCGCGGGCCCACATGGAGTCGGGCGTCCGGCGCGATGTCGATGCGAACGGAGGGCGCGAGGCGCGCTGTTGGATCGACCTGTTGATTCTGTGTGCTCATATCGTGTTGCGCCAATCTCGTCAGACGTATCCCAGATCGCGG
The DNA here is from genome assembly GCA_035399845.1 of Phycisphaerae bacterium. Classification (GTDB taxonomy): domain Bacteria; phylum Planctomycetota; class Phycisphaerae; order UBA1845; family UTPLA1; genus ECT2AJA-110-A. The sequence continues at coordinate 156,615 of DAOPJV010000006.1, read as the reverse complement.
AGACGATCTCGCACAACCTGTTCCTGTGGTATTGCGGCCGTGGCCGAAGCGAACGTCTCCGCCCGCAGCAGGTCGCCGAGGCGATCGGCGAGATCGGCGGCGATCGGTTCGGCGTTTGTGCGCGTTGATGTCATCAAATCCGCGAATTCCCCGGGGTCGTTCAGAAGGTCATAGAGTTCACGGTCCCCGTTTTCCTTCCGGATCAGTTTGTATTGCGAAGTCTGAATCGACTGGATTTCGGCGCCTTCGAACGGGCGGACCTCCGCGGCGGCGCCGTCGAAGAGCTGGCGCGGGGAGGCCTCGGCGTATGACGTAATCTCATCGGTGGCGGGCTCGTCCAGCAGGCTTCGCCCCGGCGGCGCCAGCGCTGGATCGTCGGGTTCGAGGTTCCAGATATCGAGCAGTGTCGGCAGCAGATCGACGTGTCGAACCAGATCGCGTCGAACCTCTCCCGGCCGCATCACGTTTGGCCAGACGATCGCGAGCGGGACGTGGAGCACACTGTTGTAAAGGTGCTGGCCGTGACCTCGCGCGTTGTGGTCGTAAAGGCATTCGCCATGGTCCGCTGTGAAGATGAATGCGGCGTTCCTCATGCGGTCATGCGATTCGAGAATACGGAAGAGGGATGCGACGCATCCGCCATCGACCTTTTCACGCAGGTCCCGGGCGTACGTCGTCTGATGCGGCGCCGATTCATCCAGGTGGTATTCATGCAGGTCGAAATAGTGAAGCCAGCAGAAAACCGCGTCATCGCCGGCGCGCGTCAGGAATTCATCCAGCGCGACATTGAGCGGGGCGCCGTGACGCCAGCAGCCGCCGCGGCGCGTCATGACGCCGTCTTCCACATCGCAGTACTCGTCAAAGCCGCGAGAGAGCCCGGTCGGCGAATTGAGAATGAACGACGACGGGAAGCCCGCCGTTACGTATCCGGCGCGTTTGGCGGCCTCGGCGAGGGTCGTGGCCGCCGGATTGCAGAGCTGGCCCAGCAGGAGGCGCACGCCATGCTGGAAGGGATAACGACCCGTGAGGATGCTCGCGACGGCCGGCGTTGTGAACGGTGCGTGTGACATCGCTCGTGTATAGATGGCGCCACCTGAGATGACGCGATCAAGGTTCGGTGTGAGTCGCGAGAGGCGATTGAACGCGCCGACGTGATCCGGGCGAAGGCAATCGATCGAGATAAGGAAGACGTCGGGTCGATTCATACGCCTGCGACTCCGTGGGCTTGTGGTGTGGTTTGAGTCAGGGAATTGGCGCCCGACTTCGGACGGCGGCGGGACGTCGAAAAAGGAATTGCAGCCCGTCCTTCGGAGTAGAGCGGCAAGAGCTCGATTCCCGCGGACGCGAACTCGGGTTGGTGCCTGAGCATTTGCGCTTCGTTCATACGGGAACTGATGATGACGGCGTCGATATCGAGAGCGATTGCTTCGGCGCGAGAGAGAATCGGCCATTCCCAGAGCGTCTGTGCGGAGTCGCTTCGATCGTCCTCAATAAAGGCGAGAATCTCGACTGGCGGATTGATGAACGCGGTCGCGATGGATTGTGTGTGGCGACCGGCCCCGTAGATCGCGACGGCGCGCCCGCCGCGGTTCGCAAGCTCGGTGAGGGCCGAACGCATTCTTGCCGCGTCCTGGCTGGCGGAATCCTCCGCCCCGGATGACGTCGCTCGCACGGACAGGGGCCTCGTTCTGGGCCAGCGCCGGTCGGGGGCCTCGATCGCGGACTCGATGATTGCATCAAGGCGGTCGATCGTCGCCGCGGGTGCGCACAGGGCTGCGATCGTCTGACGGGCCGCTTCGGCGAGTTGACGCATAAACTGTGGGGAGCCTGCGAGGGCGGCAACGCAGTCGGCGGCCGCCTCGCAATCGCCGACTTCGAACGTGAGTCCGTTTCGCCGCCCTTCGATAACGTCGCCCTCGCCGCTTCTGGCGCTGACGATCGGCACACAGCCGTGTTGCATGGCCTCGATCAGCTGCATGCTGAGTCCCTCATAGACCGAGGGGAGCAGCAGGCAGTCGCAGTCACTCCAGAATTCGTGGATTCGTGTCGGCGGCGTCGACGCCGACAATTCAATTCGAGAAGCGCCGGCCGGCGATTCGTTCGCAGACGCCTGGCGCAGGTTGAATTGGTCTGCAAAGCTCGCGATTGTGTCGCGAGAGGGACCGTCGCCCACGATTCGCATCTGAAAGGGAACGCCCCGGGATTCCAGGATCGACGCCACTTCCAGCAGGTCCGCGACGCGTTTCTGTGTTTCCACGAGGCGTCCGGCATAGCCGATGCGGATGGGGCCATTGTGCGATGACGCTGGCGGCCTCGGTTCGACGGCGCCGAGCACATGGGGAATGCGGGCGATATCATCGGATCGATGCGGAATGTGCGCGTCGAGCCGTTCTGTACATTGGCGCGTGTTGGCGATGAAGGCGCTGCAGATGGGTTCGATATGCCGCAGGCACGTGTAGTCGTATTCGTGATCGACATGATTCCAGCCAATCACGCGCACCCGGCTGGGGGCGCACAGGGCAACAGCCGCCGCCACTTCGAAGCTCTGCTCGATGGTTGTCGGAATCAGGACGGCGGGAAGGAGTCGTCTGTAGCCATCGAGGATCCGCTCCCAATGCTCAGGATTCCGGAGCGCCGGCAGACGGGCGATCTCGGCGTTGTTCGGCAGGTCCAGTTCCGCTGCGTCAAAGACCGGATCGCCCTGGGGCGCGTCGTGCGCAACGATCGTCACGCGACGCCCGCGATCGGCGAGCGCCCGGGCTGTCCGAAACGCCCACGTGGTCATGCCGTTGGCGCCGAGGCCCAGCGGGAGCGACAGCAGTATTCGCCAGTCGCCACTCAACATGAAAGGGACTCCATCCGACCTGGCGCCTGCGGCGACTCGATGACATTTGTCGTTGCGAGTGCAGTGAAGTCCGTATTTCGGCAGGCGCCGATCGATTCGAGGCGCTCACACATCCGATCCGGAACATTCGGCGTGATGACCGCGATCGCGTCATCGGGCCATGGGGTCAGTCCATCGATCGTGGCGCGAGGCAGTTCGAGCGTCGCCAGGAGATCGTCGCTCGCATGATCATCCAGGCCGAGCAGGGCGCGATCATGAAAGCGCCTGTCGGCGCGAATGCGCTCGACAAGTGTTTGTCCGTTGACGCCGAGTCCGTAGACGACGATCCGCCTGCGATCCGGCTGGTCACACAGGAACGCCGCGATTCTGTCGTAGGTTGGCGACGGCGCGTCCTGCGGCACGGCGCCTGTCGGCGCCTCGATCGACTGGATGGCGATGCTGACGGCGGACGGCCATTGTCGATCGGCGTCGGCGACCGCGCCGGCGAAGAGTGACGCGACATCGTGGTCGTGACGGTCCACGCCGAAGTCGGAGGCGATAGTGTCGCGCGCGGCGCCCGACATGGCTGCGAGCGCGTCTGGCGAGGCGGCGAGCCGCGCCAGGCAATCAGCGCCGGCCTCGATGGCGCCGATCGGAAAGGTCATTCCGTTCCGGCCGTGGCGGATGATGTCCGACACGCCGCTGGCGACATTCGTCACGACAGGGACGCATCCCGCCGCCATGGCCTCCAGCGTACTGACGCTGAAGCCTTCGAGGCGGGATGTGAGAATGGCAACGTCCGCCCATTGCCAGGCGGCGTCCATCTCGTGCGGTCCTCGGGCGGCCTCACGACGGATCGCCCCACGGCGCCCGTTGAGTTCCTGTGTGAGCGAGGCGATTCGGGCGTCGATCATGTCCGCGTGAGGTCCATCACCGATCAGGCGAAGGTCGAAGGGAATGTCGAGGTGGCACAGTCGGCGCGCAATGGCGAGGATGTCCACGACGCGTTTGACGCCAAGCTCCATGCGGCCGGCGTAGAGGATTCGAAGCGGGCGGTTTTTCAGGGGAGATCGTGCGATTGGCCTCGGTAACGGCAGCGCGTGGGGAATGTAGGCGATGTCCTGTTTGCGATGGGGGCGTCGCGACGTGAATTCCGCCTGGCATTGACGACTGACGGCGACATAGCGATGAACGATCGGTTCGTAGTGTTCGAGGTAGGCGTAGTCGACGGGATTGTCGCCGTGGATCCAGGCGATGACGCGAAGGTCATTGGCGCGGGATTCCGAGAGTTGCGCGGCGATGGCGAAGGACTCGGCGCAGAGGTTGGGCAGCAGGAGCGTCGGGAGCTGGGCGGCGTAGATTGCGACACATGAATCGAAATCGGCCTGGAAGCTGAGCGCGGGGGCGTGGACGATTCTGACGTTGGCGTCGGCAAGCGATGGCGCCGGATCAAAGGTCGCGTGTCCCTCGAGCGGCGGATGGGCGATCAGTCGGACCTGGCGTGAGGGCGTCGCGAATCGGCGAGCGATCGCGAGGGCCCAGGTGGTGACGCCACCGATGGTGAAGCCCTGCGGCAGCGAGATCGTGATCGGTAGGTCGTTGGCGTTGTGCATGTGCTGATGCGCAAGGCTTGCGCGAATCCGCCTGTTTGCGCAGTCTCCCTTGGCTTTATCGGTCGATTCGCGAGTCGGCCTCAAGGCCACGGAGCGGTACGCCCGATATCGCGCAAGTGTCCATGCCTCGGGAGGATGCGGAGCGCAGCCGGCGGCATGCGGAGGATGCGTCGGACATGGCGAACCTGACTCGGGAACAGCTCCTGTCGCTGCCGGATCGCGGCCAGCGAGATGAGTTCATCGAAATCGCGACGCTCGCGTTGGCGGCGCAGCCGGAAGACGGCGAACTGCGGCTGGCGCTTGTGCGCTGTCTGACGGAGCTTGGGCTGCTGCATCGGGCGGCCGACGTCGCGGAGCGGTTCGATCCTGTTGTCCTGGGTGAAATCGGGCTTCGCGATCTCCTTTGTCAGTTGCGCGTTCCCACTCAGAACGGACTCGTCGATTGGGAGGTCGTCCGGCCGACGTTTGAGCGCAATCTTCGGGCCCTTGCAGCGCGATGGGACTGGTCGGACGCTGTGCGGGAGGCGTTCGCGGCGCGACGGGACACACTTGAACTGCATCGCACGCGCGAAGGTCGCTGGGACGTGTTCGATCGGGCGACGGAATGCTGGCGCCCGTGCTTCGGGCGGCATCAACCCGCGGAAACGCTCGAGAGTCTGCGGCGACAGGTTGAGAATCGTGTCATTGCGCCGATCGTGATCGAGGGCGTCGGACTGGGCGCGCAGTTCCCGCTGTACGTGTCCGCGTCGTGCCGAACCATGAACTCGTCGTCTCCATTTGTCTACCAGATCGAGACCGACCTTTCGGCGCTTGGCGTTGCGCTGCACGTGTCGGACTGGACGGACGCGCTGGCGGCGCCGCGTGCGATCCTGTGTGTGGGCGAATCAGCCTACGAGACGCTGGATCGTCATATCACTGAGACTCCGAATGCGCCGCTGCCGAAGTCGATCGTCCTGACGGCGCCATGGAACCACGAGTCTCGCGCCGAGCCGGTGCTGAAGCGTCAGATTGACGCCCGCCGGGAGGAGGTCGATGCGCTGCGGGCCGAGGTGAGCCGCCGCTATGCGGCGCGCGACACCGCGTACTGGGCGAGTCGGTTCGAGTCGGCCACCCGGGGCGACGGCGACGCCCTGCGCGTGTTGTCGATCACCTGCCGATTCACGACGGTCCTGCAATACGCGACGCGCGACGCGCTGGCGGCGCTTGGCGCGATCGGCTGCGAGACGCGGATTGTGATCGAACCCGACGATCAAAGTCATATTTCGCCGATCGTGGCGCTGGAGGCGATCCGCGACTTCGATCCGGACCTGGTCTTATTGATCGACCATACCCGCATCTCGCAGCCGGCGATCCTGGTGGACAACCTGCCCGTGCTGACGTGGGTTCAGGATCGGCTGCCGTGGCTGTTCGACGCGAAGGTCGGTCAGGCGCTCGGCGAGCTCGACTTCGTGATGGGGCAGGGCAGGCGCGATCTTGTGGGGCGATATGCATATCCGGCGGAACGGTTCATGGCCTGCGATATGGCGACGGACGTGGCGAGACTGACGTCCGCGACTCCGTCGGGAGCTGACGCCTCGAAGCTGGACTGCGAAGTTGCGTTTGCGACGCACGCGTCGGAGACGCCGAAGGCGTTTGCGGCGGCCCGAATCGCGGAATGTGACAATCCGAAGGGGCTCGCCATCCTGCAGGGGATCGAACAGGCGCTGTATGAGCGACATCGCGCCGGGCGGCTGAACGGCGCGATCAACTTCAGCGTGATGCTTGACGACGTCGAAGGCGCACTGGGGACGTCGCTGTCGGCGACGGCGCGTGACGGGCTGCTCGATCAGTTCGCGCGACCGCTGGCGGAGCGGATCATCCGCCAGGAGACACTGCGCTGGGCCGCCAACTGGGCGCGCTCAACGGGAGGGCGACTTCATATCTATGGCGACGGCTGGGACGCGCATCCCGAGTTCGCCGAGTTCGCAAGGGGGACGATCGAGCACGGGGCGGAACTGGGCGAGGCGTTTCGGCGGGCGAAAGTGAATCTGCATTCGGGCTGCAATCTGTCGCTGCATCAGCGTGTGCTGGACGGGCTGGCGGCCGGCGGTTTTTTCCTGGCGCGGCGACACGCGGGCGATATCGGCATGCCCGTGAAGCGGGCCATGCGCGCGTACCTGCAGAAACATGGCGTGAGCGCCCCGGCGAAGTGCTACGGTACGGACCTTCCGGCGCCGTGGCATCGCGAATTCGAGCGGCTTTGCCAGATGAAGGGAATTGATCCTCGGCGGCCGCTGCACTTTGACGAACGCGCCATGGCGAGAATCGCCGCCGTTTGCGAGGGGCGGGAGATCATGCTGGCGGATCAGTTGTGGCCTGACTTTGAGACGCTGACATTCGGCGGGGAGTCGGAATTCGTTGAGCGGCTCGAGTTCTTCCTGGCGAGGCCGGACCTGCGGCGTGAGACGGCGACGCGGATGCGCGGCGGTGTGCTGGCGCATTTCGGGTACGAGAAGTTGATGCGAGAAGCGATTGCATTTACGACTGACGCCCTTGCGAACGCCGCGTCGGCGGGACATGTGTCCTCCGTCGCGCCGGATCGCGTCGTCATGGTGGAGGCAAACGTGTAATGCCCCGGATCTGGCCCGAGTCGACGTATCTTCCGAATGACGAATACCGTTTTGTTTATTGCCCGATTCCCAAGGTCGCGTCCAGCAGTCTCAAGCAGTGGTTCCTGACCACGCTGGGCTACGATTCCGGGCGCGCGGACTGGCCGGAGCGTCCACATGAGTTCCTGTCGCAGTGGCTTCATGACCGCCGGTTGGCGATTCCCGACGACTACCTGACATTCGCATTCGTTCGGGATCCGCGGCGGCGGCTGGTGTCGGCGTTTCTTCAGAAATTCGTGGTTCGCTGGGACGCCCCCGCGTCGCCGGCGCGTCCCGTCATCGAGGCGGTCTGCACGTCGCTGGGACGCCCCGTGGATCATGCGAACGGAATCAGCTTCCGTTGTTTCGTGAAACATGTGGTCGGCTGTGATCCGATCCTGCTGGATCCGCACTGGCGGCCGCAGTACCTGTTTCTTGAAGGTGGGCGATCGATCGACTTCGTCGGGCGCGCCGAATCGTTTGACACGGACATGCTCGCGCTGACACGACGACTGGGCCTGCCGTATCACGCGACATTTCGAACGTTGCGGCTGCCGTATGCGAACAACATCGTCGAGGGCGCGGCGGACATGACATCCGGGCAACTTCGCCGACTGAAGGCGTTTCCGGCGTGGCCATCGTTTTACGATGACGACCTGCGCTCGCTCGTCGCGGAGTACTATGGGGCGGATTTCCGGCGATTCGGGTACGCGGGCGGAGAGGCTCGGGCGTCGCGAGAGGCCGAGGCGCTGTCATGCTGACGCCGCCACCCACATGCGATGGGCGCCCGATCTCTGATTTGAATTCACAAGCGAGTGTGCGTTAGCATGCCGATCCAATGTGTGAACGTCGGCGTGATCTCAGCTCGGGCCAAGGCGCCGACATAGCGGCGAGTCGTGGTTGCGCGCGACAGCTGTTCCTGCTTCTGCTGATTCCCTCATGCCTGTTCGGATGTCGTGCGGCGGTGGACGAACTGAGGTCAGCCAATCTCTTTGTGCCGGGGACGGAACTCCCGGCGGATATCAGTGAGGCGCTGGCAAAGGAGGGGTGGGGGCAGCGCGTCGGGGGGCGACTCGGCCTGTGGGTTTCCGTCAAACGACAACGGCTCGTCGGGATCGAGGGGACGCGCGTCGCCTTCGTCTATCCGTGTTCGACGGCTGAAAAAGGGACGGGGAGCCAGGCGAATTCCTACAAAACGCCCCTGGGCTGGCATTTCATCGACGAACGGTTCGGAGACGGGGCGCCATTGGGCGCCGTGTTCAAGAGTCGCGTCTATCAGAACGAGGTGTGGAAGCCCGGGGACGCGACAGACAAGGACCTCGTACTCACGCGCATCCTCTGGCTGCGCGGAATGGAGCCGGGGAAGAACGCCGGGCCGGGCATCGACTCTCATGATCGCTACATCTACATCCACGGCACGCCCGCCGAGGCAAAGATAGGAACACCGGCGTCGCACGGCTGCATTCGGCTGAAGAACCGTGATGTGATTGAGCTGTTCGACAAAACGTCGAGCGGCGTGCGGGTGCTCATCTCAGACTGGTAGTCGCCTGAGGCAATCGTTCTCACGTTAATCCGCGCGTTGCGAGCAAACGAAAAAAGCCCGCCATCTGTCGGCGGGCCTGTTCGTTTGTCATTCCGGCGATACGCCGCCCGGGGAAAACGCGGGGCGACGGATTCGCGGCCTCAGCGCTGGTCCATGGCGACGACCTTCTGATCGACGGCGCCGTCATAGACCGCTCGCGGGCGGAAGATGCGGTTTTCGGGGAGATACTCGAGGACGCGGGCCACCCAGCCGGCGGTTCGCGCGACAGCGAAGATCACGGGGAACTGCGGTGTCGGGAAGCCGAGGGCGTGGTAGACCAGACCGCTGTAGAAGTCCACGTTCGGGTAGATCTTCTTGCCGGCGGCTTCCATTCGTGATGTGACTTCCGACTCGACGATCGCGGCGGTCTCAAACAGGTCGGCAAAGCCGTGCTCGCGACAGAGGCGCTCGGCGTGACCCTTGAGGACGACGGCGCGCGGGTCGAGGGCCTTATAGACGCGATGGCCGAAGCCGATGACTTTCTCGTGCTTCTCCATGCGCTGGGCGACCCAGTCTTTCGCCCTGGCGGGGCCGCCGATGGACTGGATGTCGGCCAGGGCGGCCTCGTTGGCGCCGCCGTGCAGGGGGCCGCGCAGCGAGCCGATGGCGGCGGCGATCGTGGAGTACATATCGGCGAGCGAGCTGTGGACGACCATCGCCGTGAACGTCGAGGCGTTCATGCCGTGATCCGCCTGGAGAATGAGGCAGACGTCCATGACGCGGCGGCGGGTTTCATCGGGAACTTCCCCCGACATCATGTAGAGGTAGTTGGCGGTAAAGTCGAGATCCGGATGGGGATCGAGGATTTCCTTGCCCATGCGGACCCGAGCGATGGCCGAGGCGGCGGTGCGCGTCTGGGCCAGAATACGGATGGCGACGTTGCGTTCGACCTCCAGCGCGTCCTTCGGGGACGAGACATGCCGAGTGACCGTCAGGCCATCCGGGTCGAGGCAGCCCATGGTTGCGACGGCGGCCTGCAGGGCGTTCATCGGATGGCAGTCTCGCGGAAGCGAGGCGATCATCTTCTTGACCGGTTCGGAGAGCGTGCGTTCGGCGCGGAGCTTGCTGCGGAAGTCGTCGAGCTGGCCCGCGGTCGGCAGATTCCCGTAGATCAGCAGATAGGCGACTTCTTCATAGTTGCTGTTCTCACAGAGATCCTCGATCGAGTAGCCACGGTAAACGAGGTGGCCTTCCTGACCGTCAACGTAGCCGATCTTCGTGATGTTGGTGATGGCGCCTTCGAGTCCCTTGCCGAGTTCGATCGTGCAAGGGAACTCCACGCGTCCCATGAACTTCGCCATTTCGTATGTCCTTCGTAGAAACGCTGCCGGGTGAAAAACTGACCAGTCTTGGAGTATAGCGGCTGAATCGGGCGGTGAAAACGAGGGGTTTGGGCGGCTTTTCGCGATCTTCCGACGCGTCGGGCGGCGGCGAGTGTGTCGTGCGGAGCGTCGGCGGCGCGGTTTGCGGCGGCGCCGGGTCGGATTAGACTACGTCGCAATTACGGAGACTTACTGCGGCGAGCAACAGCGGGCCGCGTTTCACGGAGACTGCCATGAACGTGCACGAATACCAGGCGAGACAACTCTTGCAGAAGGCCGGAGCGCCCGTACCGAAGTTCGAAGTGATCGACTCGGCGGACGGCGTCAACGCGGCCATCCAGGCGCTCGGCGGCGGGAAGCTCGTCGTCAAGGCCCAGGTGCACGCCGGTGGTCGCGGCAAGGCCGGTTACGTGATCCTGTCGGACAACGCCGCGGATATCGAGAAGAATGTCCGGCGGATGTTCGCCGAGCCGATGGTGAGCTACCAGACGGGCCCGGCGGGCGTGAAGGTTCAGAAGGTGCTCCTGGCGCCGGCGGTCGACATCGACAAGGAATATTACGTCGGCATGGTCGTCGATCGGGCGAAGGGCTGCCCCGTGATCATGGTCAGCAGGGAGGGCGGCGTCGAGATCGAGGAAGTGAATCGGCGCAATCCGGAAGCGATCATCAAGGAATGGGTGCATCCGCATCTCGGCGTCCAGCCGTATCAGCTTCGACGCCTGTGCGACGCCCTGGGGCTGTCGGGCGATCACGCGAAGCAGGCCTCGAAGGTGATCAGCGCGCTGGCGAAGATCTTCATGGAGAAGGACTGCTCGCTGGCCGAGATCAACCCGATGGTCCTGACGAAGGCCAATGGTCATCCCGCCGAGATCCAGGCGATCGACGCGAAATTCAACTTCGATGACAACGCGACATTCCGGCACGCGGATGTCGAGGCGATGTTCGATGCGACGGAGGAAAATCCGGCGGAGATGCGGGCGAAGGAGCACAACCTGAGCTACATCGCGCTGGATGGCAACATCGGCTGTCTCGTCAACGGCGCCGGCCTGGCGATGGCGACGATGGACATCATCAAACTGCACGGCGGCTCGCCGGCGAACTTCCTGGATGTCGGCGGCAGCGTGACCAAGGAGGGCGCCGTCGAGGCGTTCAAGATCATCCTCGCCGACGAGAAAGTGAAGGGTGTGCTGGTCAACATCTTTGGCGGAATCGCGAAGTGCGACGTGATCGCTGATGCGCTGATCCACGCGGCAAAGGAGATCGGCTTCAAGGTACCGGTCGTTGTGCGTCTCGAGGGCACGAACGTCGACAAGGCGCGGGCCATGCTGAAGGAAGCCAATCTCGATGCGCTGATCGCGGCGGACGATCTGACGGACGCGGCGAAGAAGGTGTGTGCGGCGGTATGAGCATCGAAAAGCCGAAATACTGAAAGCCGAAAGGCGAATCGCCGATTGCTGAAGCGCCCGTCCTCCCGAGCGGGGGCGCTCGGCGGGATGGCGGCGAACCAGGTTGATTGAATTTCCAGCGCCGGCAGGACTCGGGTGAGTGTTGTCGGCGTTCTCATTGGCATCAGGGGCGCGATATGAATCCTCGTCTGGAACGCATTGAGGCGCGGCGGTTTGTGGGGATTTCCTGTCGGACGACGAACGCCGACGAGCGGGATCCGGCCACAGGGAAGATCCCCGCGCTCTACGAGCGGTTCTTTCGCGAGGAGATCGCGGGACGCGTCCCGGACTGCAGAGACGCGACGGGGATCTTCGGCGTGTATTCCGAGTTTGAATCCGATCAGGATGGCGCCTATCGCCTGAGTGTCGCGTGCGAGACGGAGCCGGACGAGGATATCAAGCCGGAGGGGCTCGATGTCATTCATGTGGCGGCGGGGCCCTGTCTTGTTTTCGAGGCGGACGGCGATCTGCCGGGAGTCGTGGTCGGTCTGTGGCGGGAGATCTGGTCCTATTTTGCGCAGTCGAGCGACTATCGGCGGGCGTTCACGGTCGACTTCGAACACTACAGCGACACGTTCAGCGGCGTTCGGATCTACATCGCGATTCAGGAGTGAGCGTTATCTGATGATTCGCCGCGACGCTGTCGGCGTCGTCCTTCGAAGGCGTTGATCCGGCGGCCGGGGCGAACTCGGCGCCACGGGCAGTGCGCTCGCCTCGCTTGATCCGGGCGCTTGCCGAACATAGACTCAGACATCGTCTGTGTTGCACTCGGGCCTGAGGTTTCGACATGACGACCTGGACGCGTATTCGGCGCTCGCTCCGATGGGGAATCGGATTGGCGGTCCTGTCGTGGTTCTTCTTCATCCTTGTGACCCGCTGGGACATCACGCCGGCGGCGAGATCCCAGGGCGGCGCCGAAGGCTCGCCTCCCATTGATGCGACATTGGATCGGACTCATCAACTGAACGCGGCGCTGAGCGCCACGCCACCGCTGCCGCCGATTCAGCTCTTTGAGCCGCCCGCGGGGATGGCGTGGGGCGACGTCAGCACGACCGGCGGTCTTGTCGATATTCCGGATGCCGCGTACGGCGAATGGGCGCCCGAAAAGCGGCCCAATCAACGATCCGTGATTCAGTTCATCGAGTCGCCGGCCGTGACGCAAATGCTGGCGCAGCTGTCGGCGATCGAACCCGGCGACGTGGGGCAAGCCATCGCGATCACGCCGAATATGCGTACGGCCATCGAGTTGCTGATGGTTCGGGCGCGCCTCAATCACGCGGGGCGAGGCGACGTTGCGGCGGCCACGGCGGATCTGGCGACAGGGCTGAAGCTGACGAAGATGCTGATGCGGTACAGGGATCCGGGGAACTTACTGCGCAGTGTTGCATTCACATCGGCGCTGTTGGAGGAAGTCCATCTGATGGCGTTCGAGCGTCAAGTCTCAAGGGCGGACGCCGCCGCCGCAATTGCGATCATCAGACAGACGACGCTGGAGGCGCCGGCGATGTGGGAAGCTGTCGTTTCCGTGCAGGTTGATGTGCTGACGCGGCTGCTCGATCAGACCTATTCGAATGATGGGGCGGGTAACGGATGGTTTGCGCTGAGTGACGCGGAACCACCGCGCTGCGGGGCGTGGAATGCGCTCTCGATTTTCTATAACGATCGGCGGACGATCGAATCGAAGATCGCGCGCTATCGTGCGGCGATCGAAGCGCTTGGACCGATGACGTATCCGGAGGCGCGCCAGGCGGTGCGGCGAACGCGCGAGGCGGCGGCGGCGTTCGGCATCCTTGACGGTCCGATGTTCAAACTGTGGGCTGACAGTTCCGGCTTTTACCATCGCATGGTCTTCCGCATTGCGGTGAGTCGCAGCGCGGGCATGACTGAGTTTGCGCTATCGGCGTACAAATTCGAAACCGGCCGACTTCCGGATTCGCTGGACGATTTGGTCGCCGGCAAATACCTGGCTGAGATCCCGAGGGATCCTGACAGCGGAGGGCCGCTTCGATATCGTCTGACTTCAGATGGGGAGGACTATTTGTTGTATGGTGTTGGGCCCAATGGCGTGGATGACGGGGGCGCTGAGCCATCGAGGCGATTCAACGTCGCGGCGGAGGATCGCGATGGCGATGTAGTGATTCATCACGCGCGGCGAAAACCGTTTTCAGAAGTCGAACTCCTGCAGAAACATGACTGACACGCCGCAAGATTCTCAGGGCAATGGCGAACTGGTCCCGGCTGAGCTTCCGCCGGTCTGTGACGCTGTCCCGCCGTCCGCCGGCAGCAGGCTGGGCTGGTTCTCGCTGCCGCTGGCGCCCGTTCTGTGGTTCTTCCCCAGGACGATGGGCTGGCGGATGGCGTCGGCGGGCTGGGGCCCCGCGATCGCGGCCCACCTGCTGAGTGTCGTCTACGCCGTTGGTCTGATGCTGTGGGCGACGTCGTATCCGAACGCCAATCCCGTCGTCCGTTTTCATCAGAGCGCCATGGAGCTGAGTCACGACGCGCCACCCCCGCTGCAATCGGTGCGAGAGATCCGGCTTACGCCGATGACGATCTGCGTGACTGAGGTCCATACGTGGACTGCGCTCGGATGGGGATCCAGCGTCATTGGAGTTGTTGTCGCAATCGAAGGAGGCGTCCTGCTGTTTGCGCTGGCGCTGGCGCCGTTCGCGGCGGCGGGGGAGCGGACGGGGCGGTTGTTCGGGCGCTGCCTGCGCCTGGTGATGTGGAGCACGACGATGGGGTTACCGCTTGGCGTCGGCTTCATGCTGGCGCCGCTCTGGCAATCCGGGACGGAGCCTTCCACAACCATGATGACGGCGAACATCGCCGGCATCTCGCTCGTCGCGCTCTGGTGGTTTGTCGTTCTGATTCGTTCGGCGATGCGATACGTCGGGCCTGCGGAGGGCCCTGGCTGGGAACCGAGGACGCCCCTCTGCGAGGAATGTGGCTACCGCATCGCCCTGATTCCCATGTCGAGCAACTGCCCGGAGTGCGGTCAGCCGGTCGAGCTGTCGGCGCCGAATCGACGACAGCCGCCGGTGATTGACGGCGCCCGCGGTGTGAAAGCGACATTCGTCGCCTGGCGGCGCATGCAGCTCGCGCTGATCAGGGAGCGGGATTATTTCAGGACGCTCGCGATCCATCGATCGGGCGAGCGGGATCGACTGTATTTCTTTATCTCCGCGGCGGTCTTTGCGATCCCCAGCGCAGGCGTTGTCGCGATTCTGTCGGTAATGCTCCTGCATCCACTCGAGGGCGCGATGCTGTCAATGTACATCGTTGCGTTTGTCGCCCTTGTTGTCCTGCAGGTGATCCTGTCGGGCGGCGTCGCCGTTGTCCTCGCCCTGACGGGGCGACGATCCATGCAGTCGTCGGCGATCTTCTCAATCCACTGTCTTCCGATCGTTCAGCGTCTGATCGTTGCTGCCTGCGCGCTTGCGGTTTGTGGATGCGGCGTCCTTGTTGTCGTCAATGGTGAAGCCGACGAACTCGTGATCGGCGCCGCATTGATGGCGCTCTGCAGTGGCGCGGTCGGCGCGATCCTGTCACTCCGATCGTGTCGGTGGTTTCGAAGCGCCGTCGTCTCGACGCGAATCGCAAACGCATAGTGTCGCGGGCGACTGACGACGACACGTCTCATATCCGAAGGATTCGCGCAAGGTTCGGTATTATCGTCTCGAGCATGTCCGTATTGTCCGGTAACGGCGGAACAGAATTCGCGCCAGCCACTCCGGCGCGGCGACGTTTCAGGCGACTGGGAACCCGCGGGAAAGCGAGCTTGCGCGGACCGTAGAATCTCTCGGGTTTGTGCCGAATGTGGGTTGTCCGCCGGGAACCTCGTGCGCGGCCCGGGATGTTCGACGGCGCACGGACCATGTCGGCGGGAATTCGACGATTGCACTTTTGATTCAAAAGCGCGCTGGTAATGCAATCCTGCCGGAAGGTTGTATCGTGTGTTGGCTGCGTTGTTACAATTTTACATGCCCAGGTCGTATTTTACACGAATAATGAAGCCGACATCTCTGTAGAATGTGAGAATCGTAGCGCGACCCTCGACGGCGGTTCCTGCCGGTCGATGATCGCGAAACGGGTCAGGGAGGAGGCTCAGCTTGAAAAAATCAAGCGCCTTTTCACGGTTGAAACCGTGCGGTCCGCCGTCAGCGCGGGCGCCTTTCTTATGGGTTTCGCCAGTTTCCTGTTGTGCGGACGAAGCGGATGCGGGCGCGGGCGCCAGCCTCCGCAAAACTTCAAGTGGAATTAACACGCCGCTCTCTGGCGGTTGTGTGAATGCCGGGTTTGATGACTGTCTCATCGCGTCGGCCCGGGGATCGGTGGATGGGGACCTTCGCGTGGCGTCGGTTCATGAATCATCGGCGCCAAAGTTGGGGGGATACCGTCGGCGGGCGCCAGATCATCAGTGCGCAGGCGCGGCGATAGTTCAGCGTCTGTCAGTCCAAAGCGTATTTCGTAAACCGTTCATCGGCCCGCGTCCGGCGCGAGGCGATGGCGGCGAATTCATCGTAGGAACCGAGCGGGGCGTCAAGCCGGCGTCAGGGCTCGGAGGTTGAGAAAGAAGGAGAGAATGATGTTGAGAGGGAAGCGAGTGGTCAGCGGCCGCTGTACGAAGCAATCGTACGTGCGATTCGTGGCCCGACAGATCGCGGTTGCGCTAAGCGTCGTGTGCGCAATCGGCATGAGCCAGAAATCGGCGCAGGCGCAGCCGGCGAACAATGATTGTTCGGCGGCGACGTCATTGACGACCGGAATTCCGGTCATCGGGACGACGGTCAATGCGACGGGCTCCGACGTCAGTCAGCTCTGTTTTGACAATCCCGACACGAACGACGTCTGGTTCTCGTGGACGGCCACGTGCACGGCGGATGTCACGGTCTCCACGTGCGGAAGCTCGTTCGACACAACGCTGGCGGTCTACCTGCCGCCCTGCGACATCAACATGGTGGACTTCGGCTGCAACGACGACAGTTGCGGCCTGCAGTCCCAGTTGATCTTCTCGGCGACGCAGGGAACGACCTACCTGTTCCGCGTTGCCGGCGTTAACGGCGCGACGGGCAACTACACGATCGTCGTCACCTGTCCGCCCATTGGCGGCTGTTGTTTCGGCGAGACCTGCTTCCCGGACCAGACTGAAGATCAGTGCCTTGCGAGCCTGGGCGTGTTCCTGGGCGACGGCACGGACTGCAGCGGCACGGAATGCTCCTTCGGCGCGTGCTGCACGCCGAGCGGCTGCTCGGACGTCATGGGCAGCATCGACTGCATGAACGCCGGCGGCGCTTATCAGGGCGGCGGCACGACGTGTGCCGGCGTGACCTGTCCCGCTTTTGGCGCGTGCTGCGGCTTCAACGACAACAGCTGCACCGAGCTGACGCTGAATGACTGCAACGGCGTCGGCGGCAATTACCTCGGCGATTCGACGACGTGCGCCGTCGAGGGTCTCGTGTGCGCCACGGGCGCCTGCTGCACGATGTCGTCGGGCTGCCAGGATCTGAGCGCCAACGACTGCAGCCTGATGAGCGGAACGTACTACGGCGCGGGCACGACCTGCACGGACTTCGTCTGCAACGACGACTGCATCACGGCGACGGTTGTCGGCGCGGTTCCGTACTCGAACCAGGTGGACAACTTCGGCGCCAACAACAGCCCGGCCGGTCACATCGGCAGCTGTGACGGCGGCGTGACGGTGGTCGCGAAGGACGTCTGGTATCGCTGGACGCCGGCGACGGACTGTGAGGCCACGGCCTCCTGGGCGCCGCTGGAGGGTCAGGACAACGTTCTGATCGTCTGGGTCAGCTTCTCGGTGAATCCGGATGACGACTGCATCAACGCGGCGTTCCAATCGACGCCGGGTGTCCCCGGACCGAATCAGCTCGACTGCCAGGAGTGCACGGACGGAACGGAAAGCTGCCCGGATCCGGGTATCGCCGAATCGTCGACATTCTTTGCCGAGGCGGGCAAGACCTACTGGTTCCAGGGTGGTCAGCAGGGCTCCATTCCGGACGCGGGTGGCCTGAGCGAATTCACGCTGACCTGCTCGAGCGACACGGGCGCCTGCTGTCTGAACGAAATGTGCTTCGACTACTTCGAGACGCAGTGTGCGGCGGCCGGCGGCCTCTTCCTCGGCGCTGACACGGACTGCATGACGGATGGCGCCACGTGCTCGACGGGCGCGTGCTGCAATCTGGACGGCACCTGCTCTGACGGCGTCTCCGAAAATGATTGTCTTCTGGCGAACGGCCGCTACTACGGTGGCGCGACGGAATGCTCGACGACGATCTGCGAGCCGGCGGGCGCGTGCTGCACGGCCGGCGTCTGCACCGTCGCCTTCTACAGCGACTGCATCGACGGCGGTGGCCAGTTCAAGGGCGAAGGAACGATCTGCGACGCGAACGCCTGTGACGGCGCCTGCTGCTCGGGTTCTTCCTGCACGATCGAAAGCCAGACGGATTGCGTGAACGCGGGTGAGTACTTCTTCGGACCGGGTTCCACGTGCGAAGAGATCGCCTGTCCGGGCGACGGCTTCATTCAGCTCAACTACAACTGGAACGGTATTTCGAATCCCGACGAGCGGATCGATGTCAATGACCTGTTCGGCTATCGCTCGATCGGCGACCGCAGTCTGATTCTCGAGACTTCGGATTCGGTCGGTGGCGGCACGAACCAGGTCCAGTCGGGCAACTTCCTGTACACGTTCGAAGGTCGGCCGTTTGTTCTGGATACGATCCTCGTCGGCAAGCGTGGCGAGATCACGCCGCCATGGGATGATGTCATTGACACGGACGCCTTCGGCATTCAGCCGATCTGGGATCCGACGGATGGCGTTGGCGTGGTCGATTCGTCGACGACGACGCTGAATCCGCCGCGAGCGGTCGGCGCCGACTTCCAGCTCGGTGTCCTGAGCCACGGCACGTACGGCGGTGGTCTCTACCAGATGACGCTCGGCTTCACCGACGCGTCGAGTGTCAATGTGATTCTGCACGTTCCGGACTGGTTCGCGAACGGCAACGGCGCCCCGAATCCGCCGAGCGCGGGCGTGGCGTCGCAGGCGCTGCTGACGCCCGCTCCGCTGAGCGCCGGCGACGGTTTCG
Source organism: Phycisphaerae bacterium (assembly GCA_035399845.1). Taxonomy (GTDB): domain Bacteria; phylum Planctomycetota; class Phycisphaerae; order UBA1845; family UTPLA1; genus ECT2AJA-110-A. Next base: position 138,096 of record DAOPJV010000006.1, on the reverse strand, counting down.
ACGCAACGGAAGACACGGACGCCCAGCTGGTCCCGGCGGCGCCGCTGAACCTCGTTCAGGCCGTCGTGACGCGCGACTCCATCCTGAACAGCTTCGCGATTGATATCGCCGGCAAGAGCCTCGAGACGATCACGTTCTCGCTGTGGACGGGCAGTGACACTCGATCCGGCGGTGGCATCTACGCCGCCAGTATCGCGATTCCGGGCGCCTGCTGTCTCTCAGATGGCAGCTGCTCGGAAGGCCTCCGATCGGACTGCGTCAGCGCGGGCGGCGTCTATCAGGGTGACGGCACGGACTGCATGACGTCCGGCGGCGATTGTGTCATCGGCGCCTGCTGCTTCACGGACGGTTCCTGCCAGGACAACTACACGGCCCCGCAGTGCGAGTCCGAGTCCGGATTCTTCCAGGGTTCCGGCACGATGTGCTCGACGATCACCTGCCCGCCGACCGGCGGCTGCTGTGACATCGGCCTGGCGTGCTCGATCCAGTTCGAGACGGTCTGTCTCAACAGCGGCGGCGCCTACCTGGGTGACGGAACGACGTGTGATTTCGGTTGCGACTGCAACGAAAACAGCGTCATCGACGTCTTCGATCTGTCGGATTCGACGGACTGCGACGGCAACCTCATCCTTGACGAGTGCGAGACGCCGGATCCGAGCATGGTCGGCGCCTGCTGTGTCGATGGCTTCTGCTCGCTGCAGACGCCCTTTGATTGTGAAGCCGCCGAAGGCGTGTACTACGGTGACTGCACGGACTGCAACGGACTGACCTGTCCGGGCGAAGGCTACGTCGCGCTCGACTACAACTGGAACGGCATCCTGCATCCAGGGGAAGCGAACGCCCAGGATGATCCTGTCGGCTATCGATCGATTTCCGACCGTGGTCTGATCTTCGGCAACGTCAACTCGCTTGGCGGCGCCGCAGGTGTCCTGACGCGTGGCAATCTGACGTACTGGGTCAATCCGAAGGGCAAGCCGTCGCTCGACATCATCCATGTCGGCAAGCGCCGCAATGCGTGGGATGCGACACCGGATGGTGACAACATCGGCATCCAGCCGCTGTGGGATCCGAGCACGGGAACCGGCCAGACGGTTGTTTCCTCGCTCTCGACCTTCCCGGCGACACCGGCGCTGGACACGAACTTCGAGCTCGGTGTTCTGTACCAGAGCGGCAATGGTGGCGGTACCGTCAACATGACGCTCGGCTTCACGGACGCAACGACGGTCACCGTGACGATCCAGTCACCTGACTGGTACGCGAACAACAACGGTTCGCCGACGGCCCCGGCGGCCGGCGTCGCGACGCAGGTCAAGCTGCCCGGACCGCTGTCGGCCGGCGACGGTTTCCACGGCGCCGCGGACAACGATCGCGCCAGCAGCCCTGACGCGCCGCTGAACACGATCGAGGCCGTGGTTTCGTACACGTCGCTGATCAGTGGTCTCGGATTCGACGTGACCGGCAAGCAGCTGGAATCGATCATGTTCGACAACTATGTGGGTGGTGTGGACGCCGGATGCGCGATCATCGCGGCGAGCTACTACCAGCCGACGTCGCAGGGCTGCACCTGTGCGGGCGACGTCAGTGGCGACAACATGATTGACGGCGCCGACATCCAGGGCTTCGTCGATTGTCTGCTCGGTGGCGGCGGCGACTGCAGCTGCGCCGACGTGGACGGTATGAACGGCGCCGATGTCGGTGACATCGACGACTTCGTCACCAACCTCCTGACGGTCGGACCCGCCTGCCCGTAAACCCGGGCGGCAGAAACTCTGACCGCAACCCTTTGCATCGGCCGGCCGTCCTCGTTTCCGAGGGCGGCCGGTTTTTTTTATTGGAGAGTCGGAGGCGGATCGGCGGGCGCAGGATTCGGGACTGGGAATTGAGACCCAAGACCCAAATTCCAAATTCCAAAATCCAAAAAACAAAAACCAGAATCCAGAATCCAAAATCCAATATTAGAACTTCAGGCCCAACCCTCACGGCCCAAGGCCCAAGGCTCAGGACCCACCGCTCAGATCTCACCCTTTACCTTTCAGCGATCGAATCTCACGCTTCAGCTTTCATCTGTCACATCTCACCTCTCAGGACTCGCGACTCAACCTTCGCCCTTCAATATTGATCCGCATCCGGGAACCGGACGCGAGGCGCCGGAGACCAATGGTCTGGGAAGTGATGGGCGACGATGGCCACTTGGGGCTCGATAGGATGGGAGCGGGGGAGGAGTCCTCAGAGGCCTGGGAGACATTGGTATGCGGGGCGCGTGTTCGAGGCGGGTTGCTGGATGGCTCGGTGCGCTGGCGGTGTGCGCAGGGTGGATCGGCTACGTCGCCTTGACGCGTTGGGATGGGGCGCCGGCGGCGTCGCGTCTGAGTCGAGAGGCCACAACACAACCTACCGTCGACGACATGGCGTTTGCGTATTCGCTGTCGCCGGCCTTCGATCGATCCGAGAGGGTTGCGTCCGCGCTGGCGGCGATTCCGCCGCCGCCAACCGTCCATTGGCCCGCCGCGCCGGAGGGAAAAGTCTGGTCACGGCCATGGCCGCAGACGATCGCGCCGGCGGACGCCCTCCGGGGCGCCTGGGATCCGGGGCGACGCGGGCATCTTGAGGCGGTGATCGCATTCCTGCAGCGCGAGGATACGAATGCGGCGCTGGATCAGTTGGCGTCGATCGAATGGGGCGGCGTTCACCTCTCAGGCGGCGGCGCGTGGCGGCTCGAGGAGTCTGCGACGCTGCTGTGTGCGCGCGCAAGACTCCGTATCGCATCACAGGGCGACGTCGACGCCGCGCTGGCGGATCTCGACGCAGCCGATCGTCTAGGGGCGATGCTCGTCGAATCCGGCAATTGGATCCAATGGGATGTGGGAATCCGATGCCGCATTGCTGTCGACGTCGAGCGACGGCGAATGGCCTTTGAGCGGCGGCTGACGCATTCACAGGCCGCTCGCGCGATTGAAGGGATGGCCTGGCGGCGGCAGGACGCCGTCGCGGCGCGCGAGCATCTTGCGAGCGCGCTGCTGGCGGCGTGGACGCTGAAACTGGATCGAAGCTTCACTCGGGACGCCAACGGGAACGGATGGCTTGTGCTGAGCGCGCTGCCCTACATCACGAAATGGGAAGTGAATGCTGAGACACCGCGTCGGACAGGCGCCTGGAATCTGCTTTCCGTGTTCTTCAACGATCGAAGGACGGTCCTCGCCAAGATCGAGGCCGTCGTGCGATCTGTCGAGCGGGCGGAAGGCATGAGAAGCGCTGAAAACATCAAAGCGCTGGGACGGCGATTTTCGTTTCTCGATGGACCGCTCGGCGGCCTGGCCGACTCTACGAGGGCGTACGGCCTCTACCTCCGGCTGCTGCAATATTGCGCGTCTCATTCTGCGGCGACGGCGGCCATCGCGCTGTCGGACTATCGACGTGAACACGGGGCCTGGCCGGAGCGACTCTCTGATGCGGGCGACGGATGGCTTTCTGAACGTCCGATGGATCCGTATGACGGCGAAATTCTGCGATACCGGCGTCTGCCGGAAGAGGACGCCTACCTGTTATATGCCGTGTATGTCGATGGCGATGACGACGGGGGCGCCGACGCAACGTGGCGCCTCGCAGATGGAGGAAACAAACTCATTGGTGACCTGTTGCTTGACGCGCGACGACCCGACGCGCGAATGGATCCGGTTCTCATGGACGCCACGAAATGATCGCCCAACCGACAATCGCGCCCCAGGAGGACATTGCATACACGCCGGGTGAATTTCCGGCGCTGCGATCGGATGCGCCTGTCGCGGGGCGGCGCCTTGGGGCGATGTCGGCGTTTCTCTGTGTCCCGTTGCTTTGGTTTTTTCCGAAGTCGATGGGCGCGCGTCTGGTCTCATCGGGGTGGAGTGCGGCGATTGTCGCACACCTGATCAGTCTGGTCGTCGCGGCGAGTTTCTACATCCTTTCGACGCGTTATGCAATTTACAACCCGGCGGGATTGACGCCTGTTGAATGCAAAGACGATGGCGCGACCTTCGTGATGGTCTCACCGCCGCCGCAAATGTCGGCGAGGGAAGTTGTCATGGCGCCATTTGCAGCCCTGGCCGCGTGGTTTCACGATGCAGTGCGCGCGCGGTCGTTCGACAACTGGGCGCCGATCGCCGGCGGAGGATTGATTCTCGAACTCGTCCTCATGCTGATTGTGCTGCCGGTCGGGACGTGGGGGACTGCGGGGGAGCGGACTGGCCTGCTGCTCGTTCGATGCGGCCAGTCGCTGCTCTGGAGCACGACGATCGCGATACCGCTCGGCGTCGCGTGGGCGCTGGCGCCCGCGCTGTATCGCGCGCTGGGGCTCACGACAACGAATGCGCCGAAAGGCCCCCTGATCGAGTGCCTTGTCCTGCTGTGGTGGACTGTCGTCTATCTTCGTTCCCTCGATCGATATGACGGACCCGCGGATGGTCCCGCGTGGAAGGCGCGTGAGCTCACGTGCGAAGGATGCGGATACCAGATCGGGATGCTGCCGTTGACATCCAGGTGCCCGGAGTGCGGCCGGCCCATCGCGGAGATGTACCCGAGTCTGCGGCGTCCGATGGCCTTTGCCATGGCGTCTGGTTTGCGAGCGATGATGACAGGTTTCGTGTCCACGCTTGTCGACACGACGCGGAATCCTGACTATTTCCGAACCCTCTCGATTCGTCGGCGCCCACGGCTCGAGCGGCGCTACTTCTATTTCGTCGTGGCTGTTTCGTCGGCGTTGCTGGGACTTTCGGTGACGATTGGCGGTTCGGCGCTGTCGGCGCCGTTTCAGGCCGTGGCCGTGGAGGTGGGAATTGAGTTGGCGTGTATCTGGGTTCTCTTTCAGATCTTTGTGGGTGGACTGATTGTCGAGACGATTGAAGACCTGAGCGGTCGAACCCGCTGGGGCGCCATGATTGTCGTAAGCTGTCTGTCGAGCGTTTCAGTTGTCATGAGTGTTGTGGCGCTCCTGCTGTCGATCGTCGCCTGCGTCTTCTCATCCATATCATCAGCCTTTCCACTGTCGGAACGCAGTGATGATGTTTGTCTGGCGCTGATGATCGGTCTCGGCGCGGGCCTGACGCTGTTTGCCGTCTGCGGGCTGATCGGCATGCGGGATTTGCTGCGAGCTGTGCGGCAGACACGGATGGCGCTGGGCTGATGACGAACTGTTGCGCTCAACGAACCGTGGAGGATGGCGAGTCCACCTGGCGACGTCCGTCAATGTCATACGGTGTGTGACAGTCGCGCGGCGGCCTCATTCTCCTGTGGAAGCGCTTCTATCTCGGACATTGCGCGGGCGTTACGGGTGAATTTGTTGACTCGGGCGGGTCGCCCGATACGATACCCTGACGTGATTCGGACGTACGCAATCTCGCTGACAGCGCTTTGGGCGCTGATCGTATCGCCCATGCTCTGCGTGGGTGGTGTGATTTCGCACGCGTGCGCTCCGCACGACGACCGTACGATAGCGGCTTCCTGCGAATGCGCCGAAATGAGCTGCGCCTGCGACGACCATGACGCGCCCTGTTCCCATGAGGGGGATTGCTCGAGCGATCCATGCCGTGTGGACGTGACGGCGCGAGGCGCCGGGCAGGATCCCGTCGAGTTCGCCGTGTGTTTCGACGACATGGTCGTTCCTGTTCCCGTGATTTCGCAGGCGCCTTCCGTTGTCTCGCCATTCTCGCTTGAAGGTGGTCCGCCGATCGATCGGTCGGCGCCATGCGAGATTCATCCCATCAATACGCCGCTACTGGTCTAGCCACAACTGCTTTGTGCAGGCGATGGCATCGTGACATTGCGCGCAGGCTCCTGTGCGCGCTGTGTTGGCTGGCGGGTTCATTCTCTTTACTCACGACGGGATACCTGTGAGACGGCTCATTCTACATTCGATCTGGGCGGCGCCCTGCGTCGCCGGTCTTCTGACGGGCTGTGCGCACTATGAGCGGCGCGAGCTGACTCTGGAGCGTTTCGCCGAGTCCTGGCCGGGACAGGCCCTCGATGTCCCGACGGTTCGCGCCTATTACGGCGCGCTGCCGGAACGGCGTGGGGCGCAGCACATCGCCTCGTTCGACGTGGACGACGGCGTGTCGCTGGCGGAGGCCGAGGCGATAGCGCTTCATTTCAATCCGGATCTCCGTCAGTCGCGGGCGGCGGCCGGTGTTCCGCTGGCGAGCGCCGAGGAAGCGGGCTGGTGGCCGGATCCGCAGTTTCAGGCGGGCGTTCTGCGATTCGTCAATCGTGGCGGCCGGCCCGGCGGGTTCAAGTTCGACAACGGATCGTTCGACGGCGTGAATTCGCGGGCCCTGGCGACAGGTGGCCTGAACAACAACAGCGTCGAACGGACACCCCCGGGGTTTCGGCGCATCGACGGCGGCAACTACGTCAACAATCCGTGGATTGTGAACGCGAGTCTGAGCGTGACCCTTCCGATCTCGGGACGCCTGGCGGTCGAGCAGGACGCGCGCTGGGCGGATTACACCGTCGCGTGGCGTGACGTCGCGATTGCGGAATGGGCGCTGCTGGTCGAGTTGCGATCGGCGTGGTTCGCGTGGTCCGTTACCGAGGAGCGGCTGGCGCTGAGCCGTGACTATGCGGAACGCATCGGCGCGGCCGCGGAGATCGCGAATCGGCTGGCGTCAGTCGGAGAGCTCAAGACGACCGACGCCCGGGTGCTGGAGATCGAGCGCGCCCGGATTCGCACAACGATTCAGGCGCTTGAGAACACGTTGGCGCAACAACGGCTGGAGCTGCTTGCGATGATGGGTGTGGCGCCGAACGCCCCGGCGCAGCTTGTGCCCGCCATATTTCAGACGGATGTGGACGTTGCCAGGCCGGATCGGGAGGCGGCGCTGCTCGCAAAGCACCCGCGCGTTTTGTCGGCGAAGGCGGCCTACGAGGCGGCCGAACAATCGCTGCGACTGGAAATTCGGCGTCAGTACCCGGATCTGAATCTGGGGCCGAGCTTCTCGATCGAGGAGGGACTCTCCCGGGCGGGGCTGGGCATCGGGTTGCCTCTGCCACTCTGGAACAGGAATCGACAGGGGATTGCCGAGGCGTATGCGGAGCGTGAAGCGGCGCAGGCGCGGAGCGAGCGTGTCGTGCAGAAGGTGATCGGGGAACTCGCCAGTGTGGAGACGCGACTGGCTTACGCGGATGAACGCCTCACGCTCCTGAAGACGGAGCTGGCGCCGCTGGTGGATCGACAGATCTCCGAAACGCGGACGCTGCTGGACCTGGGGGAAATCGATGTCCTCGTGCTGCGTGAAGCGCTGCGGGCGTCTTTGGAAGCGAAACTGGACATTCTCGACGCCACATTGGCTCGAGCGCAGGCCGCCAACGCGTTGGAACAGATGCTGGCGCCGCGCTGGGTCGCGGCGTCGCGTGCGGATCGCGCGGAGGATTCGGAATGATGATGCGCAGGCGTGGAAACTGGCTGACGATGATCGGACTCGGCGCCGCGGTCCTTTTCGGATCGGGCGTCGCGGCGTGTCGCGACGATTCGCAGTCGCAGGACGCTCCGGGGCGTTCAGAGGGGAAACATGCGGAATCGCATACCGACAACGCTCCGTCAAACCGGATCGATGTACCGGCGAGTGTGCGCCAGAACCTGGGCGTGACATTCGTTGCAGTGGAGCGCCGACCCGTTCGCAGCACGATTCGCATTCCGGGGCAGTACGAGCTTCGACCGGAAGCGCGACGCGACTACCACGTGATGCTGGCGGGGCGCATCGAGCTGCTGGTGACGCGTCATCAGCAGGTGTCGAAAGGGGATCCGCTCTTCTACCTGGACTCGCCGGGCTGGCTGGAGATGCAGAAGGAGCTCGTCACATCGCTCAACGGCATGAAGCGAAGTCACGCCGATCTGGCGGTGGCCGAAGCGAACCTGAATGAGCTGAAGCAATCGATCGAGTTCATCGAGCAGCGGCTGGCCAATTTCGCGAAGGCGCAGATGCGACAGGTGGAACTCGAAGCGCAGCTTGCCGACAAGCGGAATGCGCTTCCCCGCGTCGAGGCGGAGCTGGGAGCGGCGAAGGTCGGTTTCAACGCGGCGCACTCGAGTTATGAAGTGACGCTGAACCGGGCGGCGTCCTTCGCCGGCGTTCCGGCCGAAGCGCTGGATCCGGATGAATCGGATGAAGCCCACTCCCATCTCGCGGATCGGGAACCGCCCTGGCGCTCGATTCGACGTCTGACGATTCGGGCCGAGGCGGACGGTGTCGTCGATCGGCTCCCGATCACGAATCGAGGCTGGGTGGAGACGGGTGATCTCGTGCTGGATACCGTGCAGCCGACGATGCTGTGTTTTCACGCGGAGGCGCTGCAGACGGATGTCAGCAAGTTTCGAAACGAACAGCTGGCTCGTGTTGTTCCTCCGCCGGGAGGTGGATTTGACCTTCAGGATTACGCCGAGGGCCACATTCACATGGGTGTTGAAGCGCATCCCGAACGGCGGACGATCTCGATCCTGCACCTGTCGGAACGGAATCCCCAATGGGCGAAAGCGGGCATGACGGCCTACCTGGAAGTGTTCACGGACGGATCCGAGACGCCGGTCAACGCCATCCCCGAATCGGCGGTTGTGCGTGACGGGCTGGAGCGGGTGTTCTTTCGACGTGATCCGAAGACCCCGGATGTCGTCATTCGCGTGACGGCGGATCTGGGGGCGTCAGATGGTCGCTGGGTGCAGGTCAAGAGCGGCGTGCGCGTGGGAGATGAGATCGTGCTGGGTGGCGTATATCCGCTCATGCTGGCGAGCTCGACGTCCGGCGCTCGTCAGAGCGGTGGGCATTTCCATCCGGATGGAACGTTCCACGCGAACGACGATTAGGAGGCGGAGCGATGCTGCAGAAACTGATCCGCTTCTCGATCGACAACGCGGCGCTGGTCGCGATGATGGCGGTCCTTGTCATTGCCGCGGCCGTGTACCTCGCGCCGAAGATGGCGGTCGACGTTTTTCCCGAGCTGAATGCGCCGACGGTCGTGATCATCACGGAGTCGCCGGGCTACGCGGCGGACGAGGTTGAACAGTACATTTCGTTTCCGATTGAGACGTCGGTAAATGGCCTGCCAGGTGTTCGGCGCGTGCGCAGCGCGAGCGCGATCGGTCTGTCGATCGTGTGGGTCGAATTCGACTGGGGCGTAGACATCTATCGGGCGCGCTATCTCGTGTCCGAACGCCTGACGCTCGCCGAGGAACGACTGCCGCGGGACACGCATACGCAGATCACGCCCGTGACAAGCATCACGGGCGAAATCATGCTCATTTCGCTGCGATCAGCGGATGGCCACGTGAGTCCGCTGGACCTTCGGGCGTTCGGCGAGTTTGAATTGCGGAATCGGCTGCTCAGTGTGCCGGGCGTCTCGCAGGTTGTGGCCATCGGCGGCGAGTTGCCGGAGTACCAGATCAACGTCGACCAGGATCGCCTGCGGCTCTACGGACTGACGATCAAGGACGTCGTCGCATCGGCGTCGGAGGCGCACAGCACGGCGGGCGCCGGATACCTGACGAATGTCGACGGTCTGGAGATTCCGCTTCGGCAGACGGGACGCGTGCAGAGCGCCGAGGACATCCGATCGACCATTGTGCGATACGACGCGGGCGTACCGATCACAATCGGACAGATCGCGGACGTGTCGCTGGCGCCGGCGCTGAAGCGCGGGACGGCGTCGGAGGGCGGCCAGCCCGCGGTTGTTCTCAGCATTCAGAAGGCGCCCGGGACGAACACACTGGCGCTGACGAACGCGGTGGATCGTGTTCTGGATGACGTGGAATCGAGTCTGCCCGCGGGGATTGCGCTGAATCGCCATGTGTTTCGACAGTCGGATTTCATCCATCTGTCGCTGAGCAATGTCGTATCCGTTGCGAGAGACGCTGCGGTCATCGTCGCCATCGTGCTCGTGCTCTTTCTCATGAACGTGCGCACGACAGTGATCACGCTGACAACGATTCCGCTGTCGATCGCCATTGCGCTGCTCGTGATGTACGGACTGGGCGAGACGATCAATGTGATGACGCTGGGCGGACTGGCGGTCGCGATCGGCGTCGTCGTGGACGACAGCATCATCGACGTGGAAAACGTCTATCGGCGGATTCGTGAGAATCAGCACGCGCCCACAGGGGAGCGGCGCGGTCTGCGAGACGTCATTTTTTCGGCAAGCAACGAGATTCGCAGCTCAATCATGTTCGCCACGCTCATTATCGTGATCGTGTTCGTTCCGCTGTTGTTCCTTCAGGGGCTCGAGGGCAGATTCTTCCGACCGCTGGGCGTGACGTACATTCTCTCACTGGCGGCCTCCTTCATTGTGGCGATTACCGTCACGCCGGCCTTGTGCGAGTTGCTGCTTCGAGGTCGATTGTCGTCGGATGGCGGCGACACGATGGTCGTGAAGAAGCTGAAGTCGATGTATCGGCCGACGATTCGATGGGTGATTCGGAATCGTAAGTTCACTGTCGGCCTGGCGATGCTGCTGACGCTGATGAGCCTGTGGGTTGGCGGCACATTCGGGACCAGCTTCCTGCCGGAATTCAATGAAGGGACGTTTACTGTCTTCCTGATGGCGCCGCCGGGAACTTCGCTTGAGGAGAGCAATCGACTCGCGACCGGTGTGGAGGGGCGTCTGACGGCGATCGAGGGCGTGCGATCCGTCGTCCGTCGAACGGGCCGGGCGGAGCGGGACGAGCATGCGGAACCCGTGAGCAACAGCGAGATTGAAGTCACTGTCAGGCCGGGCTTTGACAAGGCGTTGGTGCGCCAAGAGATCGATACCATCCTCAGCGCGACGCCGGGTGTGACGACGATGATCGGGCAGCCCATCGAGCATCGATTGTCTCACGTGATGTCGGGTACGCCCGCGGCGATCGCGATCAATGTCTTCGGAGCCGATCTGAGTGTCCTGCGGAAGATCGCGAAGCAGATCGAGGGAGAAATTGCGTCCCTGCCCGGCGCCCGGGATGTGGCGGCGAATCGGGAGATCATGATCACGTCGCTGCCGATTCGATACCGGCATGACGAACTGGCGCGATGGGGGCTGACGCCGGCGGACGCCGCTGAGCAGGTGCGCGACGCGATCTTCGGAGAATCCGTCGCCGTTGTGAACGAGGGCGTGCATATCTACGACATCGTCGTCCGGCTTGGACCGGAGCATCGGGAGCGGATCGAACAGGTCAAGGAACTGATGCTGCTGGGGCGTGACGGCAAGATGGTTCGGCTGAACGAGGTGGCGGACGTCGGCGTGGAGAAGGCGTCGAACCTGATCAGTCGGGAGAACGCACAGCGGAAGGCCGTCGTCTCCTGTAACGTGGCCGACGGATACAACCTGGGCGATCTTGTCGGCGAGGTACAACGGCGCGTGGATCCAATCGTTCGTGAGGCGGGATACGCCGTGACCTACGGTGGTCAGTTTGAGGCGCAGCAGTCAGCCGCGAACACGCTCTATGTGATGGGCGCAGGCGTGGCGATCATCATGCTGCTGCTGCTGAATACGTCATTCGGCTCGACACGCTCGGCGGCGCTGGTGATGATCAACCTGCCGCTGGCCCTGATCGGCGGCATCGCCGCGATCTTTGTTGCGGAATCCGACCATTTCCTCGGGAATCTGCTGGCGCTGTTCGGCGTGGGCGGTCGATACGAGGCGCCCGTGATTTCCATTGCCAGCATGGTGGGATTCGTCACACTGTTCGGCATCGCCGTGAGAAACGGTATCCTGCTGATCAACCATTACGCCTACCTGATGGAGGTGGAAGGGCGATCGCTGACGGACGCGATCATCGTGGGATCGGAGGAGCGGCTGGCGCCGATTCTCATGACGGCAATGACGGCGGTCCTGGGGCTCCTGCCGATCGCGTGGGCGGCGGGGGAGCCGGGCAGCGAACTGCTCGCGCCGCTGGCGATCGTGGTGCTCGGCGGCCTTGTGACGTCGACGCTGCTGAATCTCGTCGTGGTGCCGGCGGGCTATGCGCTGATCTATCGGGCAAATGACGCGGACGGGGCCGCGTCGCCATCGAGTCTTGGTTGAAACACCAGGCGCGTGGTGACCTGGCCATCATGGAGAAGAGAGCAATGAACCACCTTTGTCGAATCGGGTTTGTGTGCGTGATTGTGAGTCTCGGCGGATGCTCGCCGAGCGAAACACAGAAGACAGCGGCGCCGAATCAGAACACGAGCGCCAGCAACAAGTCGGACGCCGCCACGCCAACGGCGGAGGAGCATGGGACGCCGATCGAACTGGGGAAGTCGTCCATCGGCGCCTACGACGTCCGCGCGTCGCGGGATGAGGGCGCGATCTCGCCGGGGGGGGACGCCCCGATTGACGTTTGGCTGACGGGTGACTTGTCCGGGGTGCTGGCTGTGCGATTCTGGATCGGAACGAAGACGGGCGAGGAGTCCATCAAGGCGCTGGCGGGAATTGAGAACAAGGACGAGCCGAATCACTGGCATACGCATGCGGAAGTTCCGGATCCGCTCCCCGCCGGAAGTCAGCTTTGGGTGGAGATTGAGACGGAGGGCGCGACGGGCGTGGGGATGTTCGAGCTGAAAATGTAGGTTGCGGCGCGGGCCCCGTTGAGAAAGCGCCGCTACGTCGGTCCGTTTTCCCTCGCATGGCGCCGAAGAAGACGCGAGAAGGAGATGCGGCTGTCGTGCGACGCAAACGTCGTTTTCTGATTCTCGCGACATTTGTCGCCTGTTGCGGGTGTTGCGGATTGTGGTTCGCCTCGCGCCGCGGCGCGGTGGTTGATCCCGAACCCGCGACGCAGAAGGGCGTGACGGTTGTCGTGCTCGTGCACGGTCTGGGGCGCACTTCGGCGTCGATGGCGCCGTTGGGGGATCGACTGGCGAATGTCGGCTTCGACGTACGCAAGTGGGATTACCCGAGTACGCAGGAAACGATCGAATCCCACAGCGCCCGCCTGGCGGATTTCGTTCGCAGGCTCGACGCTGACCCGGGCATCGATCGAATCCACTTCGTTACCCACAGCCTGGGCGGGATCGTTGTGCGGCGGACGCTCATGGATGAGCGTCCTGCGAAGATGGGGCGGGTTGTCATGCTGGCGCCACCGAATGGCGGGTCGGCGACGGCGAGATTCTGGGCGCCGATCGCGGGGCGCCTGATCAAGCCGCTGAAGGAATTGTCAGACGCCTCGGACAGCGTCGTGAACCGGATGGGGGCGCCAGTCGGCGTCGACATCGGAGTCATCGCGGCGGCGAAGGATGGAAAGGTTGATCTTGCCGATACGCACCTGAAAGGCGAGGCGGACCATCTGATCGTGCCCGGGTATCACTCGTTCATCATGTGTCGCCCCGAGGTCGCGGAGCAGACTGTTCACTTCTTCCGAACCGGCCGATTCAACCATGACACGCCGAGCGAGGCGGACACGGACAGCCGTTCGTGACGAACAAGGTCGTTCCCGCTGATCATTCACCCTCAGGTGGCGCCTGAAACAACTTCAGTTGTTCCAGATAGCGATCGCGCAGGGGCGGCGGCGTATCGTCGTCCAGGCGATCAATGGCGAGCCGCTGCGTATCCATCGCGGATGTCACGTCGCCGGTACGGAACTGCGCCAGGGCCAGAATTGACAGCGCCTGCGCATTCGGCGCCTCCGACATGCCGCACGCCGTGTCAGCGAGCGCCAGCGCGGCCTGCGGATCGCGAAGGTCCTCGGGCGTCGCGTTCAGCAACAGCCGGGCGCACAGGAGTTTCTGGCTGGCTGTCGCCGCATCGCCATCCGCAATCTCCCTCGCGATTCTCAGGCGTTCGCTGAGGATGGACCTGGCCTCGTCCATCCTGTTCTGAGCGACGTAGACTTCCGCCAGATTTTCCATAATCCGGCAGGTCGCCGGGTTCGAGGCCCCCAGGGTCCGGCGCAGGATTTCCAGCAGGTCGAGGTAATTGCCCTGCGATTCGGAATATCGCTTTCGACGGAACTGCGTCGAGGCGACGCTTTCCAGGGTGCCCAGCGTCTGCGAGTGCTCGGGACCGAGGAGTTGTCGCTGCGCCTGAAGGAGTCGGCCGTTGATATCCTCCGACTCATCAAGCCGATCCTGTTGCAGGTAAAGCCATCCAAGCAGGTACATGACGCGCATCGTGATGATGTGGTCCGAACCATACTGTCGCTCCGCGATGTCGAGGTTCTCCTTCAGCAATCGCTCGGCGTCGTCGCCACGATTCAGCGAGATATAGGTGTTGGCAAGGTTGGACATCGCGCTGATGGTTTCGGAATGGGCTTCGCCGAGGACTTTGCGGCGCAGGTTGGCGACCTGCTCGAAGAGGCGCGCCGCATCAGCGTGTCGGCCTTCGACTGACGAGAGGATGGCGAGATCGTGCATGGAGGTCAGCGTGTCGGGATGTTCGGCGCCAACGACGCGTTTCCTGATCTCGAGCGCCTCCGTCATCAGCGAACGCGCCTCCGGAACCTGGCCTTTTCGCGCGAGGGTTTCGCCAAGGTTCTTCAGGAAGTAGGCGATGGACGGATCGCCGTCGGGGAGCGCCTTTCTCGCAATGGGGAGCCACTCCCGAAGGAGCGATTCCGCCTGATCGAGCTTATTGTCGCGGGCGCAGGCGATGGCGAGGTTGCTGGCGGCGTTGATCGTATCACGACTTGTTTCACCCAGGATGCGTCGTCTCGCCGTCAGCAGTTCACTGAACAGTGAAGCGGATTCGGCGTAGCGACCACGAAGATGGTAAATGGTCGCGAGATTGTTCTTCGCGACGAGCGTCTGGGGATGGTCGGGGCCAAGCACTTTCGTGGCCGCGTCGAGGGCCTGTCGCTGGAGTGATTCCGCTTCGCTTTCTCTACCCGCGTTCTGATAGAGATTCGAGAGATTGTCGATGGCGCGAATGGCCTCAAGCGATTCCTCGCCCTTGAATCGCGTCGTCAGATCGCGAGCACGGGTCAGATGTGGTTCGGCGGCGTCGTAGTCGCCCAGGTAGAGCAGTGTGACGCCGAGTGTTTCACGGATTGCCGCCTCGATCATGGGTTTGTCGGCGAAGCGGCCCCCCGGAGCGCCGGCCGTCTCGATGTGTTCGGCGGCGGCGTAGAGGACATCGCGCATGAGCACGTCGCGTCCTCTGCCCTTTTCCACGGAAGGCTTGACGGCCGCAAGCAGATCGTTGTTCAGGAAGTCGTTGACGGCGGTGGCAATCTCGGCCTGGCGACTCGCTTCCACTGCCTGGGCCGCCGCTTCGTGTTCCGCCAGGCGGGCCCGTGACCATCCGATCGAAACGCCGATGACGCCGGTGATCAGCGCGAGCAGGACGAGGGCGCCCGCCGCGACGGCCCCGCGATGGCGTCGGACGAACTTGCGCATCTTGTAGGTGTTGCTCGGCGGTGAGGCCGTGACCGGCTCGTCGCGCAGATGTCGCTGGATATCCGCCGCCAGTTCGGACGCGGACGGATAGCGACGCGCCGGGTCCTTGTCGATGGCCTTCATCGTGATCCAGTCGAGATCACCCGACAGGAGCCGATGCATCGCGTGTCGATCGATGCGCCGCTGTTCGCAGATCGCGCCGGTGTCCGCGCCGAGCGACTTGAAGCGCGTGCTGGGTTTTGAGGGCTCGACATCCCGGATGATGCGCTGAATCTCGGCGTATCCGGCGCGGCGGAGCGTTTCGGGCTCGAAGGGGAGGACGCCGACGATCATCTCGTAGAGCAGGACGCCGAGCGAGTAGACATCCGTGCGCGCGTCGACGCCAATGGCCGAGAGTTCGGCCTGCTCCGGGCTCATGTAGGAAGGCGTGCCGATCATCAGACCGTGCTCGGTAAAGAGCGTGTGCTCCGTCAGGCGCTGATCCGTGGCCTTGGCGACGCCGAAGTCAATGACCTTGGGGACGGGAACGCCGTCTTCCCGTGCGACAAGCACATTGGACGGCTTGATATCGCGATGGATGATCCCCTTCTGGTGCGCGTGCTGGAGCGCGTGGCAGACGTCGACAAAGAGCGCCAGGCGCTCATCGAGTGTGAGGTTGTGCGCATCGCAGAAGCGCGTGATCGGCTCGCCGGCGACGTACTCCATGACGAAGTAGGGGCGGCCCGTGTCTGTGGCGCCGGCCTCCAGCACGCGGGCGACGTTGCGATGGTCAAGGAGGGCGAGCGTCTGTCGTTCCGCGTTGAAGCGGGCGACGACGCTTTTCGTGTCCATGCCCAGCTTGATGAGCTTGAGTGCGACGCGGCGCCGGATCGGCTGCGATTGTTCGGCGAGATACACGACGCCCATGCCGCCTTCGCCGATCTGGTGAAGAATGCGATAGGCGCCGATCGACTCGGGGGCTTCCTCCGTCGGCGCCATCGACTCGTTCAGGGAGATCGGCGGGATTTCCAGGAACCCCGTATCGTCGTCATGCGTCTTCAGCATTCGCATGACTTTGTCGCAGAGCGTCGCGCTGCCTGCGCATTCGGCGCGGAGCCACGCCTCTCGCTCCGCGGGCGGCATGGCGAGGGCTTCTGTGAAGAGCCGCTTGATACGATTCAGGCCGTCGTCGGCCACGGCGTTACTCCCGGATTGCATGATTGCGTCTTCCGTGACCACGACCGCCGCGATGGAGGGCGGACCGGAGCGAGGGCCGCCGCGCCTGGCGGTCTGCCATCAGTCGGCGTTGAGTTCATCGTAGAGCCACGCCTTTGCGCAGGACCAGTCGCGCTTGACGGTCATCGGCGACACGCCCATGACTTCCGCCGTGTCCTCGACGCTGAGACCGGCGAAGAAGCGGAGCATGACGACGCGCGCCATGCGCTCGTCCTCCAATTCCATGCGCCGCAGGGCCTCATCGAGGACCACGAAATCGATCTCGTCGGTGTTTCTTCCGTCGGGAAGGTCCTCTAGCGGGACGCGCTGGAGATCGCCACCGCGCTTGATGCGGCCACGCCTGCGCGCCTGTTCGACAAGGATTCGCCGCATCGCCTGGGCGGCGGCCCCGAAGAAGTGACCACGGTTGTTCCAATCGACGTCGTTTCCGCCAATGAGGCGCAGGTAGGCCTCGTGGACGAGGGCTGTCGGCTGGAGCGTCTGTCCCGGGCGTTCCCGGGCCATGTGTGAGGCGGCGAGCTTCCGAAGCTCCTCGTAGACGAGCGGAAGCAGGGCCTCGGACGATCCGGCGTCGCCCGCCTGGATCGCCTTCAGGAGACGGGTCACTTCATTGACGGGTCCCATACTCATCAGAAAAAACCGCCTTCGATGGTCCGACGACTGTCGAACTGGCGCACTGACATCATGAATCGGTGTTCCGTCGCGGCGCCGGGCCTCGATTCAGATAGATGTTCATTCTAGCCCGATGGAGCGGCGTTGGAACAGTCTTGCGTCGGATGGCGCCGCCCGCAGGCCGTTTCCGGGCGTTTCGGCGATCCCGACGCCGGTCGCGTGGTGGATGACGTCAGTGATTCAAATTGGCGATCGATCCCGGTTCCGAACGCCGGCGCCGGGGCGAGCGATCGAACTGAGCAGCGTGTCTGTGTGGATGCGCCAGATCGGCGCATGCTGATGGGAGGAAACAAATGCCATTCTCGAGCAGGTACCTGGTATTGGCGGTGATCGTGTTGGTGTCGGGAGGCGAAGTCGCGCTGGCGGCGCCAACGGTCGGTGTGTACGACGAAAACACGGCGCAGGCGAACACGATCGACTTCGAGGCGTCAGGTTCCAACATTTCGCTGTCGCAGTTCACGTCGGAGATCGCGGACGCGTTCGCCGATGATCGCGGGGGAGTGAACGACGGCTTTGTATTCAGCTCCCTGCCGCTGGAATATGGCGTGAGTCAGAGCAAAACGCTCCTGTTTGAAGCGATCGACGGAACGAACGTCGCCAGTGGTGTCGCCACCGCATCGCCGACGGCGATTTCGGGGACGTCTGTGTTCGCGTCCACACCGGAGGGCGGCTACAACTACACGGCGTTCGGCTTCACGAACATCCTCAATGGCGTTCCCGACGAGCGTGTCGTCGCCTTCGGTGTGACGACGCTGAGCGTGAACAACCGCGACTATGGAAACGTGAGTGTGACCGGGGCGCTCGCCTCGGGCGGAAGTCTCGCCGCCACGCGACACATGTTCGAGCCGGCCACGATGGGGGACACGTTCTTCGGGCTGCGGGCGCCGGCGAATGACTACTTCACGGGCTTTTCGCTGACGTACGACGGCGGCGCAGGCGGTGACAATCGGCTTTGGTTTGATGATATCGGATTCATCACGGCGCCCGTGACAGTCCCCGAACCGGCAAGCGTCGTCATGTGCCTGGTCGGCGCCATCGTGATCACAGGACGCCGACGGCGCCCCCAGGACGGCTTGACAGAGAATCGAAATCCCCGGACTCGCTAGATTCGCCTCGCAACCCCATACGTGGGGTGGAAATCTCCGCCGCGGCCATTTGCGGCGCCTCCCAACGGGCGCCGGATGAATGGCTTTGGGGGCGGCGCCGCCCGAATACACGGGCGGCGCCGCGCGTCGGAGCGCTCGCGCCCGTGCTGAACCGCGCTCTTTGAAATCGGATCGTCCCCAATTCACCTCGCTTTTTCTTCGGGCTTCAAATGGCGCCAAAACGATGTCGGTTTGAGCGGGCCGCCGATATCGCCCAATGGCGACAAATATGTCCATATTTGGCGACGATGTCGTAGAGTCGCGGATCGTCGCGGGTTAAGATGGGCGTGGGCGCGAGGGGGTTTGCGCGCCCGCCACAGATCGGACGACGATTCGATGCGAGGCGATCTGCGATCATCTCCGCGAGACGCGGTCATGGGCCAGGCGTCTGTATCCACAGCCTGTTCGAATCGTCTTCTTCCTGAAGAAATGAGGACTGTCACGGCCGGAGCGACGGACGCTCCGAGTCGCCGTCTGTGCGCGCAGCGAGACGGCGCCGGCCGGCGCGTTGTTCGAATCACATGACAAACGGGGAGGTCGCAGGGATGACGAAAACGAGGTTTTCCACTGGCGTCGTCTTGGGGTTGCTTTCGATGAACGCTGCGACTGCGATGGCGCAGCAATACCACACGTATCCTCAGGTCGAAGCGGCGCTGCTGGCGGCGGAGGCGAACTACCCGGACATCTGCATGCGCGTCAACCTCGGACAGACCGTCCAGGGCCGCACGATGTGGGCGTTGTGCATTACGGACAATGTCGGCGTCGAAGAGGATGAGCCGGAGTTTCGATACATCTCGTCGATGCACGGTGATGAAGTCGTGGGCGTCGAGCTCTGCCTCATGCTCATTGACGAGCTGACCACGAACTACGACACAGACGCCCGTATCAAGTCGATTGTGGACTCGATTGAAATCTGGATCGTTCCGTGCATGAACCCGGACGGCTATGTCGCCAACACGCGCGAGAACGCGCAGGGCGTGAACCTGAATCGCGATTTTCCGGATCCGTTCACAAGCCCCGAGAACTCCGGGGCGAATCGCGCGCCCGAGACGGCCAATATTGTCAACTGGTGCAGGGGGCGATCCTTCACGCTGGCGGCGAACTACCATTGCGGCACGCTGGTCGTGAACTATCCGTTCGATTCCAACGCCGATGGCGCCAGTGTCTTCTCGCCGACGCCCGACGAGGCGATGTTCGTTCTGATCAGCGAAACCTATTCCCGGTACAACCCGCCGATGTGGAACAGCTCCTCGTTCTATCACGGCATCACGAACGGCGCCGACTGGTATTCGATCTTCGGTGGGATGCAGGACTGGAGCTATCGCTACATGGGAACGAATGAAGTCACGATCGAGGTCAGCAATCTGGATCGTCCTTCGGCGTCGTTGATTCCGCAGTTCTGGTCGGAGAATCGGGAGTCGATGCTGAGCTACATGGAGACCTGCCTTTGGGGGATTCGGGGGCTCGTGACGTCGGCCGCCGATGGAACCGCGCTGGCGGCCACCTGTCGAATTGTCGACCGCGATCACGACGTCTTCAGCGATCCGGATGTTGGTGACTACCATCGAATGGTGGAGCCGGGCGTGTATGACCTGCGATTTGACGCCGTGGGATTCGACCATCAGGTCGTGACCAACGTGTCGGTCTCCGCCGGCGACGCGACGTGGGTGGATGCGGCGCTGTGGAAGACGCAAGTCCTCGCGCCGACGCCGGGCGCCCCCCAATCGCCGGTCTCGGGGATCGGGATTCAGTGGAGCGGCGATCCGAGCGCGAGATTCCAGGTCCAGGGCACGACGAATGCGACGGAAGTGGACGCGTGGAGCGACGGGTTCGAGCTGACGCAACTGGACCCGGCGTATGAGACGGGCGGAGACGCCAACTGGTTCGTCGCGACAACATCGCCGCACACGGGGTTACGCTCCGCCCGTGCAGGCGATATCAATGATGACGAGGAATCGTGGCTCGACCTGCCGGCCGTCGGCGGTCCACTGAGTTTCTGGTACCGCGTGAATTCGGAATCGGGGTACGACTGGTTCCGATTCTACATTGACGGCGAGTTCGTATTTCAGCGGTCGGGGACGATTGGCTGGACGCAGTATTCAACGGTTCTCCCCGAGGGCGATCACATCCTGCAATGGGTGTACACGAAGGACGGAAGTGTCTCGAGCGGGTCGGATACCGTGTGGATCGACGATCTGGCGATGACGCAGGAACTGACGGTCTGGGAGGATGTGGTCGCGCTGACGGACGTGGGCGAAACGAGCGCGACCTGGTATCCGCTCCTGTCCGGGAACGACTGTCGCGTTCGCGTGCGTTCCTATCGATCGATCGAAGGCTATGGCGCGTGGGCGGAGATGGACGCATCATTCACGACATGCACGCCGGGCGACATGAACGGCGACTTCACGCTGGACCTGGGGACGGACGGACCGGCCTTTGTCGAGGCGATGATTGCGCCTGAGGGATCCGGCGACTATGGGAAGTGCGCCGGCGACCTCAACGGCGACGGGCTTCTCGACAGTCAGGACATTCAGGGCTTTGTCGACGAACTGCTGATGAACTGACGAAGTCGGGCGCCATGGCGCAGTTGTGACCTGACTCAGCGAATCGGACATCAGGCTCGCTGGTATTGCGATGTTGCCGCGGCAACGCCGGCGCCGACTTCGGAGATTGCCTTTTGCTCGAACAGCAGCGTTTCCAGCGCCGCGAGCAGGCACAGGACGCTCTCCTGTCGGGCGCCATGGCCCATCAGGCCGATCCGCCAGACTTTGCCCTTGAAGGGGCCCAGACCTCCGCCGATTTCGATGCCGAATCGCTCGAGGAGTGATCTGCGAATCGTCAGATCGTCGACGTTGGGCGGAATCCGCACGGCGTTGAGCTGCGGCAGTCGGGAGGACTCTTCGGGAACGAATTCAATTCCGATCGCCGCAAGGCCGGCGGCGAGCGCCTCGTGATGGCGCCGATGGCGGAGAAAGCAGGCGTCGAGCCCTTCCTCAAGGATCAGTCGCAGCGCTTCGTGAAGGGCGTACGTCATGTTGATCGGCGCCGTGTGATGGTAGGCGCGCTGTTCGCCCCAGTAGGAAGTCAGCATTGAGACATCCAGGTACCAACTGTGCGGCGGTTGCTTTCTGGCCGTGATGGCGGCGACGGCGCGATCGTTGAACGAAACGGGCGCCAGGCCGGGCGGACAGCTCAGACACTTCTGCGTGCCGGAATAGATGGCGTCGATTCCCCATTGATCGACTTCGACAGGAATGCCGCCCAGCGCCGTGACCGCGTCGACGAGGAGAAGCGCGCCGGCGTCGTGGACGAGTCGCGCGATGTCTTCGATCGGCTGCATGGCGCCCGTCGATGTCTCCGCCATGACGATGGCGACGACCCTGGGGCGGACCTTCGCGAGGGCGGTCTTGAGATCCTCGGGCGAAAAGACGGTTCCCCACGGGCGCTCCAGACGCGTGACGTCGCCGCCCGCACGGCGGGCCATTTCAGCGAGGCGTTCTCCGAAGACGCCGTTGACGCCGATTACGATTGCGTCGCCGGGCTCAACGAGATTGGCAATTGTCGCCTCCTGGCCGGCGGAGCCCGTGCCGCTGACGGCGAACGTGGCGCGATTCTTCGTTCGGAAGGTCTCGCGCAACATGACCTGAATCTCATCCATCATCTTCAGATAATAAGGATCCAGATGGCCGACGATGGGCGACGCCATCGCCTGGAGGACGCGCGGATGTACGTTGCTGGGACCGGGGCCCAGCAGAGTGCGGACGGGTGGGGCGATCGGTGGAATGGCGTACGCCATGGTTCGAACCTCGCAGTGGGCGCAATGCGCCAAAGTCGGCGCGCAGTGACGGGGCGTCACGAAAGCTCCGTCAGTGTCGCCAGATCGCGACGGCTTCACATTCTATCAGGCGATGTCCGATTCGTCGGCGAATTGTTCCGCTTCCGTCGAACCGACAAGGGCCGTCGTCTCGACGCCGCCCGTCACGATATTTGTCACGCGATCGAAATAGCCGGTTCCGACAAATCGCTGGTGCGTCGTCGCCTGGTAACCATGCTGGTCGTGGAAGCGAAACTCATGTTCCTGGAGCCGGGCGTACGCGGCCATTCCTTCTGTCCGATAGGCGCGAGCGAGTTCAAACATCGCCGCATTGAGGCTGTGGAAGCCGGCGAGCGTGACGAACTGGAACTTGTAGCCCATGGCGCCGAGTTCCTTCTGGAAGCGGGCGATCGTCGAATCGTCGAGCTGTCCTTTCCAGTTGAAGGACGGCGAGCAGTTGTAGGCCAGCTGCTTGTCGGGAAACATGTCACGAATCGCTTCGGCGAATCGGCGAGCCTCGTCGAGATCGGGATGCGCCGTCTCGCACCAGATCAGGTCGGCGTAGGGGGCGTAGGCGAGACCGCGGGCGATGGCGGCGTCGAGACCGCCGCGATAGCGGAAGAAGCCCTCTTCGGTACGTTCGCCCGTGATGAAGGGATGATCACGCTCGTCGGTGTCGTTGGTGAGAAGCTTGGCGCCGTTGGCGTCGGTCCGGGCGATGAGGACGGTCGGCACGCCGAGGACATCCGCCGCCAGTCTGGCGGCGATCAGTTTCTCGATGAAGTGCCCCGTATGGACGACGACTTTCCCGCCCATGTGGCCGCACTTCTTGGCGGAGGAGAGCTGGTCTTCGAAGTGAACGCCGGCGGCGCCCGCCTCAATCATCGCCTTCATCAGCTCGAAGGCGTTGAGATTGCCGCCAAATCCAGCTTCCGCGTCGGCGACGATCGGCGCGAACCAGTGCGTGTTGCTCGGATGTCCGTCACAGTGTTCGATCTGATCGGCGCGCTGAAGCGCGTTGTTAATTCTCTTTACGACGTTCGGGGCGCTGTCCGACGGGTAGAGGCTCATGTCGGGATACATGTGGCCGGCCAGGTTGTTGTCGGCGGCGACCTGCCAGCCGCTGAGGTAGATGGCCTGCAGACCGGCGCGCACCTGCTGAATCGCCTGATTTCCCGTCAGGGCGCCCAGGGCGTGGACATAGTCGCTCGTTCTCAGGAGTCGCCACAAACGTTCGGCGCCGATGCGGGCCAGCGTGTACTCGATCTGAATGCTGCCGCGCAGGGCGTAAACGTCCTCGGCGCTGTAGGGCCGATGGATTCCGTTCCATCGTTCGTTTGCCCAGTACGCCTCGATCTGATCGGCTTCGGAACCAATGTCTCTGATCATTGTCGGGTCCTCCCGTCTGATCCGTCCTCAAGTTCGTCATACGCCACAAGCGTCAGGAAGTCCGGAAGAACATCGGCGGTCGAAACGCGATCAAACAGGCGCGACGCGGTCTCGAACCTCCCGCTCCGACAGCGTTTCGCGCCGAGCGCTGACTCGATTTCACCGAGCTCCTCGCTGAGTATCCGCCGGAATAACGCCTTCGTGATCCTGCGGCCGTCGACCAACACGCCGCGTTCGTGGCGAATCCACTGCCAGACCTGCGATCTCGATATTTCCGCCGTGGCGGCGTCCTCCATCAGGTGGTAGAGCGGCACGCAGCCGATTCCCCGAAGCCAGGATTCCAGGTACTGCACGCCGACGTTGACGTTGATCCGCAGCCCCTCCTCAGTGATGGACCCCGTGGGAACGGCGATCAGATCCGCCGCCCGAACCCTGACATCGTCGCGCCGGCGATCGATCTGATTCGGGTTCGGCATGTGTTTGTCAAAGACCTCCTTTGCAACCGGGACGAGCCCCGGATGCGCGACCCATGTGCCGTCATGTCCCTCCGTCGCTTCGCGTATCTTGTCGGCGCGGACCTTCGCCAGCGCCGCTTCATTTGCCACGGGATCGTTCCTGACCGGAATCTGCGCCGCCATCCCGCCAATCGCATGGGCGCCACGTTTGTGACAGACCCTGATGACATGGCGATAGTACGCCTCCATGCAGGGCGTGGTCATCGTGACCTGAGCGCGATCGGGAAAGACGTAGTCGGGATTGGCGCGAAACCGTTTGATGATGCTGAAGATGTAATCCCAGCGACCGCAGTTCAGGCCGGAAGCGTGCTCGCGCAGTTCATGGAGAATCTCTTCCGCTTCGAAGGCGGCGGAGAGGTGCTCGATGAGAACCGTTGCCCGAATCGAGCCGCGCGGAAATCCCAGAATGTCCTGCGTGTACTGGAACACGTCGTTCCAGAGTCGCGCTTCGAGGTGGCTTTCCAGTTTCGGCAGGTAGAAGTAGGGGCCTGAGCCGTTGTCGAGCAGGCGGCGGGCGTTGTGAAAGAAATAGAGACCGAAGTCGAAGAGGGCGCCGGACATCGGCTCGCCATCGACCTGCATGTGCCGTTCGGGCAGGGCCCAGCCGCGGGGCCTGACGAGTAATGTCGCGATGTCGTCGTTCAGGGTGTAACGCCTGTTCGTCTCGCTCGTCCAGGTGATCGTCCGATCGACGGCGTCACGGAGATTGATCTGGCCCTCGAGCATGTTGGACCATGTCGGCGCGTTGGCGTCTTCGAAGTCCGCAAGAAACGCGCTGGCGCCACTGTTCAGGGCGTTGATGACCATCTTTCGATCGGTCGGCCCCGTGATCTCGACGCGCCGATCCCGAAGGTCCCGCGGGATCGGCGCGACGCGCCATTTTCCTTCTCGGATGGTTCGGGTCGCGGGGAGAAAGTCGGGCGTGAATCCGGCGTCGAACTCGGCCTGCGCGGTTCGCCGCCGCGAGCGCAGCGCGTTCAGGTCCGCGTTGAACGTCCGTTGTAAATCCGCAATGAAACTGAGGGCGGCCGGCGTGAGTATCGAATCGTATTCGCGCCGCCAGACGCCCGAGATGTCAACCTGATCGAGGCCCGAATGGGCCGCATGGCGTGACATTCGCGACGCTCCTTCCTCGCGGTCATTGACGGAGGCGCGTCGGCGCCGACGATCCCGCGCCGAATCAGGACGCCTGATCCGCCATGGAACTGTGACGTCTTTTCTACTGCGGAAGAGAACATTTGACGAATCAATAATGTTAATATATAGATATTGACATCCTCAATCCTGGGAGGCGCATCATGCCTTCAACTCCGAATCCCCGTTACTACAAGCAAAACCGGTTGCAGCAGCTCCGCGGGTTCTGCCACGCCGCCCGGACGGGCAGTTTTTCGAGGGCGGCGGATCGAATGATGCTCAGTCAGCCCTCGGTGTCCCTTCAGATCCAGGCGCTCGAGCGGGAGTTTCACACGACGTTGTTTGAACGCCGGGGGCCCAAAGTGGAGCTGACGCCCGATGGCCGGCTTCTCTACGACCTCGCGTCGTCGCTGGTCGAGGGGATGGACTCGCTCCAGGATGTGTTTGCCGCGCGTCGCGATCAGGTCGACGACGGCACACTGGACATTGCGGCGGGGGAGTCGACCATCCTTTACCTGCTGCCGGAGTACATCCGGCGGTACTGCGATCAGTTCCCGAACGTGCAGCTGCGACTCCACAACGTCACTGGACGCGAAGGACTCATCATGCTGCGGGATGGGGCGGTGGACTTCGCCGTGGGGTCGATGTTGAGCGAGGCGCCCGACATCGAGTATCGGCGGTTGTTCACGTACGATCCGATCCTGATCACGGCGTTGGATCACCCGCTGACCCGCAGAAAGCGCATCTCGATCAGGGACATCAGCGCCCAGCCGCTGATCCTGCCTCCGCAGGAGCTGACGACGTGGCGGATTGTTGACACCGTCTTCAATCGACATGGACTCGCATATCGAGTGCGTGTCGAGGCGGGCGGCTGGGAAGTCATCAAGCGCTACGTCGAGTTGGGGCTGGGTGTGTCCATCGTCATGAGCATCTGCCTCGCGGGGAATGAGACGCTGGCGACGTTCGACGCGACGCGTTTTTTCCCGAAGCGATCCTATGGCGTTGTCCTTCGAAAAGGTCGATTCCTTTCGCCTCAGGCCAGGCGGTTCGTTGCGATGATGGCGCCGGGCGACGAGGTGGTTCCCGCATCCAGGGGGAAGAAATCATGAGCGTGTCGGCGTCGAGCGTCGGGGACGCCGGTCGGCGATCGGCGCGGGAGGCCGCGGAGCGGATCCTTCGCGCATTTCGGGCGTATCGATGGCGATTTCGCCGAATCACGCTGCGCGCCGGATCACGATTCGAGCGGCGTCAATGGAGTCTGACGCATCAGGACGCCGTTGAACGGCTGGATCTCTACGGCGCCATTGTTCGCAGGACAGTCGAGAAAACCCGCATGCTTCTCGGGGAGCGCCATCGGCATCGTCGCGTCTGGGCGCTGGCTAAGCGGTTCTACGCGCAGCGCGTCGCGTCGGAGAATGACATCGATTTTGCAGAGACGTTCTTCAACTCCGTCGCCCGGCGCGTGTTCTCGACAGTCGGCGTCGATCCGGAGATCGAGTTTGTTCGACTCGAGGCGGCCAGCTCGATTCAGCGATCCGCCGATCCGATCCTGCGCACTTATTCAGCGGATCAGGGGCTGGACGCCGCGGTTCGGCGCATCATCGAGGATTGCGCCTTCGAGACCTCGCTTCGTGACGTGTCTGAAGACGGCCGACTCGTCGCCGATCGAATGGCTGAACAGTGGAAGGCGACGCCATTGGGCGGGACGCCACATTCCATTGAGGCGCTGACGCCGGTGTTTTACAGAGGCCAGGGTGCGTTCATCGTCGGGCGCGTCCTTGGGGATGCGGGCGTGCTGCCGATGGCGCTGGCCCTGAGCTGCGACAGGAGTGGCGTGGGGATTCGAGCCGTCATTCTGACGGAGAACGGGATGAGTATCCTGTTCAGCTTCACGCGTTCCTACTTTCATGTCGCGACGGATCGGCCCCACGCGATGATCCGCTACCTCAAATCGATCATGCCACGGAAGCCCACGGCGGAGCTATATACGGCCGTCGGCTACAACAAGCACGGCAAGACGCAGTTCTATCGCGATCTGCTGTGGCGACTTGAGTGTTCGACGGACAAGTTCGATATCGCCCCCGGAACGCGCGGAATGGTCATGATCGTGTTCACATTGCCGTCGCACGACGTGGTCTTCAAAGTGATACGCGATCGGTTTGAACCGCCGAAGAACACGAGCCGAGCGGAAGTTCGGAGCAAGTACCAGCTCGTCTTCAGGCAGGATCGCGCCGGCCGGCTCGTTGACGCCCAGGAGTTCGAGTATCTGGCGTTCGCGACGGATCGCTTCATGCCGGCGCTTCTGGACGAGCTGACGGCGAACGCCGCGGAGAGCGTTCGTATCGAGGGCGGGCGCATTGTGTTTCGGCATCTGTATACCGAACGGCGCGTGCGTCCCCTGAATCTCTATCTGTCGGAGGTGGATGAGACGGCGGCTTGCGACGCGGCGATCGACTACGGCCAGGCGATCAAGGACCTGGCCGCGACGAACATCTTCCCCGGAGATCTGCCTGTGAAGAACTTCGGCGTCACTCGGCACGGGCGCGTCATTTTTTACGACTACGACGAGCTGACCCTTCTGGATTCGTGCAACTTTCGGCGATTGCCGCAGGCGCGATGCGAGGAGGATGAGTTGCGCGCGGAGCCGTGGTTCTTCGTGGGGCCGAACGACATTTTTCCGGAAGAATTCGGGGCATTCCTCGGCCTGCAGGGAGCGCCTAAGGCGTCTTTCATGCAGCGCCACGGCGACCTGCTGACGACGGACTACTGGAAGGGCGTTCAGGCGATGCACGCGGCGGGCGCGTCGATCGAGATTCTTCCCTATGAGCGGGAACGCCTGATTCGCGACGAGTGAATTTGCTGCGACCTCTTACTTCGTCGTCATGACGCTGCGCCCAGCGCCGCGGCGACTTCGGCGAGCAGCGCGTGATAGGCGTCTTCGGACGCCTTGATCCGGGCGGCGATCGCGTCTTCCGCCTTTGCGGCCTCCTCGGCCGCCGCCTGCCGAGTCGAGACGGCTTCCGTCGCCTGCGTCAGCGCAGTCTCCAGTTCCGAGACGCGCATTGCGGCCGCGGCCTGCTGCTCGCGTCCGGCGGTCGCCTGCGAGGTCAGTGACGCGAGCGTCGTGGTCAGCTGCGCCGTTTCCGAATTGATCGATTCGAGGCGTCCCTGCAGCGAGGCGATTTCGGCTTCCATGGAGGCCTTCGCCTGAGAGGCGTGCTCCAGCGAGGCCTTGAGGCTCTCGCTCTCGGGCGCCGAGCTCAGCCGTTGCTGGACCGCCTGTACCGCCTTGTCCAGTTGTTCCAGGGCGACGCGACTGTCGTCGACCCGCTTCTGCACGTCGGTTTGCGAGCCATTGAGGGCGGCGATTCGGGCGTTCGTGGATTCAAGTGTCGTCGCGTTTGTTGCAATGGACTTGTCTATCGCGGCCAGGGCGTCGCGCGCCGCGGCGAGCGCCTGTGAGGCGGCGGCGGCGGCGGCCTGCGCCTCCGTTGCCGCGTCGCGAACCGGCTTGTGGTCGCGTCGCGCGGCGGCGAGTTCGTTTCGGACCGCCTGAAGTTGTGCGCGCATTTCGGCGGCGCGCAGACGTTTGAGTTCCGTTTCGTTTTTCTTCAGGGTGAGGGACGCCTCGTCGTGCGCCCTGTTTGCGTTATCAAAGGCGGCCCGGGCGGTGTCGAGTTCCCTGCGACTGGCGTCCTCTCGCTGCGTCGCCTCCGTCGTCAACTTCTGTGCGGACGCCAGCTGTTGTGCGAATGGCGCCGGGTTGGCGTTCAACTGGCCCGCCACGGCGCCGGATTCCAAATCAAATACACGAATCGCGCCGGAGAAATCGGTTGCGATGATCCGATTTCCGTCGCTCGAAAATGCGCACGCCAGGGCAATGTCATCAAACGCCGGCGTGGACCGGGCGTGGCCGAAGTCGGGCTTCCACAACTTGGCGACTCTGTCGCGGCCGACACTGACGAGTTTGCCGTCGTGCGACCATCGAACGCACATGACGCCGCCGGGATGGGCCGACCATCCCTTGACGCCGGCGCCTCCCTCCGGTTCGTACACGCGGATCTGGCCATCTTCACACGCCGTCGCCAGCAGATTGGAATCCCCGCGCCACGCGAGGGCTGTCACGGCGCCGGGGTGCGTCGGCAGCGCGTGCATCAGGTTGTGCGATTCCGCTTCCCAGATGAAGACGCCGCCGGCGCGATCGGCCGTCGCCAGAAGGAGACCGTCGGGGCTGAAGGCGATGTCCGTGATCCAATCCGTGTGCTTCCTGATCCTGTCAACGATCTGCGCCGTCTTCAGATCCTGGATCAGAACGACGCCGGAGGGTCCACCAAAGGCGCACCAGCGCAGGTCGGCGTCAATGTCCGCCGCGCGGACCGCTTCCATATCGTGTTCGATGTTCAGCGCGACATCGCCGGTCGCAACATTCCAGGCGCGAACGAATCCTGATGTCGCGGCCACACCACCGGCGGAGATGAGCAGGCGCCCATCGACAGAGAATCGCACCTGCAGCGGGAAGCCGGGTCGCGTCGACAGCGCCCCCAGGAGTTTCTCCGTCGGAAGGTGGTAGACGAGGATCTGCTGTTGACCGGCGACGGCGAGTACGGGAACACCCGGGTGTGACGCGATCGACGTGACCGCGTCGGTTCGTTCGGCCTCGACGATTTCAGCGAGCGGCCAGGCCAGCGGCAGTTGCGTGGACACGCCAGTGAGCGCGCCGATTTCGAGGGGTTGCGCTGTGGGTTTGTCTTCGGCGGCGATGGCGGGGCCCTGCGGCGTTTCGCGGCAGCCCTGCTCGATCCACTTGCGGATGAGGTCAATCTCCGCGTCTGGCATCTTGTTTCCCGATGGCGGCATGCGGGGTTCGCGCGTCTGCTGAATGACACCGAGCAGGGCGCTGTCCGCCGGCTGGCCGGGGGCGACGATTTTGCCGCCGCTTCCGCCCGCGAGCAGCGACTGATAGGTCGTCATGTCGAGGCCGCCCTTGCGTTTCTCGGGGTTGTGGCAGCTGAGGCATCGCGCCTGCAGGATCGGACGCACATTGGGTTCGTACCCCGGCGCATCGTCGGCGAGGGCGACGCGCGACACGGCGGCCAGCAGGGCGGCGACGGCGAGGTGTGTTGTCGTTTGTCGGATTCTCACGATTCGTTGGCCGCTTTCGTCCTCAGATGAATCACCTGCGACACGCCGTTCCGGCGATGCGTCAGTGATTGAATACGAATTCCTTGCTGTTCAGAATCGCCCAGAACAGATCCATCAGCGCCGCTTTCGGTTCCGGCGCCGCCGAGATCACTTTGTTGACGGCGTCCAGCTCCGGCGGCGTCGGTGTTCTGGAGAGACAGCGAACATAGACGCGATCGACAATCTGCACAGGTGTGAGGCCTTCCGCCAGCCATCGATCGATCAGACCGCCGGATTTGATTTTTTCATTGACTGTCTCGCCGCTGATCAGATGCAGCGCCTGCGACAGGCTGGGCTCGGGTGGCGCCGGACAGATACAGCTCTCGCTGATCTGGATGCGCCCGAACGTCGTGAGGAAATAGTTGCTGACGCTGGCGTCGGCAATCTGTGTCGCGCGGGCGCCGAGGGGAAGTCCGGGGTATTTCTGCGGCGCGTCCGTGACCTGGGCGATACAGTCCAGAAGTGTTTCGGCCGGCATGGAGCGGACTGTCGCGTGGGCGAAGTTTGCGGCGGCGGCGTCGCCGAGCGGTGTCGCCGGGATGTCACGCTGATACGTGTTCGAGAGGCAGATGTCGCGCACCAGTTGTCGCAGATCGTAGTGACAGGCGATGAGGTGATCCGCGAGCGCTTCAAGGAGGGGGCCATTGGCGGGGGGATTGCTTACACGGAAATCGTCGATCGGTTCCACGATGCCCCGGCCGAAGAAGTGCGACCAGGCGAAGTTTGCGGCATTGCGCGCGAACATGCGGTTATTCGGATCGCCAAGCCACTCGGCGAGGGCCTTGCGGCGATCGCGGCCCTGCAGATCGGGGGCGGGGCCGCCGAGGAATTTCGGCGCCATCACGCGATTGCCGACAGGATGGCGGACTTCGCCGTCGTGGCTGTTGAAGATGACCATTTCGCGCGGGTCTTCGCCGGCCTTTCGACCGATCTGGCTGAAGAATGCGGCGAAACCGTAGTAGTCGTTCATCGTCCAGCGATCGAACGGGTGGTTATGGCACTGCGCACACTGAACGCGAACGCCGAGGAACGCCTGCGCGACATTTTCCGAGAGTTTCAGTGGCGACTGTTCCAGCTGATAGAAGTTCGTCGCCGGGTTCGTGAAAGTGCCGCCGTCAGCGCCGATCAGCTCGGCGACGATCGTGTTGATCGGCGTCTCGTTGGCGAGGCGTTCCTGGAGCCAGCCGTGATAAAGCAGGGCGGCCTTCGGGCTGACCTGAATCGTTGATCGGACGCCGAGGCGATGGGCCCACTTCATGACCCAGATTTCGACGAACGCCTTGTCTTTCAGTAGTTCGTCGACGAGCTTTGCGCGCTTGGCGCCATCCTCGTCCCTGACGAACGCTTCGAATCGCTCGGGCGTCGGAAGGCGGCCCGTGATATCGAGAGACGCGCGGCGCAGAAACGTGGCGTCATCGCAGATGTCCGTCGGCCGAATCCGGAGCTTGCGCAGCTTCGCCCCGATGAGTTCGTCGATGTAATTTGCCGGCGCGACGGGCGCCCCGGGATCCTCGACGCCCTGCGGCGTTACGATGACGGACACGCCGACAGTAAACGCGTCGTACCTCGCGAGAACCAGCGCTTCGCCGGCGGCTCCTGCCGTCACAACGCCCTCGGCCGTCACGCCGGCGGTCCGTTCATTGTTGGTGATGTAGACGACGGATTTTGAAACATCACGCTGCGAGCCATCGGCGTAGGTCGCCGTCGCGCAGAGCCGATGCGTGGCGCCGCCCTCGATCAGGGCGAGTTCTCCGGGCTCGATGGAGAGCCCCGTGACATCGGGCGACTGGCCCGCGTCGTCCTGTGCGCCATTGCGGATCCAGGCCGCAAGCGCCTTGTACTCACGACTGTCCTTCGTGAATCGTTCGCCACCTGTGTGGGCGACGGCGTTGACGGCCTTCTTCAGCAGCAGGCTTTCGTCCGGCAGGGCCCGGTCGATGCGGCGTCCCGGCATTTCTCGCGTGAGCGAATGGTAGTCGCCCGCCGGGTCGTAGCCGAAGAGCGACAGGTGAAAGCCGTCCTGGCCGCTGGCGGAGCCATGGCAGGCGCCGCTGTTGCAGCCGGTCTTGCTGAGCGCGGGCATGACATCCATCCGAAAGCGGACGGGCTGGAATGTCATCGAGTCGCCGACGACGACATGCGCGTCGGCCGTCTTTCCCTGGTAGGTGGCGCGGAGCGTCGTTTCGCCGTCGAGTTCAGGCTGCAACTCGCCACGCTCAATTGCGGCGATGCCGTCCTGGCTGAATTCGAGTGTCGCATTGTCCGTGACGTCGTAGGTGATACCGTCGGCGGAAACGCCCTGAACGACGACGCGCTGTCGCGCGCCGGCGGTCCGCAGGACGATGTTTGTCGGATAGATCGCGATGCTATCGACGACAGGTTCATCGGCGCCTGCGTATGGCGCTGTGGCGAGGGCGATCAGACAGATCGCGAGGCGCCATGCGATGCGAGGCGCGCCGAACACCCGGGTCGCGCGAGGCGATCGCTGTCTGGCGTTGGGTGAACAGGGATGGGCGGGCGTCATTGTGTCGGCTTCTCCGCGTTGTTCTCTGCGCCCGCCGTTGAGGCGTTGCGCCGTTCGGCCGCCTCTTTCCGAAGCTGCTGAAGGCGACTCAGCGGCTTGGGCGGCGCGGGCTTCTCCTCGGCCTTCGGCGCCTTTTCGGGTTCCGGCGTCTTCTGCACGACCTGAACGGGCTTCGGATCGACGCGAATGACGCCACCGCCGGCGAAACGATGGGTTGAATCGACGCCGTTTACTTTCGTGGTGATTTCGCAGAACAGACCGCCTCGACGACCCACTGGGGCGGCGTCCGTCGCGCTGAGCGTGAAGATCGCCTCGGCCTGGCCGGGCTGAATCTGAACGGGGGCCGTCGTCACGCCCGGCGGAAGACCGCGAAGTGTCAGCGTCGCTTCGCCATCGAAGGGGCGCACGTGCTTGAGCTGGCATAGCATGGCGGCGCTCTGCTCACGCTGAATGGCGCACATTTTCAGCGCGCCAGTGACATATCGATCCGCGACCTGAAGCGGGATGAGGGCTGACGATACCCAGCGATCCGCGTCGCCGACTCTGGCGCGAGCCAGTATGACGAGTTGATGAGTTCGAAGCGGGGCGTCACCGGAAGCGTTGATCGGGTAGTTGGTTTCGCTCGCGTTCGGCGGGATCTTGGCGCTTCCGGCGGAGGAAACGCCGGCGGGATTCCAGAGCATCATCGTCTCGACTTCGGCGTCGAAGCCTTCATTGCGTGTCAATCTGATGTGTAACGCCCCGGGGCCTTCACGCAGCAGGGGCGCGGGTGGCGCATCGACATCGATTCGAAATGGCGCCGCTTCGGTCAGCGCGACGGGAATGCGGTCGACCGTCGTGGCGTAATAGATCTGTTCATTGGGCGGGCCGATGACCAGGGGGATCGACTGAGAAAATCCGCCCTCCAGCGAAGACTCGCCTCGCGGGATCTTCGCCACGATGGGGCACAGGGCGCCGGCCAGGGCGCCGTCGCCTGTCGCCTCGATGACGACGGGCAGCAGGGATTCGTTTCCGTCCAGTTGCGTTGTCGTCGCCGTGATACCGGCGGGAAGGTCGGCGATCGTCACGTCGACGGGTCCACCGATGGCCGAACGTGACACGCGGAACAGCCCTGCAAATCTACCGCCGCGCGGCGCCTCCAGTGTCTGCAGGAATTGAGGACGACGCCGATCGCGGACCTCCATGGAGACGCTCAGGCTCGGCTCGCGCGGAGCGATTTCGATGCGATACACGAACAGGGGACCGCCACGCTGCAGATGATCGCGAATGCGCGCCCTGTAAACGCCGTCGGCGGGCGCCTTGAATTCCAGTTCGCAGTCGGGGCCGCGCGCGTCGTCGTTTCCGGCCAGCGCGCCACCATCGGCGTTGAGGATGTCGATGACGGCGTCGATGGGTGAACGGATCTGGCGACCGACGGCGCGGATGAGGAGCGTCTGATCCTTCTTCGCAGAGAATCGCCACTCATCGGACTCGCCCGGTTTTTCGACGACGCCCTGGAATGCGATTGGCGGGGCCGGAGGTTCGGCGTCCGCCGCCTGCGGCTCGTTGACGACGGCCTCGGGACCGACGCGAAGCCAGATGGGCGACGGCGCCACGCCGGTCTCATCGCTGACGCCGGTGGGCCAGGCTTCCGTCGGCGCGGCCGGAAGCTGGATCTCGCGCTTCATGGCGCCGGCGACGTCACCTCGCAACTCGATTGCGACATTTTCACCCGGACGTCCGCCCGGCGGAAAGGCGACGCGCGGACGCGGATAGCGACCGACATGAAGCCGGTAGCAGGACTGATCGTTCCCCTGAAAGGACGCGTCTCGCACAAGGATGACGTATCGACCATCCTCCGGCGCAATGGCGGATGCGACGCTGTCCTGCAGAAGCAATACGGAATCGTCTGAGGCCGAGAGTTCGAATCGTCGGGCGTCGAGAATGGCGACGCAGGGATCGAACATCGTACGGCCAAGGCGCATCGCCTCGATTTCGGCCGTGATTCGCTCGCCGGCCTTCGCGTCGACCGCGAAGTAGTCGATGTCCTCGCGTGTGATCTTCCCGTCGACCGTGACGTCCAGCGAGATCGATTGGGCGCTGTCGAAGGCGTTGTTCGGTTCTGTCTCGGCGACAACAGGCATGGCGCCGACATAGAGTGTCCGCAGTTCCGTCAGCCCGGATCGCGTTCGCAGCCGCAGGGGCATTTCGCCAAGTTCACAGGAGGCGTCGATCGTGCATCTGGCCGTGACCTTGTTGTCTTCCGCAGCGAGCGACTCGACTGTGACTCCGGACCGATAGAAGAGGATCGCTTCGGCGTCCCCGAGTCTCGCGCCCTGAAGCGTGAGGTCGAACTGCGTCCCGCGCTGAACGCCGGACGGGAACACAGCCCCGAGTTCCGGCGCCGCCGCAAATGCGGACAGGGACATGGCCGCGAACAGAACGAGTGTCGGGATGATGTGTGGTTTCCGGAT
Organism: Phycisphaerae bacterium; assembly: GCA_035399845.1. GTDB lineage: Bacteria > Planctomycetota > Phycisphaerae > UBA1845 > UTPLA1 > ECT2AJA-110-A. The sequence goes on along the minus strand of DAOPJV010000006.1, from coordinate 102,752 downwards.
CACGCGGGTTTGGCCAGAAGTTCGTTGACGACTTTGCCTCCCTTGACGATTTCGATTGGGCGATTTCCGGGCGCCATCAGTTCGCCATCGGCGACAATGCCGACCTGGTTGTAGATCGTCGTGGCGAGGTCCTCGACGCTGAGTCCGTCGGAATCAACCGCCGTGGCCGTCGGATCCGTTGCGCCGTACACAAGGCCGCGATGGAATCCACCGCCCGCCATCACGACGCTGAAGACGCGCGGCCAGTGATCGCGACCCCCATCACGATTGATCTTCGGTGTGCGGCCGAATTCCGTCGTGACCATGACCAGCGTGCGATCGAGCATGCCACGCGCATCGAGGTCCTGGATCAGGGCCGCGAAGCCCTGGTCGAACTCGCGGAGCTGACCTCGCACGCCGCCGGCGATGTTCGCGTGATGGTCCCAGCCGCCGAAGGTCATCGAGACGAATCGGACGCCCGACTCGACGAGTCGCCGACAGAGGAGCATGCGCATTCCCGCGGCGTGGCGGCCGTAGCGATCGAGCAGTTCGCCAGGTTCCTTCTTCAGGTCGAAGGCGGCGCGGGCGGATTCGGAGCTGAGGATGCTGTAGGCGCGCTGGTAGAATTCATCCATTGCCGACACGGCGTCGCTTTCGCTGATGCTGCGGAAATGACTCTCAACGGCGTCGAGCAGTTGCTGGCGACGCTGGAATCGCTCGTGATCCACATCCTTCGGAAGCGACAGGTCCCGCACGGCGAAATTCCTGTCGGCCGGGTCGGAGAAGAGGCTGAACGGACCGTAGCGCGTGCTGAGGAACCCGGGGCCCGCGAACTCCGTCGGTTGCGTGGGCAGGACGATGTACGGCGGCAGTTCCGTTTTGTTTCCGAGCTCGTGCGAGATGACGGAACCGATCGATGGATAGCTGACGGCCGGGCTCGGGCGATAGCCCGTGAACATGTTATGCGTGCCGCGCTCGTGGGCGGCTTCGCCATGGTTCATGGAGCGAATGATTGTGAGGCGATCTGCGATCTTCCCGGTCTGCGGAAGACACTCGCTGAAGACAATTCCCGGCAGGGCCGTTCCGACGGTACCAAGGGGACCGCGGTACTCAATCGGCGCCAGAGGTTTCGGATCGAAGGACTCCTGTGCGGCAATCCCGCCCGGAAGAAAGATGTTGATGATCGCGTCCGCGACAGGCGGTTTGTGGACGCGCTCCTTCTGATCCGCCCGCGCCATGTGCTGGAGGTAGTCGGGGAGAGTCAGGCCGAGGCCGCCGGCGACACCGACATAGAGAAATTCCCGCCGGGAAAGGCCCCAGGGTTTAGCAGGGGGGCGGTGTGAATGTAAGTCCCGTTGCGACATGGTCTGACCTCGCTCTCAGCTGGATCGCGATACGAGTTTTGGGGACCTGCGACGCCCTGAGATTGGTCGAGATCGGGCTGCCGCGATCCGGCGGAACAAAGAACAGTATCCCGCGCCAACCGGCGCCATCCTACGTGACTGGACTCACAGACGGCAAGTGGCCAGTGGAACTTCTCCCGGCGCCGGGTCAATATTCCAAGCCACGCACATTCGTCCAACGTGGCAGCAGGGGTGGCGTCCGCATCGTCGACGCGGATGTCTACACTATGCGTTTGCCCGTTTGAAGCCACAAGGGCGCCGGCAGGCCACCGTGTCGATCGGCGGTCGCTTGAGTTTACTGGATTCTGATGGCTCATGGTGTCCGGGGATCGAATTGTCGGTGTCTCGCCTGATCCGTTTTCGTCACGCGCGCCGCGCGTGCGGCGTCGGGCGCGCCGACGTTGATATGGTTACGACTGACTCAGAACGTGGGTTCGCCGACTGATTCGGAATACGTGACCCGGCCGATGGCCGGCGCGCTGGACGGAAAACGCCGTCCGTGAGCGGCGAAGCGACAGTCGTCGATCCGGTGTAAGGTATCAGATTCGCGCGGCGTCTGTCCGAGGAGGGCGGGCTCGGGGGCGAGTGAGGGAGTGTGATGGGCGTAGTTATGAAGAATCGAGTCGTTGCGTTCGCGATCCTGACTGGAATCGCGGCCGGTCCCGCGATGGCGCAGGACGTGAAATACGAGAAGTACCGCCTGGACAACGGCATGACGGTCATTCTGCACGAAGACCACAACCTGCCGGTGGCGACGATCAACCTGTGGTATTACGTCGGATCGAAGGATGAGGCGCCCGGGCGGTCGGGCTTCGCTCACCTGTTCGAGCACCTGATGTTCATGGGAACGAATCGTGTCCCCGGGGGGGACTTTGACACGATCATGGAGTCGGGCGGCGGCTGGAATAACGCGACGACTTCATCCGATCGGACGAACTACTTCTCGTTCGGGCCGAGCAACCTGTTGCCGACGCTCCTCTGGCTGGACGCCGATCGTCTCGAGGACCTCGGGGCCGCGATGACGCAGGAGAAGCTCGACAAGCAGCGCGCCGTCGTCCGGAACGAACGGCGCCAGACGAGCGAGATGCGACCTTACGGCAAGGCCGATCTGAAGGTCAGCGAGATGATGTACCCGCCGGGGCATCCGTATCACATCGAGGTCATCGGAACGCACGAAGACCTTCAGGCGGCGACGCTGCAGGATGTGAAGGATTTCTTCGCCGCCTATTACGTTCCGAACAACACGTCGCTGGTTGTGGCGGGAGACTTCAATCCGGCCGAGATCAAGCCGCTGATCGCGAGGCTGTTCGGTACGCTTCAGCGCGGCGCCGATCCGACGCATCGGGACGTCGAACCGGTCGTCCTGAATGAAGTGAAGCGGGTGGTCTATACGGACAACGTGCAGTTCTCCAGGCTGTCGCTTGTCTATCACAGTCCCGCGATGTTTCAGGCGGGTGACGCCGAGATGGATCTCGCCAGTGAGGTCCTGAGTTCGGGCAAGTCCAGCCGGCTTTACAAGCGGCTCGTTTACGAGGAGCAGCTGGCGACCGACGTCTCAGCGTATCAGCAGTCGCAGATGCTCGGCTCGCTGTTTCGGATCGACATCACGGCGAAGCAGGGGGCCTCGCTGGATCGGATTGAGCGAATCACGGACGAAATCCTGGGCGACTTCGTTCAAAACGGACCGACGTCGGAGGAACTGGAGCGATTCAAGGCGTCGACCGAGTACACGATGCTCAACGGTCTGCAGTCGATCCTCAGCAAGGCCGATCGGCTGAATCGATACAACTTTTATTACGGCGAGCCGGATTCGTTTCGTCGCGATCTGGATCGCTATCGAAACGCGACCCCGGAGAGCGTGCGTGAATGGTCGAAGCGTGTCCTGACGCCGAACGCCCGACTGATCATGCGCGTCCTGCCGGAGTCGGAGGCGGCCTCGCTGGCCGGTCGGGACGAGCGACCATCCCTGGGCGCCGCCGGGAAGTTCACGCCGGAGGAGCCCGAACGGTTCACGCTGTCCAACGGGATCGAGGTCCGGCACTGGCCGCGAACGGAATTGCCGCTCGTGAATATCTCGCTCTTTCTGCGAGGCGGCGCCGCCAATCTGGATGGGCCGAAGGCCGGCGTGGCGTATCTGACGGCGGAGATGCTCGACGAGGGCGCGGGGAATCTGGACGCGCTCGCCTTTTCTGATGCGATAAACCTGCTCGGCGCCAAATTTGACGCCAGCGCACAACGGGAATCCACGACCGTCAATCTGTCCGTCCTGAAGCGAAATCTCGACAAGGCGATGTCGCTGTACGCCGACGCCATTCTTCGTCCGACGTTTGATGCGGCGGAGTGGGATCGCGTTCGAACGCTTCACATACAGGCGCTCCGCCAGGCGGAAGATGAGCCGACGCAGGTGGCTTCGCGCGTCGGTATGCGCCAGTTTTTCGGCGAAGGTCATCCCTTCGGTCGACCAACACGAGGAAGCGTCTCGAGCGTCGAATCACTGACGCTGGATGATGTTCGCGCCTGCCACGCGCGTCTGTTCGCGCCCGCGAACGCCGCGATCTTCATGGCGGGCGCCCTGACGAAGGAAGAAGCGCGGGCGGCGCTGGAGAAGGCGTTTGGCGGCTGGAAAGCGCCGTCCGGCCAGGAAGACGTCACGGCGATCGCATCGGAGGCGCCGGCGAATCAGTCAATGCGCGTCGTTCTCGTCGACAAGCCGGGCGCCGTTCAGACCGTCATTCAGTTCTACATGCCGGGTCCGACGTACTCGGATACGAAGCGCGTGGACTACGAGATGCTGAATACGATTCTCGGCGGCAGCTTCACGAGTCGCCTGAACCAGAATCTGCGGGAGCGCAATGGCTTCACCTACGGCGCGCGTTCCAGTTTCGCGATGTCACCCACGACGGGGTACCTTGTGGCCGCCTCCAACGTGCAGGCGGATGTGACAGGCCCCGCGCTTCGGGAGTTTCTCACGGAATTCAACCGCATGCGCAACGGGGACATTTCCGCGGACGACACGAGCAAGTCTCAGGAAACCAACCGAATGTCGGAGATTCAGTCCTTCCAGGGGCTGGACGGTGTGATCCGCGCGGCCGAAGAGCGGGCGTTGAACGGTCTGCCGTTCTCCTCGCTGGGGGATGACCTTTCCGCCATCGCCGCGGCGACGCCGGAGGCGCTGAACACGCTGGCGAAGAGGGCGATTCCGCTGGAACGCGCACTGCTGGTGCTCGTCGGAGATCGAGAGACGATTCTCCGGCAGCTCGACGGTCTGAACCTGCCGACGCCGACGGAAGTCGATGTGAACGGAAGTCCCGTGACTAACCGCTAGTCGGCGCCCGCCTCCCTGGCGCTGGCTCGGAAGCGATGAATGGCGTCGATGACCTGCGCCAGGTAGGCGTGCTCGTCGCCAAGGCGCTGGCGAGCCCGTGCGATCGCGTTGTCGATGTCGGCGTCATACGTCGAGGGCGCCTCGCTCGTGTTCGCAACGAGCTGAAGCAGCAGCGCGCATTCGGAAAGGCGCTCCGCGGCGGCGGCGCTGGGATCCGCGTCGAAGAGCCGCATGCTCTCGCGGACCAGCGGTTCTCCCTTTGCGCTCGCCCCCGATTCGCACAGCAGCCACGCGTATTGGAAGGTCGTGTCGCGTGTTTCGTGATGGTCCGCGCCGAGAAGGCGTCGCTTGCTTTCCATGGCGTCGGCGAACAGGCGCCCGGCTTCGGCCGTGTGTCCCATGCGGCGATGGATGAGGGCCAGGTTGCTGACAGCGATGGCGGTTTGCGGATGGTCGTCTCCGAATGCGCGTCGTCGGATTCCGAGACTCGTTTCGACTTCCGAGAGGGCTTCGGGCAATCGGTCCTGGGCGAGGCGCACCTCCGCGAGAGTCAACCGGGCGTTTGCGACATTCGGATGATCGGCGCCACAGCGGGCAGTGACGTCTTCCAGACGCTTCATCGCGAGCGTTCCGGCGGATTCCAGGGCGCCCGCGTTCAGTTGGCGCCGCACGCGCAGCGCAGTCAGGGCGAATTTATCGTCATCGCTCCCATAGGCGTCCGCCAGGGCTTCGGCTTCATTCTCAAGTGGGAGCGATCCTGCGACATCATTTCGATACTTCGGCAACTCGGCCAGCGCGACGAGTGTCTTCAGCTGATCGAGACAGCCGTCCGGATACAACGCTCGCTGCATGGCGAGCGCCTCCAGGAGAGAGGCCTCGGCGTCGTCGTCGCGGCCCAGGTTGCGAAGCGTGTCGCCGTAGCTTGCCAGGAACTGCGCCGTGTGCGGATGAGGTGTTGTGTGGATACGGCGCATGCTGGCGATTGCGTCGGCGATCAGCGCCACCGCGTCCTCGTATTGCCCCAGCTCATTCAGAACGCGGGCGAGGTTATGGCGCGCGACGGCGATTCGCGGGTGGTCGGCGCCGAGTGTCTGTTCGTAGATGCGCAGGGCGGTGCGGTTGTTCTGTTCCGCATCTCTGAATTGACTCAGGAATCGCTGAGAGATGGCCATCGCGGCCAGACTGTCGGCGACAAGCGTGTGCTCATCGCCATAGAGCGCGCGTCGGGTCGCGAGGGCGGACTCGTGCAGCGCAAGCGCTTCTTCGTGACGTCCCAGTCGCGTCAGCGTCGTCGCGAGGGCCGCCTGAGACGACGCGACACCTTCGTCGACTGCCGGCAGGATCGCGCGGCGCGTGGCGAGGCATTCGCGCAGCGCCCGCTCGGAGGCGTCATTGTGGCCCCGATCGCGCTCGAGCGCGCCCAGCGTGAACAGCAGGTGCGAGAACGCAATTGTGTCACGGCCGCTGATCGACTCAGTCAGTGACATCGCCGCGACCAGGTGCTCGCCGGCTTCGTCAAATGCGCCGAGCGATCGATAGGTGTTGGCGATGGCGCCGCGGACCTGCGCCTCGACCTCGGGCTGATCGCGGAAATCGGAGTCGATTCGCTCCGCGGCGTAATCCAGCGCCTCGCGCAGCGTCGTGTTGGCGCGCGATGACGACTCGGGATCCGCGGCGGCGAACGTCTTGCGGAGAAAGTCGGTGACGGCCGCCGCCGTTGCGGACTCCCTGCGGGCCTCGGCCTCGGCGGCCGTTGCGGCGGCCAGGCGCTGTTCGGCGAGTTGTTCGGCTCGCACGGCGCGATCACGTTCGTGGCCGGTCTCTATCGCCTTCCATAACGCCAGCGATGCGCCGATCGTGAGGCCCGAGACGGCGACGACGGCGCCGATGAACAGGCCGAGACGGCGTCGAGCAAGTAGTCGCAGTTGATGGATTGCGCTCGGTGGCCGCGCCGTGATGGGCTCGGCTCGCAGGTATCGTCGGACATCATCTGCAAGGGCCGCCGCGGAGGTGTAACGACGCTGTGGGTCCTTTTCGAGCGCCTTTCGGAAAATCGTCTCGAGGTCATTGTCAATGTGCGCCGGGCCGCCGCGAAGCGATCTCGGCGACGCCTCCGAGATACGCCGAATGATCTCGGCGGGGGGCGCGCCTCGGACGTCGTAGGGAAGCTCGCCGGAGAGCATCTCGTAGCCGATGACGCCCAGGGCGTAGATGTCGGTTCGGGTGTCGACTTCATGACCGGCCCCGCCGACCTGCTCGGGACTCATGTACGGCAGTGTTCCGAGGATATGCGCCGGCGACGAAAGCGTGAGGGCGGCGTCGTCATCGTCGACAAAGCGCGCAACGCCAAAATCGAGGACTTTCGCGACGGGGGCGCCATTGGTCGAACGCTCGCTTTCGGGCACCATGATGTTGGCGGGTTTCAGGTCGCGATGTACAACGCTCTTCTGATGCGCATGCTGGACGCTGTCGCAGATCTGCGTAAACAGCGCCAGGCGATCATGAAGTGGTGGCGCCTGTTCGAGGACATACGCCTTGAGGGATCGACCCGCGACGTATTCCATCGCTATATATGCGCGACGCTCACCCTCGACATCCGCCTGTCCGGCCTCGTAGATGTGGGCGATCCCCGGGTGCTTCAGACGCGCCAGGGCGTCAGCCTCGCGTCGGAAACGAGCGGTCGCCTGCCCGGCGGCGTCCGAGCGCATGACTTTGATGGCGACGAGTCGCTGTGGATTCGCCTGTTCCGCCAGATAGACAACGCCCATTCCGCCAGCGCCGAGGCGTCGGATGATTCGATAGGCGCCGATGTGTTTCGGGATCTGACTGTCGCGGTCTGAACTCCTCGCGCCGTCATCCAGGCGCCGCGGCTCGAACCTGTCCAACTGAACGAGGGGCGCATCGAGGAATTCGTCGGCGCAGGAGGACGCATGGAGCAGGGATTCCACCTCGTACCGAAGCGACGCGTCGCCTTCGCATTCCCGAGCGATCAGGTCGCGACGCGCTTCCGGATCACACGCCAGCGCCGCCTTGAGGACGCGATCAATTTCCCGCCATTGCCCCGGTGTCACGTGTCGATCTCTCCGGCGTTCAATTCACGATAAAGCCACGCGCGGGCGACCTGCCAGTCGCGCTTGACGGTTGCGGGCGACGAACCCAGTACCTGGGCCGTTTCGTCGATCGTGAGACCGGAGAAGAAACGGAGTTCAACAATCCGCACCTTGTCCGGATCGAACGCCGCCAGTCGCTCAAGCGCGTCGTCCAGCGCGAATACGTCGAAGCCCGGGGCGCTGAGCTGCAGAAGCGCGTCGTCGAGTTGTGTCCGCCGCCAGTTGCCGCCGCGCTTCTTTCGGCCACGGTCGCGCGCGTGATGCACAAGGACGCGGCGCATGGCCTGGGCGGCCGCCGCGAGAAAGAACCGCCGGTTGTCCCAGTCGGACGCGTCGTGATCCACGAGGCGAAGGTAGGCTTCGTTGACAAGGGCCGTTGTCTGGAGCGTATGATCGTCCCGCTCATGGCGCATGTGTGCGCTGGCCATTCGCCTGAGTTCGTCCTGAAGCGTGACGATCAACTCGGGAAGCGCGGCCGGATCACCGCGGCGCGCCCGCATCAAGATCTGGTTGACATCCGCGTCACTCATCGGATTGGTAGATTCCTCTGCGCTTCGGCTCGCAGGATGGCGATGCGGTGCAAATGGCGGCCGCCGTCGCCCCCAATCTACCAGATGTCGATACGCCTTTCCAACTTGAGGATGCCTGTCATTGTGTCGGCACAGTCGGACGACCAACGGATTGCGGCGCCACGCATTCGACTGGCTCGGCGCCGTCGTCGATTCCGCATCGACAGACGAAAGACCGAAAGTCGCCGGCGACGAACGCCCGCGACTCCCGGCCTGTCTCAAGGAAGGATTGGCGACTTTCATCACCTGAGTCGGCGCCGAAGGAACGCGACGCCGCCCAGGAGCAGCATGGCGGTCGCCGGTTCCGGCGTGACAGCAAAGGAGAAGATGGCGTTGGGACCGAGGCCGCCAAGGGAACCGCTGGCGACGACGACGTCGTCGAAGGTGATGTCGAATGGATCGGCGCCGACATGTGCGTCGAACGGCGACGTCGTCGCGACGAAATCACTGAAGGATGAACCCTCTCCCGCGACAACAAGATAATACGGTCCTGGCGCCAGTTCGATTTCGAGCGGCGTGTCATCCCCGAGCACTCCCTCCTCGACCAGAAGTCCTGCGGCGTCGTAGAGACCGAAGCTGGTCTCGAAGGCGGCGGACGAACCGTCAACGGACACAAGCCCGGGCTCAAACGCCCCGATGTCCTGGATGGGCCGGCTGTCGTTGAAATTCAGTGACAGCGTGTCCCAGACCGCGTCGGCGCCGGGACCGTCGTCAAAGTCATCCGCCGCCAGGAAGGCGAACTCATCGCCCGGCTGAACAAAGAAGAACGTGTCGCCCTGCACGCCGTTGAAGTTGATCGTGTCGAATTCCTCTTCAATGTTGTTCGTTTCAAAGAAGAACGCGTATCCCCGAGTGAGATTTCCGATCAGGAACTGCGCTTCCGACGCGAAGGTCTCGGGAATAACGGATCGCAGGACGCCGTCAAGTTCAAACTGCGTCATGATCGTCGCGGGGCCGTTGTAGGTTGTTGTCAGCAGAGTGTTCTCGGGGACGTCAATGTCGCCTGCGGCGACAACGTTCGTTTCGCCGAGGAGACCGAACTGACTGGCGTATCCCGTCGCCACGAAGGCGAAGGTAACACTCAGACATGAAAGGCGCATGATCGAGCGCATGATGGTTGTTCCTTTCGCTGCTTACGCGTTGGCGCGAAGCATGGGTCTCTGATGGACGACCCGAATGGTCCGAGGCCGTCAGGACGCGACGATGTCAGTTGTCGTTTTCCTTCGATTCGAGTGTGACGTCGATCGAGTCTTCAGTGGCGCCCTCTGAGAAGACGAGCGTCAGGATCTCGGTCACTTCGTCGTCGTTATCCTTGTTGAAGTCCGTTCCGCTGCTGTAGACGGATGAACTCGAAAGGATCTGGCTGTCTGAGAACAGCGCGCTTCCGACCATGAACTGCTTGAGGTCATTGATGGCCATCTCCAGTTCAACCTCGGAGTTCGCGGGGATCGTGGTTTCAAAGACCTCCCCCTGATCGCGAAGTTCCTGTTCGCTGAGTGCGCCGTTTGTGGTCAGGTAGAGTCCCGCGACAATGTCACGCTTGGTCGTGTTCGCCAGAATGAGGGACGAAACGACGGGGAAGTTCTTTTCCAGCAGAAAGCCGAAAATGAAGTCGCATCCACTGGACGCGAATACTGTCATCGCGAGGCAGCCTATGAGTGTCAGACGTCTTGTCATCGTAAGTGTCCTTTCGTGAATCGCTGAATGGGCGAGGCGTATTGGATTGCCAGAGTTCGATGGGTGATTCGTCGCAGGCGCGGCGTGCAATGATCTAACGCCGGCGACGCCGGGCAACGGCGAGGCCGATCAACGCCAGGGCCGCCGTCGCTGGTTCGGGGATCGTGTTGAAGATGAAGACGCCTTCGGAACCGTCCGTGAATTCGGCCTGGAAGGCGAGCTGACCGAGATCGTTGAAGGCGGAGGCGCGGGCGCCTTGATTGGCGGAGACGCCTTCGAAGTCGAGAAAGGAGACGGTGCGAAAATCACCCGGCGCCACTTCGATGAGATCACCCTTCTGTACAGCCAGCGTGAGCGCGCCGTCGATCTCCACAAAGAGCCCCTGGCTGTTCGGCGTATTGAGCAGTGGCGAAAGGAATGCGATGCGGCCTTCCGCGTTCAGAACGAAGTTCGCCGGGAATGTCGGGTTGGCAAAGTTCCCGAAGAGGGCCCCATCTGTCACGCCGGGCGCGGGGGCGCCGGTTCCTGCGACGAGATGCAGACCGTCGCCGCCCTCGGAGAACAGTCCGGAACCGGAACCAAATCGCGCCACGAAGGCGGTATCGCCGTCCACGTTCAATACTGGATTGAAAAAGCTCGTGAAGTCCAGTCCGACATTCGGGACTTCGTCCCCGGCGAGCGCGACTGGCGCCAGGGCGCCGCGCCCGTCGGACCAGATACCGTCGTTCGGTCCACTGGTTCGGCCCCGAAAGGCGATGCGCCCGCTGTCATTCATGGTCTGCGGGAACATCGTTGTGAATCGCGTTCCGTCGGGCAGGCCGGGGGCCGCGTCGCTCTCTCGCACGATGAGCTGGAGGCCGCCATCGCGTTCCGCCCAGATCCCCTGATCGTTGGTGGAGTCGATTCCCGGGCCCGACAACTGAGGGCGAATGCTGAACGCGCCATGGTTGTTGATACCGGGGTCCTGAAGTGTCTTGAAGATGACACCCGCGTCGAGGCCGGGCGCGTGCTGTCCCTGTCGGGCGATGAGGGAGAGATCACCGGCGCGTGTAGACCACAGGCCGACGTTGTTGGTCGTGTCCACCGGACCGCCGATCATTGTCCCGATGAGTGTGGTCCGGCCGGTCGCTGTGAGGTTCGGGCCGCCGAACGTGAGGAACGACGCTCCCCCCGAAACGCCGGGCGGGGCCTGTCGTTCCTGAATGACCCTGCTGAGCCCCGCGCCCGTGTCAGACCAGATTGCGAGATCATTCAGGCTCGTGATACCCGGGCCCGTGACTTCGCCACGAATCGAGATATGGCCGGCGTCGTTGATTGCGGGATTATTAAAGTTCCTAAAGACGACGTTGGCGGGCATGTCGGGGGCGTTGTCGCCTTCGCGAGCGATGAGTTCCAGCGGCCCCGTTGTGTTCGACCACACGCCGCGATCGTTGAGTGTCGAGACATTCGGTCCGGAGAGTGTCGCAGTGAACGCGACGCGGCCGGCGTTGTTGATCGTTGGCGCGTTGAGCTGGATGAAACGCTGATCGATTGCGGCGCCGGGCGCGTCTTCGCCGGTGATGGCGACTGTCGTGAATTGACGGACCGCGGCTGACGCCGACAGGGGCGCCGCTGCGAGCAGGGCGGCAATCGCCAGTCGCGTCAGCGGGCGGAGAACGGAATCAAGGGTACGCACGGATATCCTCCTTTTAGATCATCCTGTGTGAAGCGATCGCGAAGGTCGCCCGCGAGGCGGGTGGCTGGGTCGGCTGTGGTGTGGTCTGGCGCGACATTCGCCGTCGTGTCTAGCGCCAGGGGCGTGTGAACCGGCTCAGGAAAATCGAGAAAATTACGTGGCCGTGGGTCGGTGTCGTGCGCTGAGACCGGAAACGCGCGACATGGGCGCCCTCTGTGATGTCGGGCGCGGGGCGGAGAGAAGACGCTCGCGGCGTGGCGCGGGCGCCCTCCTCCACGCGGATCAGACGATCGGTGATTCGATCGCCAATGCCGTGGTCTGCGTGGAGTCACGTAGTGGTATTTCGACGCGCAGCGTCATGGTCAGGCCCCGGTTCGTTTATCGGCCAGCCATGTCGGAGGTCGAGTCCACGTCGCGTCCTGACGATGCCTGAAGTGTGATAGTCCGGACCGGGCCAGGCGATCACGAATGGGGTGCGGACGTGACGGATTCAAGAGATAGCGGTTCTGCATTCCCGCTGCGCCGAGAGGTGAGGCGGCTCCGTCGCGCATGGATCCTCGCGCTCGGGACGACCGCATGCCTGATCATCCTCACGCAAATCGCGCTGCACATACAGATCGCTTCGAATCTCGCGGACGGCGCCGTCATCAACGTCGCCGGTCGACAGCGAATGCTGAGTCAGCGGCTCGCCTCTGAGGTGGAGGCGTCGTACATCGCCGCCGTCAATGGCGACCAGGCGCACATCGAGGAGTGGTCGAAGCTTCTGGACGAGTCGGTTCGTGAGATTTCCCGCAGTCACACCGCCCTGCGACGACGCGACGCCGAGGAGGGGCTCGGCGGCGTTAACTCCTCAAGAGTGATCCAGCTGTTCGATTCGCTGGAGCCGCATTTCAATGCGATGCTCGCGGGGATTCAACGATATCGCGCCTTTCTCCGTCAGCGCGACAGCGGCGCGCTGGATCCAGGCGCCGCTTCCGTGGTGTTGGATGTGACAAATCACTGCAACACGTTTCTTCCGATCATGGATCAGATTGTGGATTGCTACGAGGTGGCCGCGCGCGAAAGGCTCGGTCTGCTGCGTCAAATGGAGATCGCGCTGGCGGTGCTGGCGCTTCTGGTGCTGGCTGTGGAAGCGGCCCTGATCTTCCGCCCGATCAGTCGTTCGCTGGAATCGGCGAGCGAGCAGATGGACGAGCAGGTCAACACACTGACGCGACAGGAGTCCGAGCTGCGCGCCGCGGTCCACGAACTGGGGCGGCTTCGGTACGCGATCGACGAACACACGCTTTATTCGACGACCGACCTGAGCGGCCGGATCATCGATGTGAACAGGGGATTCTGCCAGCTGAGCGGTTATTCCCACGACGAACTGATCGGACGCGATCATCGCATCGTCAATTCCGGGCGCCATCCGAAGGCCTTCTGGAAGGAGATGTGGGAGACCATCCGTTCCGGTCGCGCCTGGCGCGGTGAGGTGTGCAATCGCGCGAAGGATGGTTCCCTCTACTGGGTGGACGCGACGAATATCCCGCTCAGGGCGCTGGATGGCGCCATCGAACGCTACGTGTCGCTGCGGTTCGACATCACATCGCGAAAACTCGCCGAGGAGCAGAACCGGGTTCTGCTCGCGGCGTTTGAACGAAGCCCCGATCCGATGATGGTGACGGACCTTGAGGGGCGGATTCGCTCAGCGAACCCGGCGATGGTTCGTCTCATGGAGCGCCTTGGCTGTGCTTCGGAGCGCGACGGCGCCGCGTTTGCATTCAACCCACGGTTCGTCGATCCCGGGTTGAGCCAGAGGCTGCTCTCGACGATTCGGGAGATCGAGACGTTCTCGGATCGAATTGAACTGTCACTGAATCGCGATATCCCATTGCCGATCCTGGGGCGTGGCGCGGCGCCGCGTTCCGGCTCGATCTGGATCGATATCGCGGCGTCTCCGTTGTTGGACGAAGGCGGGAGTGTTGAGAGTGTTCTGCTTGTGGTTCGTGACGTGACAGAGCGCGTTCGCGAGGCGCATGCGGCGGAGCTTCGCGCCGAGGGGGCGGAGGCCCGTGCGCGGATCAGCCGAATTCTCTCCGCGGATCGTCCACTCCGGGAGCGACTGGACGAGGCGATTCATGTGGTCCTCGAAATGCGAGAGCTGGACGTGCAGAAGAAGGGCGGCGTGTTCCTGCTGGAGAAGGGCGACGATCGCCTCCGCATGTTCACCCATGTGGGCGCCTTCTCGCACGAATTCCTGCAGGATGAAGCGGAGGTGCCGCTGGGGGCGTGTCTCTGCGGTCGCGCCGCCATTTCAGGGGAACTGACGATCAGCGACAACTGCTACGAGGACGATCGGCACGAGCACGCCTGGGAGGGCATGAAGCCGCACGGTCATTACATCATTCCCCTGTTGAACGAGGAGGGCTGCATCGGCGTTCTGTTTCTCTACACAGAGGTCAATCCTTCTCAGGAACAGGATCGAATTGACGCGCTGCTCGGCCTGGGAGAGATCTTCTCGGCCGCGATCGAACGCGAGCGACATGAGCAGTCTGTTCAACGCTATACCGCGGAGATTCAGCAACTCCAGGGAAGATTCGAACGCGCCGTGGAGGGGACCTCAGATGGTCTGTGGGACTACGTTCCGGAGACCGGCGAAGTGTGGTACGCGGATCACCTGAAGAAGCTGATCGGGCTTGAGCCGCAGGAGTTCGACGCGTTTGCGCCCGAGCTCGACTCGATCGTGAGGTTACTGCATCCGGAGGATCGGGAGCGTGCGATGAGCGCCCTCCATGACCATCTGTATACTGACGCCGCATTCGATGTCCGGCATCGGCTTCGAATGCCGGACGGTTCGTATCGATGGTTTCGGACGCGCGGCAGATCGACGCGCGACCAGACGACGGGGCGCGTCGTTCGCATGTCGGGCTCGATCAGCGACATCCACGATCGATACACGATGGAGAGTCGGCTGGACCTGGCCACACGCGCCGCCAGCATCGGGTTGTGGGACTGGGATGTTCCATCCGACGCGACATTCTTCAACGATACGTTCTATACGATGCTCGGGTACAGACCGGGCGAACTGCCGATGAGCCTCGACACGTGGCGGGCGCTGGCCCATCCGGAGGACCTCGACGGCGCCTTCGCGGACATTCAGCGCCATTTCAGAGGCGAGACGGACGTGTACCTGAACGAGCATCGTCTGCGCTGCAAGGACGGCGGCTGGCGATGGATTCGCGATATCGGGGAGATCGTCGAGCGAACCGAGACGGGCGATCCCAAGCGCGTGATTGGTGTCCACATCGATATTGACCACCAGGTCACGGCGCGCCTCGAACTGGAGAAACTCAGCGAGGAGCTGCAGGCACAGACGCTGAGGGCCAACGAAATGGCCACGCAGGCGGAAGTGGCCAACCAGTCCAAGAGCGAATTCCTCGCGAATATGTCGCATGAAATCCGAACGCCCATGACGGCGATCCTCGGATACACGGATCTGATGCTGGAGGATGCGGAGTATCGGGGTTCGCCGGAGATGCGCGCCGGCGCCCTGCGAACGATTCAGAGGAACGGGGAGCATCTTCTTGGCGTCATCAACGACATCCTCGATATCTCCAAGATCGAGGCCGGCAAAATCTCGGTAGAACCGACACAGTGCTCTCCCGTTCAGTTGCTGGCCGATATCGCCTCTCTGATGCGCGTTCGCGCCGTCGAGCGCGGGATCGAATTCCGTGTGGAGTCTGTTGGCCGTGCGCCTTCGTTGATTCGGACGGATCCGCTTCGGCTTCGCCAGATTCTGCTGAACCTCGTGGGCAACGCGATCAAGTTCACGGAACGAGGATCGGTTCGCGTGACGATCCGTTTTGTGGCGGGCGATCCTTCCTCACTGGAATTCAGCGTCATCGATACCGGGATCGGCATGACCCCCGAGCAGGCGGGCCGGCTTTTCCAGCCATTCGAGCAGGCGGACTCAAGCACCGTGCGGCGATTTGGCGGCACGGGGCTCGGACTCGCGATCAGCCGTCGGCTGGCGCAGATGCTGGGTGGCGACATTTCCATCGCCGCCACGGCGCCGGGCGGGGGCACAACGATGCGCGTTGTCGTCGAGGCCGGCGTCGTCGGGGACGCCGTGTGGATCGACGATGTTGCGGCGGCGCTCGTCGACAGCGACACCGACGAAGATCAGGGCGTGGACCAGTCCGGTTCGACGGCGTCCGGCCGATGCGACGCGCTGAGCGGCGTGCGCATTCTCCTTGCCGAGGATGGCAAGGACAATCAGGTCCTGATCACGCATATCCTCCGGAAGGCCGGCGCCGACGTCGAGACGGCGGACAATGGCAGGTCGGCCGTCGAAAAGGCGCGTCAGGCCGTCGCAAACAACGAACCCTTCGATATTGTGCTGATGGACATGCAGATGCCGGTCATGGATGGCTATGAAGCGGCCGGCGTGCTCCGCGCAGAAGGATACGAACGACCGATCGTCGCGCTGACCGCCCACGCGATGGGGCGGGAAATGGAGCGATGCCTGACAGTGGGATGTGATGGCTATATGACGAAGCCCATCAGCAGGGCGAAGCTGATCGCGGGCGTATGCGGCTACGTGTTCGGCGACGGGCACGCGGTTTCGGCGTCCACGGATGCCGCGAGAGAATGAACGCCGCGATCAGAATTTGAATTCGTACTGGGCGTAAATCAGGTCGGCGTCTTCGCTGGGGCCCGTCGTTCGAATGAAGTTGGTACCCCAGAAGTGGGAATAACCGAGCAGCAGCGACTGATGGACATCGATCTGGCACTTCACTGTCAGGTCGAGTTCGTTGCCGATATCGTGGCCTGAGTATCCTGTCACGTCCCTGCGAACGGCGGCGCCGCCGGCGTTGTAAAGCGCATCCTTCTCCGAATCACTCCAGAATGTCATCCACGTGAGTTTCGCCGTCACTTTCTCGTGCGGCTTGACCGTCAGATTGACATTGGAGGCGAGGACATTCTGGCGGGCGAACAGATCCAGGAGTCCCAGGTACGCGTGCCCCAGCGGGAACAGCTGGTTGAACGTCTCGTGCGCGCCGTCGGTCGGATCGTCGTCGCCGCTGCCAAAGTCAAATCCGACGCCGAATCGGGGCTTCCACGCGAGATTCCTGATTGTGTATCCGGCGTCGGCGCCTGCGCCCCAGGCGCGGATCGTATCGCCGGCAAATGTTCCCCATTGCCCCATCAGTTCCCCGTCGTAGTCGAAATCGCCCGTCCTTCCACCGAATCGACCTCCGGCCGTCAGCAGGGTCCGATCGCCGACACGACCGTTGGCGTTGGTCAGGTCACCTGTGTCGTGCAAACCCAGGATGTAGAGGTCGACATAGTGATTGGGGATGCCCTTGTAGGTTCCATAGAAGCCATAGAAGTGCTGCTCCTCACGATATTCGTCGGGCTTGCGGTTGAGGCCCTCTGACAAGTCGATCGGAATGGGGCGCATGTAGAAGAAATCCGCGTCGAACTGTTCGTTCGAATAGAAGAGCTTGACTCCATCGAAGCGGCGTCGCGTGTTGGACCAGTCGAGCGGACTGATGATTCGCTGAGCGCCGTAAAGCAGCTCCTGGCGACCGACTCGCAGCGTGAGTGGGACGTTCTCGCCCAGGACGCGCAGATCGATGAACGCCTGATGGAAGTCCCATCGATTCTCGTGGATCGCGAGGAGCGGATAATCGCGATCTTCGATCATCGCGTTGACTCCCTCGAAGTAGAACCGCGCGAGTTTTCTGTATCGCAGGTCCGTATGCAGGAAATAGCGATGCAGGAAATAGGTGTCCTGGGCCCGCGGCGTAGCGCCGAAGGTCGGGTTTGTGAGGGACTCAAGGCGGGCGCGGAAACTCCCGCCAATGCTCAGTGTCAGATCGTCCGTGACGTGGATGTTCTTGATCGGGTCGAAGAAATCGCGGCGATATGAACCTTCGGGACCATCGAGATAGCTGAAGTCCTCGTTGTAACGCAGGCCGAGGTACTTCGGGCCGGGCAGCGGCTTGTCGTCGGTCGCCGGCGCACCATCAACACGCGGAGACGTGTCACCTGCCTGCGATGGCGAGGTCGACGCTTCCGCGGGCGCCGCGACGGCGCCGGACTCCGCGTTTGCGGCGGGGGACGTCAGCGCCACCAGGATGAGTGGAACGATTCCCAACGGCCCGTACGAATATCCGCCACATCGTTTCGTCGCCATTGCCATGTCCTTCCCGCCTGATGAGGTGTTGTCCGCTCCCGAAAATCCGGGGCTCAGGACGATGCTGAGTCAGTCGTCGCCCAGTGGTTCGGCCCCATGGGCCACGTATGTCCCCGGGTCATTTGTGTCAGGCGGAAATGCCGAAGAAACCGGGCACGGCCTGAAGAATCGGCAGGACAACGGCGTTAAATGCGCCAAGAAGCACCGCCGTGAACACGTCAAACATACTCGAAATCAATGCGGCAACAAACTGATCACCGGTGGACATTCACATTCTCCTCTTGCTGGCCCTTCCGGGTCGCTTCAGGGTCCTCAAGCCGTGCAAACTGAGACGGCTCGTTCTTGCTCACGTGACATTGCGTACAGCGAATCCGCTCCGGATGGGGGCAGCGAATTTCCTCTCGCGCGGCGGGGCCGGTATGGCAGGCGAAGCAGTTGCCGCGCATGAATGTACTGTGCGGGATCACAGGCGGCGCGAATCGATGCTGTCTTGTGCCGGCTCGCAGGTCCTGTCGCAATCCCTCGAATTCGTTCTCCACAAATACCTCGTCAGCGACTTTGAAGACATGGCATTGTTCGCATCTGGCGAACCTGCCAAACTCCGACGGCGACTTCTCGTGAGGCATGGGGGGGGCGAATCCCATTTCCCCAAACTGAATTCCCGTCTGCGTATGGCAACTGACGCAGTCTGCGCCGAGGCGACCGTGAGGGATGACGGGCGGGGCGCCGTCAAAAGCGCGCCGCAGAGACCGTTGGTCCGCCGGCGTCTTATGCGCCGCGGTTGACGCCTCACGCGTGGACGGCGGCGCGTCGCCGCGATCGCACGCAGGCGCCATCAGACATCCCAACAATGCAACGCCGATGCAGCGCATCTTTGACGTGAGCGGCCCGGACATCACGCTCGCTCCACGCGCACTGCGCATTTCTTATAATCCGGCTCTTTGCTGATATTGTCCATCGCGTCCAGTGTCAGTAAATTCGCCAATCGCGCTTCGTCAAAGAACGGAATAAAGACGGAACCTCTCGGCGGCTGGCCGCGTTGGTCGACCTGAACGCGCAGCTTCAGCTCACCGCGGCGGCTTTTCACAAGCACCCAGTCCTTTGATTTGACGCCGAGTTCCGCCGCGTCGGCTCGGTTCATTTCGAGGTAGGCGCCGGGCATTGCCTGGGCCAGTTCCCTGACGCGTCGTGTCATCGAACCCGTGTGCCAGTGCTCAAGCACACGGCCGGTGCAGAGCCAGAACGGGTACTCGTCGTCCGGCGATTCGGCGGGCGGATGGTAGGGCCGAAGCCAGAACGCCGCTTTCTCGCCGTAGCCTTTTGCCTTGTAGAAGTGGACGGGGCGATCGCCCTTCACGTAGGGATCGTGGCCCTTTGTGTAGCGATAGCGCGTTTCCCTGCCGTCGACGACGGGCCAGAGCATGCCGCGCGTCGATCGGAGTTGATCGTAGGACGCGAGGTCCTTCCCGACGCCGAGTGTGAAGGAGCGATACTCCTCAAACATCGGTCTGTGCCAGTCGTTGTCCGGCCACGGGAACAGATGGCCCATGCCCATGCGTCTGGCGACCTGAATAATCTGCCACGCGTCCTCGCGGGCTTCTCCCGGCGGCTCGATCAGCTTGTCCCAGTGCTGCGTGCGTCGTTCGGAGTTGCCGAAGACACCCTCACGTTCGATCCACGCGGCGGCGGGGAGGATCAGATCGGCGACATCCGTCGACGGTGTCGGATAGATGTCGCTGACGATGACGAAACGTCCGTCGCCCGGCGTACGCCTGTAGCGGTTCAGGTTGGGGATGGATACCCAGGGATTCGTCGTCTGAATCCACATCGTCTTGATGTCGCCGCGCGCCAGGGCTCGGAACATGTCCACGGCGTGGTAGCCGGGCTTTGCGGGGATCGTGCCCTCGGGGAGATTCCAGAGTTTCTCGGCCTTCGCGCGATGTTCAGGATTGGTCACGACCATGTCGGCCGGCAGGCGATTCGAGAGTGTGCCGACCTCACGGACCGTCCCGCAGGCGGAGGGCTGTCCCGTCATGCTGAAGGGATTGGCGCCGGGACGGCAGATCTTGCCCGTGATCAGGTGGATGTCCGTGATGAGGTTGTTCATCCACGTTCCGCGTGAGTGCTGGTTGACGCCCATGCACCAGGTGCTGACGACACCGCGTTTCGGATGGCCATAAATCTCGGCGAGGGCCTCAATCTGGGCGACGGGTACGCCGCTGATTTCGCTGACACGTGCGGGTGTGTAATCCTTCAGAAACTCGACGAGTTCGTCGAACGAGGACTCCCGAGGTTCATCCTTGAATGTGTAACGCTCCGCCTGATCTCCGAAGCAGCCGTAGCCGATCTTGTCGAGATCCTCGATACCGCGACGGAAGACCAGATTGTCCTCGATGAACTTACGATCGATCTGGTTATTCCTGATGAGCAGATGCAATATGCCGTTCGCGATCGCCAGGTCGCTTCCGGGCCGAAACTCAACATACATGTCGGAGTATTCGCTCGTGGGCGTTCGTCGCGTGGCCAGATCGATCAGTCGGACATTCGGGTTGTTCCGCTTGTTTTCCAGAATGCGACTGAACAGGACGGGATGCATCTCGGCGATATTGTGGCCCCAGAACACGAAGTCGTCCGCCACGTCGTAGTCTTCGTAGCAGCCCATCGGTTCGTCGCTCTGGAACTGCGTGACGAATCCCATGACGGCGCTGGCCATGCAGAGGCGCGCGTTGGGGTCGACATTGTTGCTCCGCATGCCACCTTTGACCCACTTCACGGCGGCGTATCCGTCGAAGACCGTCCATTGACCCGAGCCGTACATGGCGACGGCGTCGGGACCGTGTTGCTCCAGCGTCTCTTTGTACTTCTTCGCGATCAGGTCCAGCGCCTCGTCCCACGAAAGGCGTTTGAGACTTCCGTCGGCCATGCGCTGCTGCGGGTATCGCAATCGATCCCTGCCGTAGAGCATCGCGGGAAGGTGATAACCCTTGACACAGAGCAGGCCTTTGTTGACCGGACTGGCTTCATCCCCGCGAACCGCGAGAACTTTGCCGTCCTTGACGCCGACCTCCACGCCACAGCCCGTGCCGCAGTAGCGGCAGGGCGCCTTGCCCCACGACAGATCGCCGGGGACAGTCATCCCCGTCTGGGCGGCGGCGATTTCTTCGGCCTCCAGTCGATCCGCGGCGGAGAATGCGGAGACGCCGCAGGCGCCGGCGCTCGTCGCGCTCAGGACCTTGAGAAACACGCGTCTTGAACAGTCTGTCTCATTCATGCGTCTTCACCCTTCGGGCGCTGTGGATTCGCACTGGACTTGTACATGATCAGCAGCATCGTGGTCGGTGTGTCGGCGCGAATTGAATGCGCGAGGCCGGGCGTCATCGAGATCCACGCGTTGGCCCGGTAGTCGTACGCGTCGGCGCCGAGTGTGACGGCGCCGGCGCCCGAGACGAAGTGCATCGTCGCCGGCACGCTCGCCGTGTGTTCGCTGAGTTCCTGGCCGGCGGACATGGTAAAGAGGACAATCTTGCACACGGTGTCGTTGCGCAGGACACGTGTGAGAATCCCATCGTCTGGTATCGGCTGGTGGGTCGTGAGTTCCGGAATCCGCAGGTAGTCGGACATTCATGTTCCTTCCGCGTGCGCGGCGCTGATGTCAGTTCCCGTCGGGCGTCGCGTATCGCAACTCCTGGGTCATGTTCTCCTTCGTGATCCACTCATGTTCGGGCCGGGCGAGAATCTCATCGATCACGCGGGCGGCGGCGTCCGCCTCGGCCGTCTTTCCCTCGGATCGCGCGTGTTCGATGATCTCGCGCGCCTGCGGGATGAGATGCTGATAGAATCGCTCGGCGACTTCGTACATGCCATGCCAGTGCGTGTAGTCCGGCGCCATCATTGAGGCGCCATGCCGGGCCCGGCGACCTTCATGATGCCAGAGGTAGAACCACGTCCACTCGATCTCGTCATCAAACTGTGTTTTGCTGATCAGGCCGTTTGCGGACAGGGCGCCGATGATCTTCTGGCCCGGCTTCGCGAATTTCTCGTTGTAAAGAACGACCAGATCGTCGTATTGCGAGTAGAAGCCGTTGACATAGTCGGGCGTATGGCACGTCGTGCAGACTTCCTTCATTCGCTCGCGCTTCTGATCCGAGGAGTCGACGATCAGCTTGCGGCGAAGTTCGGGATCAGTCTGCGTGATCACTTTGCCGTTGATGTCCGTGTCCATGACGAGGCTTACGGGGGGACGATTCGTCCAGCTGATGCGCCTGCCGGGATCGTGCGTGATTTTGCCGCCGTTGCGCATGTTGCCGGACATGTGGCACGTCGCGCAGGTCGGCGCCGCAGAGTAGTCCTCGCCGAGCACCCACTTGTCGGCGTTGAGGTTCATCTGGTCCCGGAGATCGCGATAGGCGACGCCGTGCTTGGATTCTTCGTAGATCTCCTTCTGCGGATGGTCGGGACCCAGGTGACACTTGCCGCAGTTCTCGGGTTGGCGCGCACGACGGGGAGAGAAGTCGTGTCGGCTGTGGCATGCGGAACAGGAACCGAGGGTTCCGTCGAGGTTGATGCGGCCGATGCCCGTGTTGGGCCATGTGTCCTTGTCGTATTGCGGCTTTCCGTCCTTGTTCTTCGCGATTCGGGCGATCGCGTCCAAGTTCGTCGGCCTGCCGTCGGGGCCCGGCCGGAAGTCGTCGAGCGTGAGCTTGCCGCCGTCCGTCGAGACCAGGGCGACTTTGCCGCCGTGACATTGCTTGCAGCCACTCATCGCGCTGGCCATGCCGTTGACCTTGTCGCCCGTGTTTTTCCCGGGGGTCGGCGAATGCGGATTGAACGGCGTGCGCGAGCCTTCCACGGTCTCCGCCAGGAAATTGTCGAGCGAGGCGAGAATGTTCCCACCCTTTGCGTGATGGCTCTGCCAGAATTCAGCGGCTTCGTTCGGATGGCAACGCGCGCAGTCGCCTGGCGTGACGACTGTGGCGATCGACTGGCCGTAATGCGTGAAGGCGTCGGCGTCTTTCTCGTCCGCCGTGTGGCACTCGACACATCCGACGCCCTTCGCGGCGTGTTTGCTTCCCTTCCAGTGTTCAACGATGCCGGCGTTCGCCTTGCCGTGGCACTCGATGCACTGATGACTGGATTCGGGAACCATCGCCATCACCTGCGTCAGCGGCGCCTCCGTGACGGGGAGATGCCGGCGCGTCTCCATCTCGGCAACCATAATGAGGGCGACGCAGAGGGCGACACCCAGAACAAACACCACGATTCGCTTGGTATTGAGCGACATTGCGAATTATCCCTTTTCAGACCATCGCTTCCCAAACGGTCAGCACGAGAAACCCGATGAATGCGAAGATTCCGACAAATACTCCGAGGTCTTTCTTCGGAGCGAACTTTTCCAGGAGGGCGTCAATCCAGGGCCAGGCGACAACGAGAACCGCCAGGACACCGGTGAGGAAAACGGCCGCATTGAGGCCGAGGATTTTCAGCATGCGGAACTGAAAGAAGAAATACCATTCCGGCTTGATATGTTCGGGTGTGACGAGTGGGTTGGCCTTCTCCCCGAGGTGCGCGGGGAAGACGAGGCTGAGCAGCGTCAGCAGGAACAGCAGGAACGTCCCGATCATCAGTTCCGTGACAATGTGATCCGGGAAGAAGTTGAAGGGCTTGTCCTTCTCGACGCCCTCGCTGAATCGATCGTGTCGCACAACGCCATAGACGACAGTGACCGCCAGGACGACGGAGGCGATGATCCAGGGCGTCGAATTCTCCGCATGGGCGCCATCAATGATGTCGAAGATCAGCTTGCCGAGCGCGAGAATCGCGACGAACAGCCAGATCAGAAGACCGTACAAATGCCCTCGGTACAGCAGAAACGCGGCCGTTGCCAGGACCACGCCGGACACGATCCACAGAATGCGACTGCTCTCCAGTGTGAGGTCATGGGCGATCAGCCGCAGGGCGTGGGGATTTCGCGCGGCCATGAAGAGACAGCCGACGCTGACAATCGCGACAAGCAGCGCCAGCAGGCGACTCCCGAGCGATGCGCCCGCTGGCGCCGTCGAGTCGCCGCCCGTCCGCGTCGGTTCAAACGACAGTTCAGAGACGCCGTGGATGCGAAGGATCGCGACGTGCAGCCCGATGAGGGCGATCATCGTCACCGGCAGAACGCCGACATGGAGGACGTACATTCGTGTGAGGGTATTCGGGCCGATGGACTCGCCGCCGCGCATGAACGTGGCGATCGATTCGCCGACCAGAGGCGCCGTGGAGGCCAGCTCCGTCGCCACGGTGATTCCCCAGTAGCTCAGCTGTTCGTAGACCAGCGAGTAGCCGGTGAAACCCATCACGAGCGTGCAGCCGAGCAGGCAGCAGCCGACGACCCAGTTGAACTGGCGAGGATGACGAAACGCGCACGAGAAATACACGCGGCACATGTGCAGGATGACGGTGATGATCATCAGGTTGGCCGCCCACTTGTGGATGCTCCTGATGAACCAGCCGAATGGGATGGCCGATGTGATGGCGTCTACGCTCTCATAGGCGTGATCCGCCGAGGGTTCGTAGTAGAACGAAAGCAGGATTCCCGTCGTCAATTGGATGAAGAACAGGTAGGCGGGCGTGCCGCCGAGGGCGAACCACCAGCGTTTGATGTGCCCCGGCACGGGCTCATTGGTGACGTCCTGGACCTTCCCCCAGTCAACGGGGAGCATCTGCCAGAGACGACCGCGTGGAGAGGTCGTGTGCCGCGTTGTGACTTCGGATTCAGGCGCCATATCGGTTCCTCTGCGGCACGATCACGAAGACCCATCCGTCCTTTTTCTCAACCTGCACTTCGTATTGCGAGAGGTTCTTTCCTTCCTTCGCCGGAGGTCCCGACACCGCCAGGCCATCCTTGTCGAAAACACCGTTGTGACAGGGACAGAAGAACTCTCGCTTGTTTTCGACCCAGTGAACCTTGCAGCCGAGGTGCGGGCACTTGGTCGACAGGGCCTTGAAGCCGGCGGCGGGATTTGCCTTGTCATCGCTGACGCGGGCAAGCGTGATTTCCTCGCCCGTCGGCGCCTTCACACTCCGTGTGCCACCGACCGGCAGCTCGGCGAGCGTGCCGACAAACATCTTTCGGCGCCGTCCCCTGCTGCGAAGCGGAACGAGATACTGAAAGAAGTGAAACAGGCCGGCGCCGTATCCGATGACGATGCCGCCGATCATCATTGCCGTTGAGACGAAGCTGCGACGCCTGATCGAGCGGTCTTCAGTGTCGCTTCGTGTCTGCGTTTCAGTCATGGTCTGCGTCGTTCCTGTCAGGAGGTGGTCTTCAACAACCGCCGATTTGCCTTTCGGCGACATCCCGGACCGGCGTGACGATCCGCGGGGGGGCGGCCGCGACATGGAGGCCCCTTTGAACGGGGTGGCCACCGGCGGGCGCCCACTTGACTGGCCACCGGACGACGGCCGCAGGATATTCCGTGAGTCTCTGAACTTTTGCCGTGCATGAATCGAAACCTCTCTCGTGTCTCGTGTGCGACAAAGTCTGACTGGGATCCTAACCACCATTCGGCTACATGTCCATGGATGAATAGGTGAAATTACGGCGGGCGCGTCGGCGGTCAATGCGGGTGTGAAATGTGTTGCGGGCGACGGCGCCTTGCCGCCATGACATGTCGCGCCCAATCGGTACGAATTGGACGCGCCCCTTCTTCAGCGAACCGCTGTTCCAACGATTGCGGTGCGATCGATGACACGGCGCGAAGGGCGTTTCCCGAGATTTGTGAGTCCAGCGTTTATTGAAGATTGTGTCGAAGGCGCTAAACTTCTGCATCTCAGGAACTAGCGAGAACTCACGGGGAACGGTTGATCATGCTGTCAAGAACGAGCGAGCACGCCCTCAAGGCCCTCGTGTTTATCACCCAGAACGCTGAGGCGGGCTCCGTCACCAGCGCCCAGATTGCGGAGGCGCAGCGAATCCCCAGAAAGTACCTGTCGGCGGTCCTGCGCGAGCTCGTCCGGAGCGGTGTTCTGGCCGCGACCCCCGGGAAGACCGGCGGGTTCCGTCTGACGCGCGACGCAGGCGACATCACGCTCTTCGACGCCATCGGCCGATTCGAGATGAGCGCGTCGGAGCCGGACGCGTGTCCCTTCGGGAACCAGATGTGCAATGATCGAAATCCATGCGCCGGCCACGAGCGCTGGTCCATGCTTCGCCATCAGATCAGCGACTTTCTGCACGGCACGACACTTGAGGATGTGTCCGCGCCGAAGCCCGCCGCGGCGGCCAGGCGACGGTCGAAGAAGAAGCGGAAGTGACGGGGATTGCGCGCCAGCGTGACGCGTGAGACTAACGCGAGGCGTCCGACGCGTCGGACGGCTCGCCGCCGCCAAGCGATTTCCAATGTTCCGCGTCCGCCGTTCGTCCTGATTCCACGCAGAGCTGAACCAATAGTTCGATTGCCCGAGGGCGCGCGTCGTCCTGAGAAGTTGTCTCGTCGATTGGCGTTTCCGCCGCCGCTGCCAGCACGCGTTCGGCCGCTTCGTTGTCGTGGAGCGCGAGCAGACATTCTCCCAGCCGCAGGCGGCATCGAGCGGCGACCGATGTGTAGCGAGGCGGTAGTTCGGCGGCGATATCGACAGCCTCGCGCAGCAGAGGGGTAGCCCGATCGTATGCGCCCTGCTTTGTGACGCTCTCCGCCCAGTCGAGTAGCACCAGCGCGGCGCGATGGCTCTTCGGACCATAGAGACGCGCATAGATGGTGTGGGCTTCTTCCCAGAGCGGCTCGGCGTTGGCGTAGTCACTTGTGGCCATGTTTGCGCGAGCGAGATAGATCAGCGTCCAGGACAAGTCGGAATGGCCGGGATCGAGGTACTTTCGCTGAAGGCCGAGCGCTTCAAGGTAGTATCGCTTTGCCGCCGGATAGTCGTTCTGTTTCGCCATCAATCGCCCATGTTGGCCGAGCGTCAGCGCGACCAGGGGATGGCCCTCGCCGGCAAGTCGGACCAGGGCGGCAAACGTCTCGCTCAGGAGTCGATCCGCTTCATCGTAATCGCCAAGCTTCATTCGCATGATCGCCATGTCATGCATTTCCCGAACGACGTCGTAGTGAGACTCGCCAAGCAGTGACTTCTTCGCGTCGATGACGCGCTTGAGTATCCCAATCGCCTCATCGACGCGGTCCTGGCTGTAGATCGCATCCGCGATGGAGCCCAACGCTTCAATCGTGTCCCGATGATCCGGCCCCAGTTCCTTCGTGTAGATGGCGTACGATTCGCGGGCCGACGATTCGGCGAGGTTGTATTGCTTCATGGGATAAGCCGCTGCAGAAACTGCAAGCAGCGCCTCGGCCAGGCCGAGAGGGCGCTCCACCGCCCGGCTTCGACGTGATTCAACCACACGCCCCAGCAGCTCCAGGGCCTCCTCATATTGTCCGCGCGCCGTGAGGGCGTGACTGATGCGCGTCCGCAGCGCGTCCATGTCCTCCGAGGTGGCGCCGGGGCGCTCAGACAGAATTGCCAAAGCGCTGCGAAATTCATGCTCGGCGCGCTCGGCCTCACCCAGTCGCAGCGCGACGTCGCCGATCGTGCGGCGAACAGCGATCTCGACCTCCGGCTGGTTTGCGAACGCCTTGCCGATCGATTCGGCGGAGTTGGCGATCGCCTCGACAACGGTAATGTCGTGCCCCGCCGCCCGCAGTGGATCGGCGGCCGTGAGCAGCCCGTCAACCAGGAAGTCGTTAATGGCGGCCGCCTTGGCGGTCTCCCGCTTCGCGCGACGTTCGGCGGCGACGGCGATGTCGCGCTCTGTGGACAATTGGTAGGCGAACGTCAGCGTGCCAATAAGACCCCCAATGAGAAACAGCAGCGCGAGCGACAGGCCGGCGACGAGTCCTTTGTTTCGGCGCGCGAACACGCGCGCCTGATAGGACACGCTCGGTGGCCTTGCGTTGATGGGTTCGTCATTCAGATAGTGTCGCAGATCGTCGGCAAAGGCGGCCGCCGATTGGTATCGGCGATCGCAGCGCTTTTCCAGCGCCTTCAAAACGATCGTCTCGATGTCGCCGGGGATCAGTCGCGAGATTCGGGTCAGACGGGCCGGCACGACTTCCTGTATGATTCTCGTCGCCTCGTGGATCGGCGCCGATCGGACGTCGTAGGGGAGTTGTCCGCACAATAGCTCGTACAGAATGACACCAAGGGAGTAGACATCACTCCGCGCATCAATTCCATCGAGTCCGCCGGACGCCTGTTCCGGGCTCATGTAGGCGAGCGTTCCCACGATCTGCCCCGAGTGCAGCGTGACAGTCGTGTTGTAGATGTCGGCGTCAGTCGCCCGCGCGACGCCGAAATCGAGAATGACGGGGCGGCCCGCAATGGTAACCATGATGTTGCCGGGCTTCAGATCGCGATGGATAACGCCCCGCAGATGCGCGTAATGGACAGCGTCGCAGATGTCTGCGAAGAACGCGATGCGTCTCTCCGCAGAGAGATTCTCCCGCGCCGCGTAATCCAGAAGCGTCCTGCCCTGGATCAGCTCCATCGTGAAGTAGGGATGGCGCTGGCCGGCGTCTGTGAAGGCGCCGGCTTCGTATATTCGACAGATGCCCGGATGATCGAGTTTGCCGAGCAACTCGATCTCGCGATGAAATCGCTTCGCCAAATCGCGGCCGCCGATGCTGGAGAGCATCATCTTCAGCGCGACATGACGATTGGGCGCCGACTGCTCGGCTTCAAAGACGGTTCCCATGCCGCCAGCGCCGATTTTCCGGATGATGCGATAGGGACCGATGGTATCGGGGATGTGTGGGGCGGTCGTGTGATGATACGCTTCGTCGGGCGCGTCGTCCTGAATCAGGCGTTCGCCGAAACCGATACGGCCGTCGTCGAGGAAGTCATCCGACGGCGCGTCCTGATCCAGGAGGCGCTGCACGTCGCTCATCATCGTCGGATCGTCACTGCACGCCGATTCGAGGAACGCCCGGCGCTGGCCGGCGGGAAGTTCGCACGCGTCGTGAAACAGCGTGCGGATCCGTTGGTAGCGTTCAGGCGTCACGCGGCGCCTCTCCACTGAGCCGGGCCCGGAGCCAGGCCTTCGCCATGCGCCAGTCGAGCTTTACCGTCCTCGGCGAGACGTTCAGAATCTCGGCGGTCTCCTCGACACTGAGGCCCGCCAGGAATCGCAGTTCGACGATCCGGCTCTGTCGAAAGTCGAGATGGCTCAATGTCGTCAGGGCCTCGTCCAGCGCGATCAGGTCAACGTCATTTTCTGACGGCGCCGCCGCGTCAATATCGAGCAGCGTAACGCAGGGCGCCGGACCGCCACGCTTTGCGGCCGACTTCCGTCGGGCGTGGTCCGTCAGCAACTGACGCATGGCCATGGCGGCCACATCGAAAAAGTGCCTTCTGCTGTTCCAGTTGGCGTCTGAACGAACCATTCGGAGAAAGGCCTCATGAACGAGGGCTGTTGGCTGCAGCGTGTGGTCGCTTCGCTGTTGCTGAAAGAAACTGGCGGCCAGCGCACGTAGCTCCTCATAGACATGGGGCAGGAGCCGCTGGGCCGCCGAGGCGTCGCCATCGGACATCTCATCGAGTATCTGCGTCACGTCCGCCTGACGATCGCCGCTCATGGCCATCTCACAAAGGTCTCTGAATTTCTCAATTGTAACTCTGGTTCACGGAATCGCCTAACGTCTTGTCAATACTCGGGTTGGCGAGGGTCTCAAGACGGCGCCGCGGCGCCTCGCACCCGCCGTTTTCCGGAATATCGAGAATTTCTTGCCCCTGTTTCCCGCGATCTGCGTGATCCGTTCCAGAGGCGAGTGGCCTTGCCCACGACAAAGGAATCCCAGATTTCAGGAGCGTCCAGCAATGAACGGAAAGACGGCACGACTCTATCCAGAACTATCCGAACAGCCGCCCCGATGGCGCGTCGCGTCGTGGCGCGTCGCCGTATTGGCGATGGCGCTGATCGGATTTCAGTTCCCACGTCACGCCATGGCCGAGCATCATACGGAGACGACAACGTCATTTACGTTTGACCCGGCAACGGACATCACGCCGTTTCCGCCGGCGGCGCCCCGCGGCGGCGGATTCAGCATCGTCATCAACGCCGGTTCCGGCCTGACGGCAAACGCCTCGGCGATGGCCGCCATCCAGCGCGCGGCGGCCCAGTGGGAGGCGTTCATCACGGACCCGATCACGGTGACGATCGACGCGGATCTGGCCAATCTCGGAAACAACGGTATCGCCGGTTCAACGGATCTCGTGGTGCTGGAAGTCACGAACTACAACACCGTTCGAACCGCGTGGATCAATGACGCCGATATCGACGATGGTATCCTCGCATCCCTTCCGACAAACGCCCAGCTTTCCATCGTCGTTCCAGGCGGCTTCACGCTGCTCTCGGGCGTTTCATGCGCCAAGGCGAATTTGAAGGCGATTGGCGGGTTTGGGGACCTGGACAGTCAGTTCGGCGCGGCGGACGCCACAGTCACATTCAATTCCGGCTACGCCTACGACTACGACAACACCAATGGTGTCGGCGCGGGTCTCGCCGATTTTGAGACGATCGCGGCGCATGAAATCGGCCATGTGCTGGGGTTCCACTCCAGCGTCGATCTGGTCGACCAGGCGCTCGTGACCGAATTCCGGCCGACAACCATGGATATCTTTCGATTCAGGAACAGCCTGAGCAACACGACGATCGACCCCGATACGCTTGCGCAGTTCTCGACGGCGACACGAGACTTGACTGTCAATCCCAATCCCATCTCTGAGTTCATCTCGGGCGTTGGCGCCGAGGACGTTGAAAACCGGATGTCGACGGGAAAGTTCACCGGCGACGGCTATCAGGCGAGCCACTGGAAGGCGGACAACCTGACGGGCGTTCGCATCGGCATGATGGAACCGAGCGTCGGCGTCCAGGAGGTCTTCACGATCAGCGACGCCGACCTGCGTATGCTGGACCTGATCGGATATGACATCGACTTCAACGTCGCCCCGGACTGCAACAACAATGGCGTGGACGATGCGACGGATATCGCCAGCGGTACCAGCGACGACTGCAACCAGAACGGGACACCTGACGAGTGTGAACTGCAGGGCGTGATCGATCAGGTGAACACGCCCCTCTGGGATGGCGCATGGACGAATCTCCAGAGCGTGGGCCTGATTGAGCAGACATTCAAGCCGCAAACGCCCTGGCTCGTCGGCGTCGACATCGGGATAACGGACGTTCCCTCCGACAGCGGAAGCGACACGATTACTGTCGAAGTCCGGCGCGGCGCCACGATGCTCGCCAGCGCGTCAACGCTCCTGACGGAGCCGTTCGAAGGCCTCGCCCGCTTTGATTTTCCGACGGCAATCGCCGTGACGCCGGGAGAAACGCTGTCGCTGTTCATCAGCGGATCGCAGGATTTCCTTGTCTTCGGCCTGCAGATTGGGACGGACACGTATCTGGATGGCGAGCGCCGCTTCGACGGTGTGAGTCAGTTCGGCGACTGGATCTTCCGGACGATCGGCGCCTGGGACGCGAATGCGATGGGCGCCGACTGCAACGCCAACGGAATGCTCGACGAATGTGAACTTGCCGGCGGTTCATTCACGATGAGTGACGCGCCGAATATCGCGATTCCGGACGATGATGCGACGGGCGTCAGCGTCACGCAGACTCAGACGGCGAATGGATACATCAGCGATATCGACGTGGCGCTGCGGATCGACCACACGTATCAGGGCGATATCGTGGCCATCCTCACGCATGATGGAACATCCGTCGACCTGATTCGTCGCGCGGGATCCTCCACGTGGTCGTGTTCGCCCGCCCCGACGGGGTACGGCGTCAACAATTTCGGCGTCTCTGGCGACCCGCTCGTGCTGGACGACGACGCGGCCGTGACGATTGACTGCTATAACGGTCCCGCCGGGGGTGTTGCGAACTACGCCGGTCCCGCCATGCCGCACGAGCCACTCTCGGCTTTCAACGGGCTCAACATGGCCGGCGACTGGACACTGATCGTGCAGGATCGCGCGGGCGCCGATATCGGAACACTCGTCACTTGGACGCTGGACATCACCAGCGAAGGCTTCGACTGCAATGGCAACGGCGTTCCCGATGACTGCGATCTCACGAACGACCCCGGCGGCGACTGTGACGGCAACGGCATTCCCGATGCATGTGAAACGCAGTCGTTCGGCGTCTTCGGCGCCGAGCCCAACGCCGCCATACCCGACAATATGTTCAGCGGCGTAGGCTCAACCATCACGATCCCGAATGGCGGCGTGATCGGCGATGTCGATCTGGCCGTCTTCATCGACCATCCGGACCAGGGGCAGATCGATCTCAGGCTCTCGCACAATGGCGTGACCGTCGTCGCCCTGAAGGGGGCCGGCCGCTCCGAACATGGGTGTACGTCTATCAACTGTGGATACGGCGCCGCCGATCTCGGGTCGGCGGAGGCGCCGCTGATCCTCGACGACAGCGCCGAAGTGAATATCGACTGCTACGATGGTTCGTCCGCCAATGGGATCCCGGGATACGCGGGGCCGGCGGCGCCACACGCGCCACTGTCGGCGTTCAACGGCATGGACATGTCCGGCGAGTGGACGCTCGTTGCCGCCGATCGCTGTTCATTCAGTCAGGGGACCTTCATCTCCTGGTCGATCGCCGTCACGTATGTCAATCCGACAGACGTCAATGGCAATGGACATCCCGACGTGTGTGACGATGGCGACGAGTGTGACGCCGCGCTGCCAGTCTTCGAGGGAATCACGACGGGCGATCTCGCCGACAACACGGGCGCCACCGGCGACGACGACTCCTGCGGCGCCGGCGCCGACGGTAACAACATCGATGAATGGCTGGTCTTCACGCCGTCCGCCAGCGGTCTCGTGACGATTTCGACCTGCCATCCACTGACCGACTTCGACACGACGCTTTCCGTTTTCGACGGATGTCCGGAAAACGGCGGATCGGAGCTCGCCTGCAATGACGATACGCCCGGCGCGCCCGCCGAGTGCGCGCTGAGTGGCCTGAACCGCATGTCAACAATTCACTTCGATGCGATCTCAGGGGTCCCGTATCGAATTCGCGTTGCCGCGTTCAGCGACTTCGCGGGCCCCGTGAACATCGGGACGACATATGAGATGTCGATCCAGTTGTGTCGGAAGGGCGATCTGACGGGTGACGCGACGATCGATCTGTTCGACACGCCGCTGTTCGTTGAGGCGACGCTCGATCCGGATGTTGCGTCGGCGCAGGAGGCCTGCGCCGCCGACGTGAATGACGACGGCGTTGTGAATGGTCTCGACGTTCAGGGATTTGTCGAGAAGCTGATCGCGCCGTAACGCAAGCCTCCTCTCAAATCGGCGCTGCGCCGAATACACAGGGCCCCCGATCGCGCTTCCCACGGGCGCGATCGGGGGCTTTCTCGTTTGTCACGGTGTGCCGGGGTTTCGCCGGGCGATCGATGGGGTCGTGGACTTCCTCACGGCCTGATGAGGGCGACGATTCGCGCTACTCAGAACAGTTCCTGCGTCGTCGTCGCCCTCGCCCAATCGAGAGGACTGCGGCGCCGAAGGTCATCGCGGCGGTCGCGGGTTCGGGGAGGATTCGAAATTCGGCGAAGCCGGAACCAGTGGCGACGTGGCCGGCGGAGTTGGGAAAGGCGGTTACTCCCATCGAGTACTTCAACACCCACGTGCGTCCCGCCGGCATGACAATCTCGCCCTCGTAGTCGAAGGAACGGGCGCCAAGCCCCAGAAACGAATCCCATGCGAATCCCGTTTGCAGAATGGAGAGGCTTGAATTGGCGTCAAAGACCAACAGGCTGAGAGACGCTCTTGTATCTTCCGCCGGCAGGTGGAACGCGAATCGGCCGGAATACCGGATGACCAGATCGCTCGTCGGCGTGATGAGAATGCGGGCCGACGAGGCGGCGGTAACAAAGTGCGTTCCAAAATGCTCCGCGGCCATGGCGCCATCGAGCCGGAATACACCGCTGTCGTCGTTCCAGGATATCTGGTGGCGCCCGTCCGTGAAGCTGGCGTTATTCGGGACGGGACTGATGGCCTGGAGGAGTTCGTCGTACGGGTTCTGGACGACGTCGTCGAACACGAGGTCGTATTGGCTGCCGTCGACAGTTGAGCCGATGAACCACTCGTCCACCGTGAAGTCGGCGGCGCGCGTAACAGCGTTTGCGCAGAGAGAGAGAAGGAGTATCAGCGCGCTGGCGATGCGCAGACTCATTGCGTGCAACTCTCGGTTCAAGCCTGCTCCTATTGTATCCGCCATCGGCGCTCCGTGACAAGCGCCGACGGGATTGGCGGTACGGCGAATCCGGGCTCGTCGCGGCTGAGCGCGAATCTTCATCGGCTAGCAGCCGAGCGGGAACGCCGTGTTCCGACAGGAACGCGATGGGGGCCGGGCGCCCATACGGATCTTCTGCTGAGCGTCTTGATGTTCGTTTGATGAACGGCGCCAAATCGGCGCCAATAGGCGCATCGCGATTCAATTGCATGGCTGAATCAGGGCGCGTCGCATTGGCGTTGCCGCTTCATATACACGTGGGAATTCATTTGCGGAACAAACGTATCATTTGCGCCGTATGCATTGCGGCGCTTCCGAGCAATCGCTAGGTTGGGCGCTTGAAACTGGCCGGAGGGTTGACGTGTTCCGCGAAGCCTCAGTGCGGTGGTCGCCATTGTCGAAAGACAAGCGACACCGGCGCTCGGACCGACTTCCTCACGACATACGTATGGCGGTCTGTGATCGACGAAGGCCGAGTTCGCAATGCAATCTTAAGGAATCTGAAGCTCTCGCGGCGGTGTCGCATTGGCGTAGTGGCAGTTCGCGCTGTCGCGCGGCGAAATTCCATGTGAGCCGACGTCCGACACGGGCGGCTGGCCGTGCGTTTTTTCTTGATGCGACGCAAGCGACGTGCGGAGCGCTGGGCAAATATGAATGTAAAGACGGACGCGATATCGCGTTCGCTGGGAAACGCCGAACAGTGGGGGAGGATCTCGGGCCGGTGGATCGCTTTACCTTTGAATCAAGTGAGCTGAAACAGGCGGTCGCTCGACCGGCGTCAACGCCGGACGCGGCGTCGTCGCGTCAGCGGGATGACTGCGGCGACCAGCAGGACGGCGGTTGCAGGTTCGGGAGTGATCGTCATCTCAATGTGGGCGTCGCCGAGCCCGAGATGCCCCGACGAGCCGCTGTTTGCTGCGAGATAGATCAGGTAGGACATGGACCAGATTCTTCCCGCCTCGACGTCGAAGGCGCCGCCGACTTCAAGGTGTCGCGACCCCAGCCCGCTAAGGGCGTTGTGTCCCCGAGTCATGTCCGCGAGTTCTTCGTCGGCGGTCCGATCGAACGCAAAGAACTGGAGCGAGGCGCTCATCGGGACCGCGGGGAGCGTGATGTCGAAGACGAGCGAGTACTCGACGTGAAGGGGCCGCGTCGCTGTGAAGACGACTTCGCCATCCATTCCGACTTGCCGGGATGTGTCCATTTCAGCGTCGATCTGAAGATCGCCATCGATGATGAACTGGCCCAGAGACGGCCAAATGTCGTAGATGACCTCTGCGGATGTGAGCCCAATCGTCGCTACATGAGAGTCTGCGAACGGATCGCTGACTTCCAAGAAGTTCTGGATAGACCGATCAGGAAAAGTCCCTAGCGCAGCGGCGGTTAATCGCCATTCCTCGATCGTGAAATCGGCGGCGACAGCGGGCTGGGCCGCCAGAGTTGCGACAAAGAGAACCGGAACGGAAAGCCATCGCATGGGAACATCGTCTCCAATCGGCAGGATCATCCTACCGGACATTGCCGGGGCGATTCAAATGTGAGTGGCGATGTTTGCTCGGCTGGGGCCCGTAGCTGGAGATCAAAGCCGCTCGCGTCGTCGTCGTCGTGTCAGTGGGACAAGCGCTGCGAACGGGGCGAGGAGCGCCAACGTGGCCGGCTCCGGGATGATGTCGAATCGCAGGAAGCCGTTGCCGACGGCCTGTTGTCCGGCAGAGGACGGGCGAGGGGCGAGATCGAACAGGTAGACGAAATCCCAGGTCCGATTGGCGGGGAGGAGGAACTCGCCGTCGTCGTGAAGGTGGCTGAATCCCGTGTGGAAGGTGGTGTCGGCGGACGCCGTGACATCATTAATGGACTCGTGGGTGATCGGGTCGAGCACATCGAAGGAGAGATAGGCGGTCATGGAGTCGGCGGGGAGCGTCACGTCGAAGACAGTCTGGTAACGGACGACCAGATCCTCAGTGGGTGTGATCTTGATGCGTCCGGAGACGGAAGTCACTGTGAGGTCGGCGGGCGTGGCGGTCGCCGCGAGGGAGGTGTTGATGAGGAAGTGTCCCTGCTGCGCCCAGGAGAAGTCATAGTCGGCGGAGACCCAG
>DAOPJV010000006.1:0-66343 GCA_035399845.1 Phycisphaerae bacterium | reverse complement strand
CTCGGACTGGATGCTGACGCTGAGCAGCCAGCTATCGACTGTGAAGGGATTGGCGTTCGCCAATGGGGCGATGGCACAAATGATCGCGCACGACAGACTTGGAATCAGTTTGCATTGCATATGGCGAACGCTCCACGTCTGCGCGCATTGTACCGCGAATCACGCCAAGAATGCGTGGAATGGGCGCAACTTGATCGCGCGGGGTGGGTTCGCGAGGTAGGACAGCGTCCCTCACGGGGCTGGATCGTCAGAATGGGCCAGTCCGTCTCCAAGTATTGTGAACCGTCACGATCTTCGGCGTCGGGGTGGGACGAGCGCCGCGAACGGGGCGAGGAGCGCCAACGTGGCCGGCTCCGGGATGATGTCGAATCGCAGGAAGCCGTTGCCGACGGCCTGTTGTCCGGCGGAGGACGGGCGAGGGGCGAGATCGAACAGATAGACGAAATCCCAGGTGCGGTTCGCGGGGAGGAGGAACTCGCCGTCGTCGTGAAGGTGGCTGAATCCCGTGTGAAAGGTGGTGTCGGCGGAGACCGTCGCGTAATTGGCCTGCCCGCCGTTGATCGGATCGAGTACTCGGAACTCAAAATAGGCGGTCATGGAGTCGGCGGGGAGCGTCACGTCGAAGACGGTCTGGTATCGGACGACCAGATCCTCAGTGGGTGTGATCTTGATGCGTCCGGAGACGGAGGTGACTGTGAGGTCGGCGGGCGTGGCGGTCGCCGCGAGGGAGGTGTCGATGAGGAAGTGTCCCTGCTGCGCCCAGGAGAAGTCATAGTCGGCGGAGACCCAGTCGTCGCCGAGCATGCGGCTGTGCGTTGTGAGGAAGGGGTTGCTGACGGTGGCGGAGCCGGCGGTCGTCGTCGACTCGGACTGGATGCTGACGCTGAGCAGCCAGCTATCGACTGTGAAGGGATTGGCGCTCGCCAATGGAGCGATGGCGCAAATGATCGCGCACGACAGAAAGGAGTAACGAATGCATCGCAACAATGTCTAGTCTCCTGTGGCCACAGTGGATTCTACCTGAATCGTCCGCAGGATCGCAAGCGACGAATCGAATGTACCGTTTATTTAGGAAAGGACCAAGAAAATGCCATTGAATCGACGAATCGCGCTACTATCAATTTTCGCCTTTGTTGGGGGCTTGGCGCCGGAGAAGGCCCGCGCGGGGTGCTGCGAACTGCCGGGAGGCGGTTGCGCTCTCGGCGTCGGCGATGAATCCAGTTGTCTCGCTCAGGGCGGGGTGTGGGATTCCGGGCTCATTTGCGATGGAACAGAGTGTTTCAAACGCATTTATGTCAACGCCAACTACGCCGGGTCTGAGGACGGAGCGAGTTGGTCGACGCCTTTCAGTAGCTTGTATTCGGCTTTGAGCGCCGTCGCCACGTTTCCTACGCGGAGCGAGATCTGGGTCGCGTCCGGCGAATATGCGGCGGATACCGGCGCTTTTGAGTTGCCAAACCACGTGGCGATCATCGGTGGCTTTCGCGGCGCGCCCGGGGACGAGGATAATAACTCGCCCACGACGCGTAACGCCGACCCGCGGACAAACGGAACGATCCTCAGCGGAGAACTTGCCGGCGGACTCCACGCATCCGTCATCGTCCTGTCGAACGGAAACGTGGATCCGACTTCCATCGAGTCGTTCAAAGTGACCGGCGCCGCGGGGCACGCCATTGCCGCCCAGAGTGGAAGTCAGGCCAGGTTCCTGCGCCTCTACATTGTGGGGAACAATGACAACGCCCAAAACCCTTCCGGTGGCGCGGGAATGCACGTGTCGGCGTCCAGGGTCCGACTTACTGACTGCATTTTTGAAGAGAACCACGCCTATCTGTGGGGCGGCGCTATTCTGTGCGAGGGGGATTCCCGGCCTGAGTTCATCGGATGCGCCTTCGATCATAACACGGCGGATTTCGGTGGCGGCGCCATTCGTATCTCCGATGACTGCTATCCGTACATCGAGGCATGCGAGTTTCTCTACAACGAATCCCCGGGCGGGTTTGAAGGTGGGGCGATCGCTTATTACGGCGGGAGCGCCGTCAATTCCGCGAGGCTGTCGATTCGTGACTGCTATTTCTGGGGGAACAGCGCACGTGACGCGGTGAGTGGCGACGGTGGGGCGATGTCCATCAGCGGCGGAACTCACGACGTGGAAATCGTCAACAACGAGATTTTCTACAACACGGCGGGGAGTCGCGGTGGCGCGATCCACATCGGACAGAATGGGGCTGAGACGCCACCAAACGTGGACGTCGTGAACTGCGAATTCGTGGGAAACCTGGTGTACAGCGTCGCTGGCTCGGGCCCCGTCGAGGGTGGCGCGGCGTATGTGAATCAGACAGCGACTTTCACAAACTGTGTCTTTAGCGCGAATGAAGCCCAGGACAACCGGGACTTGTTCGCGGCCCGAGGCGGAGCGATCATGCACGCGGGCGGCCTTCTGAGGACAATCAACTGTACTTTCAGCGATAACAAGGTCATCGGAGGAAACCTTGGCGGCGGGTTGATGAGCGTTTACGGCGATGACGCATCATTGGTTGCGAATTGTGTGTTCCGCAACAACTCGACAGATCTCGCGGACCTCGAAGGTACGCAAATCGCTGTTCCGGACCTATCGGCGCCCACAACGCAGTTTCATGTGGAGAATTCCTCGATTCAGTTTCTGAACTCACTGAATCCCCTTGCGCCCGAATTCGAACTCAGGCAGAGCGTTACCGCCGAGGGCAATCACGGCGCGGCGCCCGGATTCGTCAACGAATTCGGCGTCGATGGCGTTGCCGGCACCTTCGATGGAGAAGACCTGTCGCTTCAGTCGGGCTCGGCGTGCATCGATGTCGGTGATGTCTCCTTCGTTCCCGACGACGTCTACAACGTCGATGGCGATGATGACTTCGGCGAAAAAACGCCGGACATCGACCTGAATCCGCGCCAGCTACCGGGCGCCCCGGCGCCGGTCCAGGTTGGCTGCGCGGGTTCGGAGACGGACCTCGGGGCGTACGAATTTGCCGACCTCGACTGCAATGGAACCGGCGGACCCGACGCGATCGAAATCGCGGCATGCGATGCGGATCCGGAGTGCGACGACCTCGACACCAACGATGACGGCGTGATCGACACGTGCCAGGATTGCGACGGCAACGGCGTTCCTGATCCTGACGAAATCAATCAGCCGGGCGCATTGGATCTCAATGAGAACTGCATTCTGGATAAGTGCGAGCCCGACTGTAACGAGAACGGTATTCCCGACGATCTCGACATCGCAAATCACACCAGCGACGATTGCGATCAGAACGGCGTGCCCGATTCCTGTGACCCCGATTGCAACGAGAACAATGTCCCGGACGGCTACGACGCGCCGCTCCCCGTCGACACAAAGGGGCGCGAGTTCATCCTCGCATTCATGCCGGCCTATCTCCAGGGCCAGACGCCCAGAGTCCAATTGCATCTGACGGCGGACGTGGAGACCGAAGTGGTCGTCGAGTACCCGATGAACATGCCGGGGCCGGAGAATCGAATCGCGATGACGGTGAAACCCGAATCCGTTGCCGTCGTTCGATTGCCGGATGTCGCCTCGTCGAATTGGGTCGCGGGCGAGATTGGTCTGAATGTGGTTCGAGTGACGGCCGATCACGACATTCGTTGCGTTCAAGTGGCCGGGGCCTTGGAGGCCACTGATGCGGCGCTCGACTATCCCGTCGATGCGTTGGGCGCTGAGTACATTATCGTGACGAACACTAAATCGACCCGGGAGATGTCCCCCGATCAACCGCAATTCCTCGTCGTCGCTACACAAGACAACACCCAGGTAGCGATTGTCCCTGCGGACGAACTCTATGTGGAAAATGGCGAGAATCACCCCGCCGGAATCGAGATCCCGCTGACACTTCAGCGGGGCCAGGGGTTCCTGGCGGCGGGCGTGGGTGGCGATGTCACCACGTCAGATCTGACGGGTTCCGTGGTTACCGCCAGCAAGCCTGTGTACGTCATCAACGGAAACGTGGCCGCGAACATCCCAACCGGCGCCCCCTGGGCGGATCCGACGATGGAAACGGCCCCGCCCGTCGAGATTTGGGGCAGTGTCTACGTGGCGGCAAATCTACCAGCGCGTGGAGACGATGAGAATCCGACTGAGTACCCAAGCTATTACCGAATCGTCGCGGCGGAGGATGACACGACGATTCTTGTGGACAACACTTCGGTCGGTACGATCGACAGGGGCGAGTTCCTGGATCAGACGCTCAGCGGCGACCACGTCTTCGCGAGCGAAGGCGGCCAGAAGATTCATGTCGTCCAGTTCATGCGGAGCAGCAATGCGGTTCAGAGGATCGGCGATCCTTCTCAACTAAACCTCACGCCCTCGACCCTATTCGACTACAGCTATGAGTTCTCGTCGAATGTTGACCTTGTCGAGGGGTTCGATCCCCAGTACGACAACCACTTCATCTCGATCATCGCGAGCGACGAGGACGCGTTGTTGGGCTGGGTGACGCTGGACGGCGACACAGTCGCGCCGGCTGAGTTTGTAGCGATCGCTGGCTCGGGATACAAAGTTGCGACCCTCAAAGTGGAGCAGGGATACCACACCACGTCGTCGCACGTTAACGGCCATTCCGTCGTTGTGGGCGGTTGGGGCACATTTGACTCCTATTTGTACCCGGCTGGCGCAACGAATATTCGCCTTCGCGGCGAGGACATCGACTGCGACGGGAACGGTCTGATCGACGCCTGCGAGATCCAGACGACGCCGGGCGAGCGGGTTCTGTATGTGGATCGTGTCGCGAGCGGGGCCGGTGACGGGAGTGATTGGGCGAACGCGTTCAATTCGCTTCAGGATGCGATCGCCGCGGCGAAGGCGTCGAGCATTTGTGATCGCGTCGGCGAGATTCGTGTGGCCCAGGGAAGCTATCGACCGGACGACGGCGTCAACTACACGCCGGGCGACCGGCTGGCGAGCTTCGAACTGCCGGCGTTTGTCGCAATTCGCGGCGGATACGGCGGGCTACAGGAACCGGACCCGGATCTCCGGGATGTCGCGAACCTCAAGTCGATTCTGGAAGGCGATATCGGCGCTGTCGGTAATGCGTCGGATAACTCCGAGCACATTGTCGTTGCTTCCAATGTCGACACGACGGCGACGCTCGACGGATTCCTGATCATCAATGCGTTCACAGAGGGCGAAGGCGGCGGTCTTCGCATCGTGAATGGTTCGGCGACGATCATGAACTGCCGGATCGAGCAGAACCTGGCGTTCCTCGGGGGCGGCATGTACTGCCTGTACGCCGATCCGAACGTCGTGAACTGCAGGTTCGTCGACAACGAGGGATACCTCGGGGCGGCGGCGAGCAACTGGAACGCCAGCCCGACGATCACGAACTGTCTGTTCGCCAGGAATTCGGGAATCGTGCAGGGCGCCGGCGGTGGCGGCGCTGTGTACAACACGAACAGCAACGCCGTGATCACGAACTGCACGTTTGCCGATAACGAATC
The DNA here is from genome assembly GCA_035399845.1 of Phycisphaerae bacterium. Classification (GTDB taxonomy): domain Bacteria; phylum Planctomycetota; class Phycisphaerae; order UBA1845; family UTPLA1; genus ECT2AJA-110-A. The sequence continues at coordinate 60,859 of DAOPJV010000006.1, read as the reverse complement.
GGAGTTCCTGGGGGCGGGCGTTTACAACTACAACGCGGAGGTGACGCTCACGAACTGTGTCCTCTGGGGCAACAATTCCCACTGCGGGCTGCCAACGTGTCCGCAATTCGAGACGCAGGTCACGTACGAAGGCACGCCGGGCTATCCGATCGGCGACGTGACCTATTCCTGTATTGAGGACGATCTGGAGGGCGACAACGTCCATCCGGGCGTCGGCAACACCGACAAGAACCCCGTCTTCCAGGACAACGTCGACTATCGTCTCGGAGTCGGTTCCTCGTGCATCGACGCCGGTGACAACCTGAGTGTTCCGGCGGATCTTGCGGATCTGGACGAGGACGACGACACGATGGAGACGACGCCTGTGGACCTCGATGGCGCGCCCCGCTTCGCGGACGATCCGGAGATTGCGGATCGCGGCAATGGCGTCGCGCCATTCGTCGACATGGGCTGCTACGAGTTCCTGGCGCCGGGATTGGTCGAAGGCGGTTCGCGCATGTCGCACGGCGGCGTGAGCGAATACGTCATCGCTCCCGACGGTGTCGAACCGCGAGCGATCAACGGCGTTATGACGCTGACGTTCGCCTACGATCGCCCCGTCTATTCCGCCGATGGCGACGACTTCGTCACGACGGACTTCACCGTCATCAACGCGACCATCAGCGCCGTTTCGCAATCGCCGGAACTGGATGTGATCGATGTGACGCTCACGGGCGTAACGAACGCGTCGTGCGTGGGCCTGTCGTTCGTCGTGGAGAGCGTGACCGGGAACGAAGTGACTGTCGACTACACGTGGCGCGTGCTGGAAGGCGATGTGACGGGCGACGGTCTCGTCAACAAGTACGACTGGTCGGCGATCAAGACGCTGAATGGCGTCATCCCGACGAAGGACCAACATCGCTGCGACCTGGACGGTGACGGTGTGATCGAAGGAAGTCCATCGCCGATGGGCGACGACTACGCGATCGCATACGCCGCAAGCGGCGACAGCGCCAGCGCCTGCACGCCCGAGGTGACGTCCATCGCGTCGCGCAAGACGCATCTGACGACGAATTATGACATCGCCCCGGGGGATGTCGAGCCGCGCGACGGCGCGATGCGGATCGTGTTTGCCTTCGATCGTGAAATCCGCTCGGCGGACGGCGACACGCTGGTCGCGGGCGACTTCACGATTTCCAGCGGCACGATCGTGTCGCTGCTGCCCGTCAAGGTGTGGGATGAGTTCGTGATCGAAGTTGACAACATCACGGATGGGGAGGTCTTCACAGTCGCCTTCGAGGCGAAGGATCTGGACGGCTTCCCGATCCAGGTCGAGGTCTGCTGGCCGGTTCTGCTCGGCGATGTCGACGGCGATGGCCTGGTCGACGCGACGGACGCGGCGCTGGTCACGGCGGCCGACGGCCAGGCGCTCAATGCGTCGAACTTCCGATGCGATCTCGACGCGGATGGCGACATCGAAGGCGTTCCGTTCGAGTGGGATGACCTGCAGATCTGCGAGGGCGCCGAAGACAACGAGGTCGGTACGTGCGAGGAACTGCCGACGGTCTTCAACCCGCCGCTGTAAGGCGTTGACGCGGATGCGTGTTCATTGTGCATTCGTCGATTGAATGCGCTCGACAAAGACGACTCGCCCGCCCGCCCGGCCATCGCGCCGCGGCGGGCGGGTGTTTTTCATTTGGGGGGAACCTGTTCAGATGAGGGTTGAGGCGTTGAGAATCGCGGCGCCGGCGTCCGGTTATCCACCGGTCGGCAGTGAAAGGACGGGCGCTGCGCCGCCAACATTGGCTGTCTGAAGGGAGAGCAGGTAAATCAACAGCGCGAAGGTACGTTTCGAGCGATAATCTCTCGATTCGATGCGGAACCAGTAGCCGTGGTGAAAGACCTGAACGTACGCGTCGGTCGCGGGCAGTCGGCTGGTTTGAATGTCGAGCCACTTCGCGGCGGCGTTGAGTTCCGCGGGCGCTCCCGGAAGCGTTTCGCCGGCCGTGACGTGATCGGCGGGCGGCGTGAAGCTCTCGGAGAGCGCAAACATCGTCGCCAGCAACGATCGCGTCTGCAGGGTGAGTGTGTTGGGGGGCGGCGGCGCAGCGCGCGCGGCCAGTTGGATGCGCTGTCGCGCCAGATCGACGCGCAACAGTCCGCCGAGCTCCTGAACCTCGGCGTGTGCGGGGGAGGATGACGACGGAGGATCGAGTCGGGCGGCGTTGTCGGACGCGTCATGGCTGACGCTGAAATGGAGGTCGCCACAATCCTGAATGGCGCGGAACAGCGCCGAGGCGCGATTGAAGGGGCCTGGATCGAATGACGGATTGACTGCGACATCGTGGATCGGCGTATTCGATACGTCGTTGATTCGCTGCACGCAGCAATCCAAGAGGCGGTCGATGGGCCAGCCCGACTCGGCAAGGGCGAGGAGCGTCTCCGGTGGGATCGGCGTGAGGAGACGGTTCGCAAAGTCGCGGCCCTGAAGCGGCACGTAGGTGATGGTCGGTCGATCGATGTATTCGAGGTTTGCCTCCTGCTGTCGGCTCACAACGGGATCGGGGTCGAGCCCGTTGGCGGCGCGCAACGAGCGACGACGTAGCGGCATCAATGTGTAATCGAATTGCGTCAGGGCGCCGCCGACCTGGAGTTCATACTGGCTGAGCATCGAAGAGATCTCCAGCCAGTAGGTGGGCTCGCCGTATCGAAGTCGCACCAGATTGAGAAGGAGTTGCTCGTTCGCCGAACGCGCTGCGGCGTCGTTGTAATTGAAGCGATCGCCGGCAATCGTCATGGGTCCGAGGCGGGCGCAACCGGCGGAGAGCAGCGCGATCGCGAAGAGTCCCGCTCTCGCCGTCGGCCGGCGGATTCGCGGCGTGAGCCTCGTTGACCGTGACATCATCGTGTTCTCCGTCGTGCGGATCAGAATGCAAAGCAATCGCAGCCCGACGCGCCCCAGAAGGTCGCGTCGATCGCCGACTTCGCCCGCTCGATCAGACCGGGAGTTGCGCAGCCACAGCGCGGGGAACGCGTGTGCGTCTGGGCGCGGGCGTTTCGCGATGGATCGTAAGCGGGGGCGCCATAGCCACCGAACTCCGCGACGGGCGCCCAATCCGGGCTGACGGGTGGCGGCGGCGGCGCCAGCGGCGCGAATGCGTCTGTTCCGTGAACGATCCGACCCTCGACGATCGTCAGGACGGACGTGATGTCTCTGATCGCTTCGGCCGGACAGGTCATGAAGTCCGCGCTCAGCACGGCGACATCGGCCATCGCGCCCGGCGTCAGCGATCCCTTGCAATCTTCTTCCGACGAGAACCAGGCGCTGCCGCGGGTCCATGCGTGCAGCGCTTCCTCGCGGCTGAGCAGATTGGCGTCGTCGTACATCTGGAGACCGCCGAGGGTCCGGCCTGTCACCATCCACTGGAGCGAGACCCAGGGGTTGTAGCTCGCGACGCGTGTGGCGTCGGTCCCGCCGCCCATTGGCAGTCCCGCGTCGAGAATGCGTCGGAGGGGTGGCGTGCGGCGAAGCTGATCGGCGCCGTAGCGATTCAGGAAGTACTCGCCCTGATACATCATTCGATGCTGAACGGCGATGCCGCCGCGCATGGCGGCGATTCGATCGATGTTACGATCGCTGATCGTCTCGGCATGATCGATGAACCAATGCAATGACTCGCCGGACTGCTCGAACGGCGTATCGCGGTTGACGCGTTCGAACACGTCGAGGAAGCGCGAAATGGACTCGTCGTAGGTCGCGTGGATGCGGAATGGCCATCGCGCTTCGGCAAGCGTACGTACGATCGGTTCGAGTTGTGACTCCATGTCGGGCGCGAGATCGGGGCGGGGCTCCGTAAAGATCTCAAAATCCGCGGCGGCCCAGGTGAGATTCTCGCCGGCGCCGATGAGCCGCAGCATTTCGTCTCCCTGTCCGGGTCTGAGGCTGCCCGTCCAGCGGCGGAAGTCTTCGAGCTCACGCCCCGGCTTCTGAGCGAACAGGTCGTAGCTGATTCGCAGCGTGAGTTGATCTCGTTCGCGCAGCGTCTGAATGACCTGATAGTCTTCCGGGTAATTCTGCGCGCCGCCACCCGCATCGATGATGCTGGTCAGGCCGAGCCGGTTCAGTTCGCGCATGAACTGACGCGTTGAATTCAGTTGATCGTCGAACCCGAGCTTCGGGCCGAGGGCCAATGTCTGATAGAGAATCATGGCGCTGGGCCTCGCCAGCAGAAGCCCCGTGGGGGCGCCGCGCTTGTCGCGGACGACTTCGCCCCGATCGAAATCGGGTGTTTGCCTGTCGTATCCCAGCGCCCGGAGCGCCGCACGATTCAGCATCGCCGACGAGTAGAGATTGAGAATGAACACGGGGACATCCGGCGCCGCGGCGTTGATCTCGTCCAGCGTCGGCATTCGGCGTTCCCTGAACTGGAACTCGCTCCAGCCACCGACGACGCGGACCCATTGCGGGGCGGGCGTGCGCAGGGCCTGAAGTCGAAGGAGTTCGAGGGCGTCGGCAAGGGACCAGATACCGTCCCAGCGCAGCTCCATGTTGTAATTCAGGCCACCGCGAATGACGTGCAGGTGTGAGTCATTCAGCCCGGGGATCACGCGACGGCCTTCGACATCCACAACGCGCGTGTTGGCGCCACGCATTGACTCGACGGCGTCGTCGACGGCAAGGACACGGCCTTTCCCGAACGCAATCCGCGTTGCGTCAGGATGTCTGTCGTCCAGCGTCGTGATTCGGCCGTTCTTCAGGATCAGGTCGGCGTGGGAATCCAGACTCATGTATTGCTTCCTCCGGGATGAAGCCAGTGATGCAGCGTGCGCGTGATGAGCGGCATGACGATCCACGTCAGCAATCCGACGACGCACGCGGTGAAGACTGCGTTGCCGATGAGAAAGGGCCATCCGGCAATCGCCGGACCGATGACCTTGCTGAGAACCATGACGACGGGATAGACACCGAGGAAAGTGGCGATCGCCATTTTCCAGCGGGGAGGAGCGCCGCCGGAGGACCGGAACCAGGCTTCAAGACCGTGAAGTTCTCGCGATGACCATCCGCCATCGGTCAGGGGTTCGCAGGCCGCTTCCCACGTCCTGAAGAGTGACGACGCGTAGAAGGCGTCGCGCTCGCTTTCGTCCAGGAAGGTGCGAAGGATGCCGAACTCTCGCGATTCCGAGCCGGGCGGTGGCACAATCATCGTCGCGCCCAGGACGCCGCCGTGCGCGAACGAATCCTGAAAGAACAGGCGCAGCGCCTCCTGGAATTCGGCTTCGCGACCGGGACGAACGCGTCGGGTAATGGCGATGTGAATGGGCATTTTGTCGATCGTCGATCGGCCCCGCGCGCCGCATCGGGAGAGGGGCGGCGCGCGGCGCCCGGACTGATCAGTGGCCCGCCTTGTCCGGCACGACCTGCGGTTTCTGGGCGGATTGCGGTGCGCCGTGAACCATCGTGTAGGCGTATTCAACACCGGCGCCGTAGGCGCCCGCGTGTTGCCTGAGGATGTTCATCAGCTGGTCGTAGTGTTCGCGATTCTTCCAGTCACGCTGCCATTCGAGCAGCGCGGCGATTGTCGTGAGTCGCGTCGCGCCCGCCTGGACCATCCGAGACAGCGCCGCGGACTGGGCCGCCGCCGACGTGGCGCCACAGCAATCTTCGACGACATAGATGTTGTAGCCGGCGCCGATCATCTCGATCGTCGGCCATGTCACGCAGACCTCGGTCCACAGGCCAGTCATGATGATGTTCTTTCGACCTGTCGCTTCAATCGCCCGCCGGAATCCGGCGTCGTCCCAGGAATTCATCGAGGTGCGCTCGATGACGGGTTGTCCCGGGAAGACATCGAGCAATTGCGGCCAGACGTAGCCGCTGAAGGATTCCGTCTCGACGGCCGTGAGGACCGCGGGGACGTCGAAGGTTCTGGCGACTTTGGCGAGCAGCGTGACATTGTTCATCAACGTCGCACGATCGATGTCCGCAACACCAAACGTCATCTGCGGCTGGTGGTCGATGAACACGATGGCGCTGTCCTGCGGCGTATAGAGCTTGTTGTACTCGGGCATGGAGGTTCTCCGATTCAAGGTCGTTTCATGGACACCTGGCCGCCCGGCCGGCGTCGTTTGCGAATTCCCGCGCCGTGGGGCGCGTTATGACTGAAGAAAGGCGAGCAGGTCGGCGTTGACGCGATGTTTCTCAACAGTGCAGACGCCGTGCGAGCTTCCTTCGTATATTTTGAGAATTGCATTGCTGATGAGTTTGGCCGCGTTGATCGCGGATGCGCCGATCGGCACGATCTGATCGTCGTCGCCGTGGATGATCAACGTCGGCATGTCAAAGCGCTTCAGGTCCTGAGTGAAGTCGGTTTCGGAGAACGCCTTGATGCAGTCGAAGGTGTTCTTGTGACCCGCCATCATCCCCTGGCGCCAGAAGTCGTCGATGACGCCCTGTGACGGCGTCGCCCCGGGACGATTGAAGCCGTAAAACGGGCCGGAGGCGATCTGTCGATAGAAATCGGATCGATTCTCGATGGACGCCGCACGAATTCCGTCAAATACGTCCAATGGCAATCCATCGGGATTCGCCGCTGTCTTCAGCATCAGTGGAGGAACGGCGCCGATAAGGACGGCCCTGGCGACGCGCTGCGCGCCGTGGCGGCCGATGTAGCGGGCGACTTCGCCGCCACCTGTTGAATGTCCGACGTGGACGGCGTCGCGCAGGTCGAGCGACGTGACGAGTTCCGCAAGATCGTCTGCGTAGGTGTCCATGTTGTTGCCGTGCCATGGCTGGCTGGAGCGACCGTGTCCGCGTCGATCATGCGCGATGACGCGATAGCCGCGCTCGGCGAGGAAGATCATCTGGTTTTCCCAGTCGTCGGCGGAGAGGGGCCATCCATGGCTGAATACCACGGGCTGTCCGGCGCCCCAGTCCTTGTAGTAGATTTCCGTCCCGTCTTTGGTGACGATATGCGGCATCCGCGAGTCTCCCTGTCGTGATCGTTTCGGGCGCCCGCGCCCGTTCCCTAGACTGAGCGAAACGACTGGACAGCGGGCTGATCGTGCACGGGAGCTGTGCCGGAAGGATCGATCGCGACGGGATTTGCGTCGCACGCGTGTCAGGCAATCGCTAGAATCCGACGCCAATATGGAACCCGCGAACACGACATTCGCCATCCAGCGATACCTGAAGGATCTGGCGGACCTGAAGGGGGATTCGCCGACGGAACCGATCGTTCGCCAGCTCCTCGAGCGGGCGACAGGGCGGCTGCATCTGCTCTGCGCGAACCTCCTGTTTCGCGCCTATCCTCGGCTGACGAGACCTCCGATGAGCCTTCAGTCCGAGGAAATGCTGAGCGCCGTTACGGAACGGCTTCTTAAGGCGCTGCGCACAATCAAGCCGACGACGGTCCGTCAGTTCTTCGCCCTCGCGAATCAGCACATGCGATGGGAACTGAATGACCTGGCCCGACGCTTAGATGAGCAGGCGACGCTGGTCTCGCTGGAGGCCGAACAGGTCGTCGCGCCGGAAAGCAGCGGCGGAGAATTGACCCCCGCCGCCAGGCGCATGCTCGAAGCGATTGAGGGGTTGCCGGATGACGAGCGGGAAACGTTCGATCTCGTGCGAATTCAGGGGATGACGCACACGGAGGCGGCCGGCGTGATCGGCGTCGCGACCAAGACGATTCAGCGACGGCTGAATCGCAGTCTCGTGATCCTGACAGAGCAGCTGGGAGACCTGAGTCCGCATTCGACAACGGATGAGTGATTTGCGACGTGAACCATGCCGGACGACCCACGCCTGCGGGCGATCATCGAAGAACTGCTGGAGACCGGCGCGTCCCCGGATGACGTGTGTCGCGATTGCCCGGAGCTATTGAACGAGGTACGCGTTCGGCTGAGGCGATTGCGTCAGGTGGAGTCCCAGATCGACGCGCTCTTTCCGCCGTTCGAAAGAACTCACGTCTCGGAGGGGCGTTTCGACATTTCTGCCGAAGAACGAACGCCGGAGGTTCCTGGGTATCGAATCGAGGGCGTCCTGGGCCGCGGCGGTGTCGGTCTCGTGTATAAGGCGCAACATCTCAAGCTGAATCGGCCGGTCGCCCTCAAGATGCCGCTCTCCGGGCGTCTGGCAAGCCCGAAGGAACGCGCCAGGTTTCGCCAGGAGGCCGAGGCGGTCGCCTCCCTTCGCCATACGAATATCGTTCACATCTATGACGTTGGCGAAGTCGAAGGACGCCCCTATTTCACGATGGAATTCATGGACGGCGGCGATCTGGCCGAGCGCATCGCCGGCCGACCGCAGTCGGCGCGGGAGGCGGCGACGATCGTCGAGACACTCGCCGACGTTGTCAGTGTCGCCCATGACGCCGGCATTGTTCATCGAGATCTCAAACCCGCGAATGTGCTGCTGTGTTCCGACGGCGTCCTTAAAGTCTCTGACTTCGGCCTCGCGCGGCGACTTGAATCGGCGGAAGGTCTGACGATCGACGGTCACGGCGTCGGGACTCCCAGCTATATGGCGCCTGAGCAGGCGTCGGGGCTGGCGGTCGGGTTCTGCCCGTCGGTCGACATTTACGCGCTGGGGGCGATGCTCTATGAACTGCTGACAGGACGCCCGCCATTTCATGGTGCGTCCGCCGCTGAAACGCTTCGACGGATTCTGGATGACGATCCCGTTCCGCCGTCGCGAATCGTCGCGTACGCGCCGCGGGATCTTGAGACGATCTGTCTGAAGTGCCTTCAGAAGGACCCAAATCAGCGATACGCATCCGCCGGTGAGGTTCGGGATGATCTCAGCGCGTTTCTTGCGGGGCGACCGATCGCCGCCCGACCTTCATCGCGCGCGGAGCGCGTCGTGCGGTGGATCCGGCGGAATCGGGCGATGTCGGGCCTGATCGGCGTGACGATTGCACTGGGTGTTGTGGCGTCCGTCGCGGCGTTGCGCGAGTGGAAGCTGGCAGCGCAGCAGCGCGCGGAGATGACGCGATGGAAGGAGCGACTGGAGTTCGTCATCGAGCTGGAAAACGAGGGGCGATTCGACGAAGTGCGCGCGATCCTGGGACGTGTGCCGGACGCGGGCTCCGAAGCGCTGAGACGCGAGATCGAAAGGGCGGAGTCGGATCTGAATCTCGTCGAGCGTCTGGACCGGATCCGGATGAGTCGCGGCGCCAGTTTTGCTGGCGGCGGGATCGACTATGACGAATGCGCCAGGAATTACGCGGCCGCCTTTCGAGAAAGCGGATTGGGTTCCGTCGATCACCCGGCGGACCCGACAGCGGATCGAATCGCGGCGTCCGCCGTGCAAGCGACAATCATTGCGGCGCTGGACGACTGGGCCGCATGCGCCCAGGCGCGTGATCGTTCGTGGATTCTCGACGTGGCGAGGCGCGTTGATCCTGACCCGTGGCGGGATCGCGTGCGAAGTCAGACGGATTGGGCCGACCTCGACACGCTCGCTGAGCTGGCAGAGACGGCGGATGTCGATCGCCAGCCTGTTACCATCATGGTGGCAATGAGCACGCGATGGCGCCGGCTCGGAGGCGATCCAACGGCATTTCTGCGGCGCGTGTACCGCCGATGTCCGGACGACTTCTGGCTCAACTTTGAGCTGGGCCTGCTGCTTGAACAGGTCAACCTGGAGGAGGCCATCGGCCACTGTCGCGCCGCGCTCGCGTTGCGGCCGGATGCCGCGATAGTCCACTACAACATGGGCGTGTATCTGCAACGCCTGAAGCGGGACGACGAAGCCGAATTCCACTTTCGTCAAACGGTCAAAGCGGATCCCGCGCATGTGTGGGCGCAACTCAGTCTCGCGGCGATGGCGTACAATAAGCGTGATTGGGGCGACGCGCTCGATCGCTTCCGAGTTGTTCTCGACATTGATCCGGACAATGAACAAGGGTGGCGAGGCGAGCAATACTGTATGATTCGTCTGAATCGGGCGGATGAGGTCCAGCGAGCGTGGCAATCTCGGCTCGCACAGTCGCCGACGTCACACGAGACGTGGGATGGTTACGCCGAGCTGTGCCTGTACCTCGGCAATGAAGGGGAATACCGTCGCGCGTGCGATGAACTGCTCACTCGGTTCGCGACGGCGACAGATCCGCACATCCGGGAGCGATCCGGGCGCGCGTGTATGTTTGGCGAGTTGTCGCCTGAGAAAACGAAAGCGGCGGCGGCGCTGATCGATCTCGCCCTCCGCGGGGACAAGCGAGAGTATGGCGAATGGGCCTATCCCTATTTCCTCTTCGCCAGGTCGTTGGCGGCGTATCGATTGGGACGCTACGAAGAGGCGGCGGCGCTGGCGTCGGGCGAGGCGGCGACGATTCTGGGCCCCGCGCCGGACCTGACTCTGGCCATGTCTCTTTTTCAACTGGGGAAGTCAGTGGAGGCTCGTCAGACGCTCGCGCGGGCCATCCAGAAGTTCAACTGGTCGCCCGATGAGGCCGTGATGCGCGAAGCGTGGATGTATCACATTCTGCGTCGCGAAGCGGAACGGCTCATCGTGCCGCAGGTGGAGGCGTTTCTGGAGAATCGTTATTCGCCTCGTGACAACGACGAGCGATTTGCGATGCTCGGCGCATGTCTGGCGAAGCAGCGATTTGGGCTCGCCGCACAGTTGTATCGAGACGCATTCGCAGTCGATCCGACGCTGACAGACGTCATGGAAGGACGCCGATTTGTCGCCGCTCGCCTCGCGGCGCTGGCGGGGGGAGAGGGCGCAGACGCCACAGTCAACGATACCGAGTTGAGTCGATCGTCGTGGAGACGGCAGTCGCGCGCATGGCTGCGCGAGGAACTGAACGCCTGTGCGTCCCTTGCAGCGTCGGGGGAACCGACGCGTCGCGCCTTCTGCATTCGGATGCTTGACCAATGGGCTTCAGATCGGAGTCTCTCGTCCATCCGCGACAACTCGGAGCGGCTGCCGGCGGATGAACAGGCGGAATGTCGAACGCTATGGCTGGAGGTGGAGGCGCTGCGACGGCGCCTTGCGGAGTGACGTCTCTCATGGATCGGATGCCGGTCGAGGTGGATTGGGGCGCCATTGGCGCCCATGCCGACGAATTGGCCGCATGCGTCCGACGCCGCAAATAACGTCGCCACTGGTGGTCAAACCACCAGTGGCGCGCGTGAGAAAGAAAGATCTCGCGGATCGAGTCCGCGAGCATTTGCTGGACGACGTTTCTATCGTCGGCGGCGCAGGAGGGCGACTCCGCCGATCAGGAGGAGCGCGAGGCTGCCCGGTTCCGGCGTGAGCATCACGTCATCGACGTACATGAGACCGTCGGAGCCGTCGAAGGCGCCGCCGTTCATGCGGATGTCGACCAAGGCCGCGTCGGCGCCGGCGGCGGCAACGATGCCCGTGAAACCGAAGGACTGATAGACATTCGTCAGCGAGCCGCCGAACTGCACGAGCCCTGACGATCCCTTGACGCCGCCGCCATCACTGCCGTCACTGTCGAGCCACTGAACTTCCATGAAAACGACGACGCCGGGGCCGATGTTGGCGGCCTTGGCGAGGAAGCTCAGGTCGTAGGATTCGCCCGGCGTGATGGAGTTCAGCGCCGTGAGCTGCTGAATTTCGGCGTTGGTGCCGACGGACATCGTCGAGCCCGTGACGGACAGTTCCATCGCCCAGTCGCCGGAGGCCGGCATTGTGTTGACGCGATCGACCGACACCAGGGCCGGCGGTGTCGCGCCTTCAAACTGGCTCCAGTTGTCGGCGTCGGCGCCGATCCCGAGTTCAAAGCCGCCGTTGGCAATCAGATCGGCCGAGGCGCGAGAGCCGCCGACGAATGAAGTGATTGCAAGGGCGGCGATCGCCACTACCACTTGAGTACGAGTCCACATGTCATTTCTCCCCTTGATTCCGGCGACTTTGTGTCGCCTGCAGACAAATGCGACGCGCCGCGAAATTGCGATACGCCGCGCTTCGGGGCGCCAATGCGCCATCAGGCGCCGATCAGCGTCTCGACAAACTGCTGAATATCCTCACCATCGGGACTCCCCGAGGCGTCCATGTCCGCCTGATCACTCAGGCACGACGGGTGCGCCAGATCAAAGCCGGCCGGATCGAGCAGCGCTTCGGCAAACAACGGAATATCCGCCGTCGTGACCTCGCCGCTGCAGTCCATGTCGCCGGGGATCGGCGTGTTGCTGTTCTGGGCCGATCCGCCATTGATCAGAGCGATGTCGTCGATCTCGATGTCGGAGATGGGACCATCGACGCCGAGCAGTTCAAAGAGCTGGCTGACGTCGGAGAGGTCCACTTCCGGGAAATCTGACATCGGAATTTCGAGGACATGCCACTGGCCGTCGCGCGCGAAGCCGTAGGGATCGGCGCCGCTGACGAAGTCAATCCATGTCTGGCCGATGTCATTGATGCCGCCGCTCTTCATGCCAATCTGGAACTTCACGGGCGATGACGTCTTCATCGCGACACGCAGCCTGCTGTCCGGGTAGCGGAACGCCGACAGGTCGTACTTGATGTTCGGCGTAAACGCCGCGCCGAACCAGAGCGGACCGGGGGCGGAGCCGAGCGAGATGCTCGACGATCCCTCGTAAGGATTCGTGGGCCGGTCGACGAGCGTGTTTTCCCAGATGTAGAATTCGCCATCGACGCCGAGACCGAATTCGCCGGCCGTCTTGTTCGACGGTGTCTCCGTGAAGATACCGAAGTTACCATTCTCCGGCGTCGGCTTTGCCACGCTGGCGGTCCATCGCACATTGTCGATGGAGAACTGAACTGTCGCCGCGGGCGGATCCCCGGCGAACATGAAGATCTGTCCGATCGTGTTGAAGTCAACGTTGGCGAATCGCGCCAATGGAATCGCGACCTCGTGCCACTGACCATCGCGGATCAGTCCGAACTGCTCGCCGCCTTCAATCAACGACAGCCAGAATTCACCCGCCGCCGAGCTCTTGACGCCGAATCGGATCGGATGCGTGCTCGTTGTCTTCATGTTGAATCGAAGATAGCCATTGGAGAAGTTCGCCATGTTTCGATCGGACAGGAGAAACACACCGCCACCGAACCAGTCGCCGGGATTGGCGACGAACGACCAGGCTTCGGCGCCTTCGAAGGGCGTCGTCGGCACGGCCGTCAGGTTATTCCACAGATAGAGTTCCGCATCAGCGCCGTAGGCCAGGGCGTTGTCGACGGGCGTTGTTTCCGTGAAGACGCCAAAGGTCCCGGTTTCCGCTTCGTCGGCGCCGTAGTGGAGTTCCGTGAAGGGATTTGCGTAGAGGCGGATCCAGTCCACCATCAGTTCGGCGGGCATTGGCGCCGTGATCTGGTTCGGATCGAGAATCTCGACGAAGTTGATTCCACCTACCGCCATGTTAAGCAGGATGAAATGGGGCCGATGAAACTCTTCCAGCGAATTGGATTCACCTGAGCTGATATCGAACGCCCAGTACTGGGCGCCGTCGACAGAGACAGTCATCAGTGTCGGCGTCCAGTCGAGTCGATAGTTGTGATAGCCGCCGGTCAGCGGTGTGGGAGTCGTGACCGCTTGGTTGTAGAGGGCGTAGGACCCCATGAAGTCCCAGTGCGCCGCGGCGGACACCCAACGATCGGTCACACCTGAGTTGATCGCCGTGCTGGACCCCATCTCAAGGATGTCCGTTTCGCCACAGGCGGGCCAGGTGTTCTGGCCGATGTTGGCGCCGAGCAGCCAGAAGGCGGGCCAGAGGCCGTTCGCAAGATTCGGGACCTTGATTCGGGCCTCGAGTGATCCGTAGCGGAAACTGAATCGCCCATGCGACTTGATGCGCGCGGACGTGAACTCCTTGCCCTGGTAGTTCTCGCGAATCGCCGTGATGACAAGGTTCCCGTTTTCGACCCTGATGTTCTGGTTCCGCGCCGTGTAGTACTGGAGCTCCTGGTTTCCGAACCCGCCGCCGCCCGTGTCATTGGTCCAGGTCGACAGATCGAGTGTTTCGCCGTTGAACTCTTCCGCCCAGATCGGCGGTGTCCCGGCCTGCGCCCACGAAACGGAGCTCGTCAGGATCGCGAGCGTTGTGATTCCAAGTCTGACTGATCGGGTCATAAGTACCTTCTGTTGTCGCGCGGCGACAACGCCCGCCTCAGTTGGCGGGCGTCGAACTGTGTCGCAGGGAGGCAATGGCGGCGCCGCAATGCGGGCGCCGCCATTGCGCCTGTCCATGTTTCAAAGAACGTTATCAGGGGCCGACAAGCAGGGCGGCGAAGGATGCAACGTCCGCGACCGTGGCCGACGAATCGGAATTCGTGTCCGCGTTGAGGATGTTGCAGCCGGGATACGCCGAGGCGTACCCCGCCGGGTCGACGATCGCGGTTGCGAACGCCTGCACGTCGAGACCGTTAATGGCGCCGTCGCAGTTGACGTCACCCGGGGAGACGGGCGCGCCTTCCGAAACGTTGAGGTTGTCGATGATCAGCTGACCGTCGCCATTGGGCCACGACGTCAGTTCATTGACGAACGACAGCGTGACTTCGTATTGATCGACGTTCGACAGATCTCGTCCCGTGAGGAAGAGGTTGTCGATGGTCAGCTTGCCACCCTGGCCCCAGTCGGCGCCGCTGCTCGTTCCGAGGAACGCAACCGTCACGTTGTAGGTCGCCTGGTTCACGTCGAAGACGCCATCGGATGCGCCGGGATCGGCGTTCGTCAGCATCGCCGTCGAGAGGGCGCCACCGACAGACTGGAATGTGCCGTCGGCCGTGACACGGAACGTCAGGGCGGTCGTGTCCGCGTCTTCAATGCGGAGCTCGTAGGGCCCCAGCACGCCACCGTTGAGTTCGCCCTTGATGTCGCCGGTCAGGAAGACCTGACTGAGATCGCCGGAAAGATCGGCGGGAACCTCTGCGAAGTACACGCCGGCAAACCAGCCGCCCGTGTTCGGCGGGACATCCGTGATCGTCAGCTCGACCGCATGGCCGCCGCCGACGCCGCAGGTTCCGCAAACACCCACTGTCGGTCCGTCGTTCACGACCGCGTTGCCATAGGTGCCGAAGAAGGCGAACTCATTGTCCAGCCCGTCATCGAACGGAACCGAGGCCGGCGCGGGAATGCCGCCCGGCAGTCCTGTCGCGGCTTCGAAGTCCTGGTCGAAGTTACCGACCGGAATCGGACCGTCGGACGACGTCAGCACGCCACCGACTGTCTGGAACGTGGCGCCATCGGCGACACCGTCAAAGGTGAACTCGGCGACAACGGCCGACGCCTCGACGGGCGTCAGGTAGAGGTTGTCCACCTGGAGCTGGCCACCGGAGAACCATGTGGATTCCGGATCGATGAAGGACACGACGACAGAGTAGTCGAGGCTGTCCGGATCCTGCGGATCGACGTCGAAGATGCCGTTGGAAACGCCGTCCAGCGCGGTTCCGAAGGTCGCCGTGCTGAGGAGCCCGCCGACGTCCTGCCATGTCGCGTCCGCCGTCATCGGGAAGTAGAGCCGATCACCATCGGCGTCTTCGATGCGAAGTTCGTAGTTGCCGAGGAATCCGGGGAAGCCGACGCCGAAGGGATCCGAAGGATCGCCAACGCCTCGAACACAGGCGTGAAGTTCAACCTGCGAGAAGTCGGTCGAAGCGAGCTTCTGTCCCGGCCAGTTCAGGCCGCCATACCAGGCGCCGCTGGTCGATACGCTTTCGATGACCAGCTCACCCGCGTGTGTCGATCCGTCGCAGCCGGTCGTGTCGATGCCGCGGGCGTAGGCGCGCGGGCTGAGGCCGACGGTGTCAACGAGACCGGAGATTCCGGCGAAGGCCTGCTCACCCTCGATGTCGGGCGACCAGCCGAGCGTGCTGCTGAACGCGTTCGGCTCGAGCGCCTGAATTGTTGCGGTATCCAGGAAGACAACTTCCGTCGTGTCAACAACGCTCTCGAAGTTCTCGTCGAGCCCTGTATTGAAGAGATCGAGCGCCGTGATCCTGAGCTGGAACTCACCGCCGGCGGTATCGCCGAAGATGTCCGCCGTCATGGAGATCAGGTTGGGATCCACTTCGCTGATCATGATCGGCTCGAAGACGAGGGCGGCGTCGAAGCCGCTGCCGGCCGGGTTCTGATTCGTCAGAACGAGGTTGTCCAGGTCGAGCGTGCCGCCGGTTCCCCAGGGATTGCCGGATTCGTTGTTCATGGCGACGACGACGTGGTAATTGGGCGACAGAAGGTTGAACGCGCCGGGCGTCGGCGTGCCGCTCGAATCCGCTTCGACACCCGTGTCGAGAGGTCCGCCCAGCTGCTGCCAGCCCGAAGTCCCGGAGGTGTTGAACTGAACGCGATTGCCGTCGCTGTCTTCGATACGCAGCTGCACATCGCCGAGCGTTTCACCCGCGGCGTTCGCGGTACCGCGCACGTCGGCCGTCAGCGAGAAGCTGTCCAGCGTGATCGGCTGCGGACCTGACACGAGCTTAAAGGAGAGGTCGTCCACATAGACGGCGCCGACGTTGCCGACGGTTCCACCCGGATAGACATAGATGACGAGTGGTCGGACCTTCTCGGTATTGGGTGGGGCGATGAACTGAAGCGCGGGGGCGTCAATCCAGACGCTCTCCGGGCTGTCGCCGGTGATAACCGACAACTCGGATTCGGCGAGCAGCGTGTCATTCTCCATTCGATATTCAATCTTGAAGAGGACGAAGCTGCTCTTGCCGGCGATCGAGTCGCCCGCGTTTGTTCGAACAAAGCCGTCCAGTTCCCAGACCTGGCCGGGCTGCGCCGGCAGATCCTGATAAACGCCGGCGCCGGCGCCGGGAACGAACTCATACAGGCCCAGATCCTGCGAACCGGATCGGGGCGTGACGTTCGAAATGAAGACACCGTTGCCGAAGTTGGCCCACGTCGTCGGTCGCTGGCCGAGCGTGTCGCCTTCGAAGCCGCCTTCCAGAAGCGCCGCGGCGCCGGGGAAAGGACCAATGTCGAACTGAAGACCCGCATACCAGTTCCCGGCGTTCAGAGAGATATCGTTGACATCGAGCTGGGCAAAGCCGCCGGGATTGCCGCCGGCGAGGACGCCCTGGGCCGACATGTTTCCGTTGAGCACAGCGCCGCCGAAGGTTCCGCCGAATGCGAACTCGTCCGTCAGGTTGTCGTCCCAGGGGGCGAAGTTAAAGGTGTCGGGGCCCGCGCCGCCGGCGAGGAACTCGCCACCGCCCGTTCCGGCGACATTGCTGAAGCTCTGATCGATCACGTTGAACGATCCGACTTCAAAGTCGATGGCGCCGGCGCCGGTTCCACTGACGCCGCCGCTGGTCAGGCCGTAGGCGCGAATCAGCGTTGAGATGTTCCCGGTCGTGCCGGCGAACGCGCTCTCCCTGAGAATGCCGGCGTCCCAGTCATCGATTCGCGAGAATCCCGAACCATCCAACACGATTGTCGGCGGACCGCCCACAACCGAGTCGAAATTCTCCATGATTCCCTGCGCCGACGCGACGGATTGCAGCCCTGTGCAAAGCAGCGCCGCCGCCAATACCCAAGACAACTGATTATTTCGATATTTCATCCTGATGATCCCTCCAATGTGTTCTGTGCCCCGTCGCGCGTCGCGTGATTGACTCTGCGTACGAGCCATGTACCCCGCGGGCGCGTGACGATTGTTCCGTTCATTCCGCCGCATCAGCGTGCGTGCGTCATGCGATCGTTCGTAACGTGGCGAATCCCGAATGTGGCGGAGTCACGGGATGCCGATTCGTCATGACGCGTGACTGTTCATCCGAAGGAAAAAGGCCCGCATCCCTGTGGGCGCGAGCCTTTTCGTATCTCCGTTTATCGTCGTCGTCGTCGAAGGACGACGATTCCACCCATACCGATCAGCGCCAGAGTCGTCGGCTCCGGGACCGCCGTAATGCTGGCGTCATCCCAGAAGATCGAGCCGCCGACAAACGCGCCGTTCCCGTCGCCAAGCTGGACCTGCACGATCACCGCCTGTACCCAGGCCGTGCCGGCCGGCGCGACGCCGCCGGCGCCGAGGAGCGTCCACTGATCCTGCGGTGTGCCGGCGTTGATCGGATTGGATTCAACAAAGCCGACACCCAGGCCGCCGGGAATGAGATTGAAGCCGGCGTCCAGAAATTCGAGTTTGAAGACGCCGAAGTTGTTGCCCTGAATCGCGTCGGCGCTGTTGTTGAGCGCCCAGATTTCACCCGTGTAGGGGGTTCCGGCTGTGGCGGGGACCGCCTGGACGGCGCCAACACCGCCGCCGATGAAATCGAACGGGCCGAACATTTTCAGAGACTGATTTCCGGTTCGCGCAACAGTAGACGTCGTGTAGCGCAGGCCGGGGTCATTGAAGCCGACCCATGGCGCCGCCGGCGCATCGAAGACGTCGCCGCCTGAGGCGTCCGGTGTTTCGAATCCGAAGTTTGACAGCAGGTTCGCACGCGCTGTCGTCGGGAATATCGCGGCCGCAAGAACGGCGGCGACGCCCGTCATGAGTTTCCTGTGTTGCATATCTCTCGCTCCTCCCATGGTCCTCTTTGAATTCCCCTCAATCGGGCGTCGTCGCCCTTCCTCCGCGCTAAGGCCTGTAGGGCGATACGCGGACGCGCGGTCCGTATTCCTCGGGAAGGCCGTTCGACGCGTTCAGCTTCGCCGGCCTCGTGGATCCGCCGTGCATATCCGTGAACAGAATGTTGATCATGCTCTGCGGATGTCGTGTCGTTGGCATTCGTGTCTGGTGAAACTGCTGTGAATCGCCCAGGTATCCACCGGCCGCCTTGGCGCTGGTGATCAGATTGGCAAATCCCGTGATATCCGAGTTGAGGTCGTCGCGACCCGCCTCGAAGATGAGCCCGACGTCGGACGGTTGGAAGACGCGGTCAACCACGCCGCGAAGTCGGCGACCTTCCGCTGCGCACGATGTGCCCGGCGGATAGTTGAATTCACCGCGGCAACCGAGTCCGTCGCCAACGCGACGCCAGCACGCGGGGTTGCCGTTGCTCTCTGACACTTCGGCGCCGAGGACATCCTCGTTGACGGCGTAGCTCAGATAGCCCCAGTAGGACGCTTCCGAACCGCCGCCGCCGGAGTCCGCCGGGTCGCCGGGGCCGAGCAGTCCGTCGTTGGATCCGCCCTTGTTTCGCGGGTAGTAAGACGAGGCAAGTCGAACGCGATCTGAGGGGCAGATCAGGAATTCGAGCGGCGCCTTCTTGTTCAGCAGGTCCGACTTGGCGGTCGCCTCATCAAAGGAAGAAGCGCGGACCGACCAGTCCCAGTTGTCGGCGACGGGCAGATTTGACGCGCGCGCCAGGGCCGTGGGCCAGGCGAGCAGTTCAGATCCGGAGCCATAGGCGTACAGATTCCGGCTCGGATCCGCCGCCTGAACGCCGACTTCATCCGTGACCAGCGGCATGCGACCGTAGTCGTTAAGGAAGTTCGTGCACGCGCCCGCGGCGCTTCGCATGTTGGCAAGGCACTTGATCTGCTTGCCGCGCTCCCTCGCCATCGACAGGGCCGGAAGCAGAACGGAAATCAACAGCGCGATGATCGCAATCACGACCAGCAGTTCGAGCAAGGTAAAGCCGCGCCGCGAAAGCCAGCGGAAACCATGATGGGTTTGGTTGTTCATTGTTCAGCCTTCCTTGGATTAGACGTCCCCGATTGTGCGTATCCCAGTCTGTCGGAAGCCGGCGCGAGCGACTGATTCAGTCGTCGACGACTTCGCGACGCGCTCTTGGCGCCTGCGCCATTATTTCGCCGCTTCTGGAGTCCCGGATTCGAACTCGGCGGCGCCGTTGTTTCATTGATTTCAAAAAAGGTCGGAATTGCCTTGCTGAGTCGCTGGGCCTTGCCGTCCGTCAGGATGCGTGTCAGCCAGAGCGCCGCCTCAAGTCCGAGGACCGACGCTTCCTGGCACACGGCCGTCATCGTCGGGTAGACGCTGTGCCGGATGTCGGTGTCGTCGAATCCCACAATCGACAGGTCTTCGGGAATGCGGATGCCCATCTCGTGCGCCCGCTTGATGGCGCCGACGGCGAGGAGGGGATCCGCAAAGTAGAATGCGGTCGGCGGCTCCGCGAGATTCATCGCCATGTCCATGACAGTGGCGCCACCGGACAGGGTGAACGGCTGCCAGAACACAAGGTCGTCGTCGATCGGAAGACCGTTCGCCTTCAGCGCGTCGAGGTAACCCACGTGGCGATCGATGTGGTCGAGGTCGGACACGTTGTGAGCGCCGAAGCCGATCCGTCGGTGCCCGAGGCGGATCAGATAGTCGACGGCCCGCACGCTGTCGGGCTTCGAATCGCAGTCAATGCAGCTGACGTTGGGCGAATCGAATCGCTCGCTGACGACGACATGGGGGAATCCCTCGTCGGCGATGGCTTCGCAGACGCTTCGGGATTCCTTCATCGTTCGCAGGATGACGCCGCGAACACCTTTGCGAATGAAAAACTGCGTGTAGGTTTCGTTCGATCGTTTGTCGCGGTTCAGATTGAGCAGCACGAGATCAAATCGCCGCTCATTCAGGCCGTGCATGATGCCTTCGACGACGGTCGCGTCATAGGGATGCGACAGCGTCATCTCCTGCGTATAGGCAAGGCCGATGTGGGTTGTGATCCGTCGACCGACAGAGGGCGTGTACCCCTTCTTGTTCGCCACCGCGAGAACGCGATCGCGTGTATCCGGGTGAACGCTGCTGTCGTTGTTCAGAACGCGCGAGACGGTGCTGATCGAAACACCCGCGTCACTGGCGATGTCGCGCACAGAAGACATGTTATTCGTACCGTTGCGAATGGGACTCGTGTAACGCCTGAAACGGTTTGTGAATCAGTTTCATTGGACGTAGGATACCAAAACTCAACTGGAAATTCAAGCATTTTTCATGCGGCGAACTCTGGGTTGTGATTTTGGAACGCCGGCGAACGAAGGCGCTACAGGGATCCAATCCAGGACCTGGGCGCCTCGTCTCCGCGCGACACCTGACGGTCGCCTGTCGCGCCCGCGTAAGTCGCTTACGATCCGAAGCCTACAGACGGTGGAAGGGCGAACCGCGTTCTCCGGGGCGTCGCTCCGCCTGGGAAACACGACGCTTTTGGTGCGATTTCGAAGGCGTCGCGCGACGTGAATTCGAAGGGGAATCGGCGGCGATCCGGCGAGCGGGAAACTGTTTCGGCGATCGCCGATCACAGATTTTTTCAGCGACCTGCGGCGTGCGCCGGGGCGGACAGAAACCCTGGCGGCGCATCAGCGAGTTGATCCGCGTACCAGCGCGGCGGCGAGGAGTGTCATCATGGCGTCGATGCCGGAGTGCTGACACAAGCGCCGCGTTCACTCACGCAGCGCGGCCGGCGACGCCATGTAACTGTTCGACATCTGTGTATGGCGCGTCCGCATACCGTTGCGGGATGTCTTGCTTATGTGCAGGCGCTATGCTACATCCTGTTGATCTGCAGAACGCAATCGCTCTGAAGAGTACAACTGTATCAACGGGGACTTCTTTCCAAACGCATACACCGGCCAGGCGCAGGTTTCGTCATGGCCATCACGCCCTGGAGACGCCCATGAATTTTCGAAGTCGAGCCCGAAGCCTGGTCCTGGTTCTTGCGATGATCACGTGCCGCGGGCTGATCGCGCGCGCGGAGACCGGCGACGCCACCAACGATCGCATGCGCGAAATCGATCGTCGCGTCGAGGCGCTGCTCCGCGAGATGACGATCGAAGAGAAGCTGGGACAGCTGACGCAGCAGTGGGGCGGTGAATCGCAGGATGTCAATCCGGGCGCCAAGACGCAGGCGCTCGAGGACATTCTCGGGGTCGTTCGCGCCGGTATCAGCGGCTCATTTCTCGGGGCGTATGGCGCCGAGTACACGAACAGAATTCAGAAGGTTGCGGTGGAGGAATCGAAACATCACATCCCCATGTTGATCGGCAATGATGTCATTCACGGTTTCCGAACCATCTTTCCGGTGCCGCTGGGCGAGGCGGCGACATGGGATGTCAGCCTGGTCGAAAAGGCGGAACGCGTCGCGGCCATCGAGGCGCGTGCGGCGGGCACGCACTGGACGTTTGCGCCGATGGTCGATGTCTGTCGTGACGCTCGCTGGGGACGCATCGTCGAGACCTCCGGAGAGGATCCCTTCTTCAGTTCGCAGATGGCCGCGGCGCGCGTCCGTGGTTTTCAGGGCCGGGGACTGGACCGACAGGACGCCATCCTCAGCTGCGCCAAGCACTATGTCGCGTATGGGGCCGCCGAGGGAGGGCGTGACTACAACACGGTCGATCTTTCGGAATACGCCCTTCGAGAAACGCATCTGCCATCCTTCGCCGCCGCCGTCATGGCCGGCACGGGAAGCGTCATGAGCGCATTCAACGAGATCAACGGGGTTCCCGCTTCCGCCAACGACATGACACTCCGACGCATTCTGCGCGACGAGCTTGGCTTTGGCGGATTTGTCGTCAGCGACTGGTCCAGCATCACGGAAATGATCAGTCATGGGTACGCCGCGGATCCGGCCGACGCCGCGGCGAAGTCCCTGGCGGCGGGCGTCGATATGGACATGTGCTCGTTCTCGTATCGCGACACGCTCAGACAGTCCGTCGAATCCGGCCGAATTCCTGTGCGGTTCGTGGACGAGTCCGTCGCCAGGATCCTGCGGGCGAAGTTCCTGCTGGGGTTGTTTGACAATCCTTACGCCGATCCGGAACTGGAAAAGCGTGTAACGCTGTGTTCCGAGCATCGATCGCTTGCCCGCCAGGTCGCCGCCAGATCGATGGTCCTGCTTAAGAACGACAACGGGATTCTTCCGCTCGATGATGGAATCGATTCCATTGCCGTCATCGGTCCGCTCGCAAAAAACCAGCACGACCCGCTCGGCACCTGGTCTCTCAACGGTCGCGACGAAGATGTCGTGAGTGTCTACGACGGGCTTCGGCGCCGCGTCGGCGACGCCGTCGAGCTGCACTACGCGCAAGGGGCCGATTTTCTGAGTTCCAGCGACACGTTTCGGCAGGCCGCTGTCGATGCGGCGAAGAAGTCGAAAGTCGCCCTGCTGTTTGTGGGAGAGTCGGAGGGGATGAACGGCGAGGCGCACTGCAGAGCGCACATTGATCTGCCGCCTGCGCAGGTTGAACTCGTCAAAGCGGTACACGCCACTGGAACACCGACGATCGTCATCCTGATGACGGGGCGACCTGTCACAATTCCGTGGGTCAGCGAGAATGTCCCCGCCATCGTTGCGGCCTGGCATCCCGGCGTGGAGTGTGGGAACGCGATTGCCGACGTGCTGTTTGGCGACGTCAATCCCGCGGCGCGGCTGCCGGTCACATGGCCGCGAGATGTCGGCCAGATTCCGCTGTATTACAACCATACGATGACAGGGCGGCCTGCGGCGCAGGACAATCGCTACACGTCGAAGTACATCGACATGCCGTGGACGCCACAGTACCCCTTCGGATTCGGTCTCAGCTACACAACATTCTCGTACGCGAATCTGACGATCGAGGGCGCCGCCGACGCGCCGGAGAAGGCGATCGGCGTCTTCGTGGATGTGACGAATACCGGGACGCGTGACGGCGATGAAGTTGTTCAGCTCTACGTTCGCGATCTTGTGGCGAGTCGGACCCGGCCGGTGCGCGAGCTGAAGGGGTTCCAGCGAGTGTCGATCGCGAAGGGGCGGACACGTCGCGTGTCCTTCGAGCTGACGCGCGATCAACTCAGTTTCCACAACACGGAGATGAAGCGCGTCGTGGAGGCGGGCCGTTTTCAGGTGTTTGTCGGGCCGAACTGTGCCGAGGGGCTTCAGGGCGAATTCGACATCAAGCGATCAATGGTCGTGAAGTAGCCCGCGCCATTGGTGTCTGGCGGCGACACGAACGCCGTGGTCCATGCCGGCGAAGGATCGTCGTCGATTCGCATGGTTCCCCGGCGAATCGTTTTGTGTTACGGGCAGGTGGACGACAACAGGCAGTTGACGAATGCGACGACGTCGTCCGTGATTTCGATCTGGCCGTCCTGATCGACGTCGGCGGCGCAGAGTTCGAAGATCCCGGCGCTCTGCGGATTGGCGAGCGCCGCGGCAAATCGTGTGATGTCGGCGCCGTCGACGACACCGTCGGCGTTGAGATCACCCGGCGTGCAGGTCGGCGTGAATTCGATCCAGTTGATATTGAATTCGGCCGACGCCGCATTGGCGAATCGAAGGACGTGTTCGCCGGCATCGAGCGTGGCCTCGTCATTGATCGTGGTCCAGTTCTGCCAGCCGTTTGTGTTCGGCACGCTCAGATCGGCCGTGACGGGAACATCATCTATTTCCAGCCGGAAGGCCGCGTTGGACTGCTGCGAGGCGACGCGCGCCGCAACGGCATAGACGCCCGTGTCGGCGACATTGACTGTGTATTCCACCCATTCGCCGGCGCACATCCAGCCAATGTTGAAACCGCCTTCGTTGCAGGCCTCCAGGTCGACGCTGTCCAGCGGGCGATAGGCGCCGCCATCGTTCGCTGTCGTGCAGTCGTTGTAGGCTATGCCTTGACCGCCCGTGTCGAAGTCCTCCATCTCGACGCGGCCGGGAATCGCCTGCGGCTGACCGCTGTAGGGCTCCTGCGTCGGCGTGTCCTGATAGACGCGTACCCAGTCAACGATCATCTCCTGCGGAAACACGCTTGAGCCATCCGGGTTCCCCGGGAAATTGCCGCCGACGGCGATGTTCA
Source organism: Phycisphaerae bacterium (assembly GCA_035399845.1). Classification (GTDB taxonomy): domain Bacteria; phylum Planctomycetota; class Phycisphaerae; order UBA1845; family UTPLA1; genus ECT2AJA-110-A. The sequence continues at coordinate 36,245 of DAOPJV010000006.1, read as the reverse complement.
GCAGGACATGAAACGGATGATCGAAGGGGGCGTTCTCATCGTCAGGCGCCGCCGTCGAATACCAGTTCGACGCCACACGCGTGTAAAAGGCGATGCCATCGACGTACCATCGAAGGTAGCCCGGCGTCCATTCGAGGGTATAGACATGAAAATCCTGGGAGTAGTCGATTCCGGCCGTTCGCGTACCGCCTGAGTGTGTGTTCTGCGGCCAGGTTCCCCCGTAGTGAATCGTTCCGTAGATCGTGTCCGCGAGATTGACGGACTCCATGATGTCGATTTCGCCACTCGAGGCCCAGCCACCCAGGGGGGAATCCGTCGGCAGCATCCAGAAGGCGGGCCAGATCCCCTTCGTCGAGGGAATCCGGATTCGCGCCTCGATCTTCCCGTAGAGGAAGTCCGCCTTGTTCTCGGTTCGAATTCTCGCGGACGTGTAGTTGTAGCCGGAAAAAGACTCCTGTCGCGCGACGATGTGCAGTTCGCCGTCGGCGACATAGATGTTCTCGGGGCGCGATGTGTAGTACTGCAACTCGTTGTTGCCCCAGCCGGCCAGACCATATTGCGATCCGTCCCCAAGCTGGTAGGACCAGTTGTTCGCGTTCAGCGTTGTCCCGTCGAATTCGTCAGACCAGATCAGAGTCTGGTCCGCGCTCGCGATCGAGCTGATGGCGAGCATGGCGATGAGCGGGATGGCGGCGCGTCGGTGCATAAGCTTGGTTCCGTGGGTTCAAGAATCGAAGACGTATCCCTTATTACTATAACGGCACGACGTCGCTGTTGCAGGAATTCATCCCGAAACGGGGCGAAGTTGGTTGAAACAGTTTCAGCTGGCGGGTTATTCGGGCGGCGCATTGTCAGGATTCGGCGTGTCGATGGATCGCCGCGCCCCGGGCGCCGCCGACCAGACACGGATCGTCTGGTCGCCGGAAGCGGAGACGAGTGTGTCGCCATCCGGGCTGAATGCGAGCGCGTAGATGTACTTCGTGTGACCCGGCAGGACGAGCAGCTCATCGTAGGTGTCGGCGTCCCAGAGGCGAATCGTGTTGTCGTCCGATCCCGTGGCGATGCGCGTCTCGTCGGGTGAGAACACGGCGGCATAGACGTTATCGCTGTGCCCGCGAAGGACGGCGAGCCTGGCGCCATTGCCGGCGTCCCAGACGGCGGCCGTCCCATCATTCGACGCCGTCAGGAAACGATCGCCGTCGGGTGAGAAACTCGCGTGGATGACGGCGTCTTCATGGCCGGAAAACGAGAACAACGGACGCGATGTCATCGGATCCATCATGACGGCGGCGCCGGGTGTGGCGTCGATCAGGCGCAGACCCCTGGGGGACGCGGCGGCAATAAGCGGCGATTCGGACTCGAATCGTGAAATGACCTCCCCATCAGAGATTCGCCAGACCGCCGCGTGCCAGCTCGGTTGATCCTTCGCCGGATTGCCTCGCACCGCGAGCAGATACTGACCGCTCGGATCGAAGGCGACTGTCTTGACGCTGGCGGCCGGTAACTCGAATTCACGAATCAGCTCGAAGGACTCGGCGTCCCAGAGTTTCACCTTCGTCCGGCTTGTGCCAGTCGCCAGGCGGTCGCCGGCCGGGCTGAAGGCGAGGCATTCGACGCGCGCCGGGTCGATTTTCAGACAGCGCTCGCTCTCCCAGGTCGACGTGTTCCAGAGTCGAACTTCTCCATCCCAGGCGGCGGATGCGAGCATTCCGTTATTCGGCTGGAACGCGATGTCATAGACGTAGCTGCGATGTCCCGTCAGGACGCGCGAGCCCCCGGAGCGGGTCGCCTCGTCGAGGCGCCAGACACGGATCGTGCGATCCGCGGCGCCGCTGACGAGGAGTGATGTCCCCGGCACAAACGCAATCGCGTTAACGGCGCCGGTATGTCCGACGAACCTTGAGATTTCAGCGCTGTCTTCGGCGTTCCATGTTCGGACCGAGTTGTCGCCGCCGGCGGATGCGATCACGGCGCCTTCGGCGTCGATCGCCACGCTGTTGACGCCACCGAGAGGTCCTGTCAGGCGCCGGATGGGCCGGATGCGCTTCGCATCCCACAGTGTCATCGTGCTGTCCATGCAACTCGTGACGAAACGCCGCCCGTCTGTGCTGACGCGGATCGAGCTCGGATGGAAGTCGAATCCGCCATCCGCAAACGAGAGCCACTCACCCGTCACGGCGCTCCAGCAGGACAGGCCGCGATGTTCACCGATCAGGAGGCGCGCGTCGTCGAGACAGCAGATCGTCGAGATGGGTATTTCGTGCGGCGCCGATGTCACGACGATGCGCCCGCTGTCCAGATCCCATATCCTGATGCGCTGATCCGTATAGGTCGCCGCAACGCGTCGCTCGTCGGGGGAGATGTCCATTCGAATGGGAGACAGTCCCGCGCCTTCGAACACACGCAGCGGCTGAAGCGAATCGGCGTCCCAGATCCGAATGGTCCCGTCATCCGAGAGTGACGCGATTCTCGCCGAGTGTTTCAGGAGCCGTACCTGGCGCACGGGGCCTTCGTGACCGTGAATCACGCGACTTGTGTGATCGTCAATCCGCCAGATTCGGAGTGTGTTGTCCATTGATCCGGACACAATGAACGCGCCATCCCGTGAGACGTCGAGGGACGTGACTGGCGCCGTGTGTCCCGCCAGGACAACGGTGCTGACGTCAAGCCGCCGGCGCAGATACCGGTACTCCCAGGTATCGGCTGCGATCACCGCAAGATCGCGCACGAGCCGTCCCGCTTCGACCATGTTGTCACTTTGGAAGGCGAGTTGTGCGGCCAGGAGGGTTGCGCGATAGCTCCTGCGCTCAGCCATCTTTCGCAACCGGGACTCGCGCACGGCAATTGAACTGATCGTGAGTGTGGCGGCAATCAGGACGAGAAAAACGAAGGACGCGCCGGCGACCAGCCTGCGATGCCGGCGCGAGAAGCTCGTCATCTGTCGCCAGAGACTCGGCGTTCCTGCGATCGTCGGCTCGGCGTGCAGAAAGCGCCGGAGATCATTCGCCATGGCGCTGGCCGTCAGATAGCGACGATCGGGCGCCTTCTCCATCGCCTTCGAGACAATGGCGGCCAGATTCCCGGGAATCCCCGTGTCGACCCGCGACAGGGGCGTGGGTTCCGTCTCTCGGATCAGGCGCGCTGCGCTCTCGAAAGATCGCCCGCTCACGTCGAAGGGCAGGGCGCCGCACAACAACTCGTAAAGGACGACGCCGAGGGAAAAGATGTCGCTGCGGGCGTCGACAACTTCGCCATCGCCGCTCACCTGTTCGGGGCTCATGTAGGCGAGCGTGCCGACGAAGTGCCCGGTCTCGGTCCGCATCGTGTACGTCGATCGCTCCGTCCGCGCGATGAGGGACACGCCGAAATCGAGTATCCGCGGCTGACCGGCGTCATTCACGATGATGTTGGCGGGCTTGAGATCGCGATGCACGACACTCTGTTCGTGTGAGGCGTGGGCGGCGTCGCAGATGATCGCCATGAGCTCAACTTTCTCGCGGACACTTCGCGCTCCTTCCGCCGCCCACTCGCGCAGGTTGCGGCCGGCGATGAACTCCATCGCGATATAGGGATGGCTGCCGAAGATGGTCTCAGCGGAACCGACACCGTGCAGTTTGGCGATCGCCGGATGATCCAGCTTCGCCAGAATCTCGGCCTCACGTCGAAATCGGGCAATCTGTGACGGCGTGGAGAAGGCGGATTGAAGCAGCTTGACGGCGACACGACTGCCCGTCTCGCAGTCGATCGCCTCGTAAACGGCGCCCATACCGCCAACGCCGATGAGTCGTTCAACGGTGTACCGCCCGATCCGCGGCGGCGTTGTTCCCGCCGCAGTGTCATGGCGGATCGCCGTTGCAACCGCGGTCCGTCCGTCGTTGACGAGAAAATCCAATGGAGCTGACTGAGCGTGGCCGAGCAGCTGTTCAACGCGTGACAATAGCGCGGCGTCGTTATGACAGGCGGCGCGGACGAAGGCCTCCCTTTCCTCGCTCGCGCAGTTCAAGGCGTCGAGGAAGATCCGCTCGGCGTCGAGTTCCAGTTGGTCAGGGGTTCGTGTCACGGCGCCCGTCCACCTCCTCAGCCAGTTCGGCGTGAAGGCGCGCACGAACATAGTCCCAGTCGCGGCGCAGGGTTCGTTCGGAGACGCCCATGGCGGCGGCGGCGTCGTCCAGTGAGAGGCCGGCGAAGAATCGCAGCATGACAAGTTGATACTGCCGCTGCGACTTGGCCTTCAGTCGTTCCAATGCGTCCGACAAGGCCAGCAGGTCCTCCGGCGCCGTGTCGAAGCCGATCGAAGCACTCTCGATCGGCCGGCGGTTCAGGGTTCCACCCCGCTTGATCGTGCATTTGCGGCGGGCGTCCTCAACGAGGATGTCATGCATGGCGCGGGCCGCCGAGTGATAGAAGTGGCCGACATTGTTCCACGCGTTGGCGCCGCGCCCGACGAGACGCGCATAGGCTTCGTGCACGAGCGCCGTTGGCTGCAGCGTCTGGCCTCGCGCGAGTGATCGCATTCGCGCCGAGGCGAGAGCCCGCAACTCGGCGTATACCAGCGGCAGCAACTGGGCGGCGGAGAGGCCGGCGCCGTCAGGGCCGGTTCCATCGGCATTCCTGGATGGTTGATTTTCGCCTTCAGGCATTTTTCTCGAAAAAAAATGTCCGGCCTCGTCGAGGAATCTCGGCTATCGGATAACTGGAGGCTGGATCGGTGGCGACAGGCCACATTGTATCCGAATCCGCTCCGCATGTGAAAACGTTTGCGGTCTTCGTCCGGGGTTCGCGCCTTGATGCGGGAATTCCGCGTGGCCATGCCGTTTTCGGGCGGGATGACTCAATTCCGAGAATCGTCTGCAAAGGGAGAGGTTCATGTTCGTCAACCATCGATCGCCTCGCGCCGCGCGTCAGCGCATCCTGGTCCTGCTGAACGCTGTCCTGCTCGTATTGCTTCCGCTGACGTCGGGCGGATGCCCACCGAGTTCGGAGCTGGCCGGCCTGGAGCCACCGTCATCGGACATCACGGTCGAGCCCGGGCGTGGACCGACGATCGGTGGCACGCCGGTGACCATCCTCGGCAGGAAATTCGAACGTGGCGTGAAGGTGCTCTTCGGAGAATTCCTCAGTCCACAGGTGGAGGTCGTGAGCGACAAGGAGCTGCGTGTCATCGTCCCGGCGCGCTCCAGTGGTGTCACGGACGTGGCATTGACGCTTCCGGGCGGCACGGCGATGGTGGCGCGAAACGCCTATGAGTACGTGCCCATCAGTGAGGCCGACGCGCAGATCATTTCGCTTGTCGAACGGAAGTTCCCCGGGGCGCCCAGGCTCGTCAGCGCGATTTCACTCGGGCCCACACGCGTTCGACTGACGTTCAGTGAGCCGGTCCTCGGGAGCCCGCGGAACGACGACGTCGCCAGCGAGACGGTGCTCTCCTCCGCGACGGGAGCGCTCGATCCGTCGAACTATCAGATCGTGATTCCCAACGGGGGCGGGCTTAGTATCGACGACGGGCGCGATCTCGACGATCCGACCCAGGCGCCGAAGATTCAGTTCAACGATGACCAGACTGTCGTCGAAATCGCAACGCTGTCTCAATCCGCTGTGGACTATGTTGTCACGGCGTCCGGCATTACCGATCTGTCCGGCAAGCCGATCTCGCCCCCGGACATCCTCGTCAACCCGGCGCAGGCCACGTTCCGCGGCATCGCCCCGGTTCAGTACGACGTTGATCCATCGTCGATTCAGGTCGATCGAGACGGTGACGGCATCGCGGATTGGTTCGAGATGGCGGGATGGGACGTGACGATCGAGCTGGGCAACGGCGTCGTGACACAGACGCACGTCACAAGCGATCCGTACGAGCGTGACACGGATTGCGACGGCCTCTCGGACAGCGAGGAAAACGCACGGCTGCTGGATCCACGCTCCAACGATACAGACGCCGATGGCGTGACCGACTGTGATGAGACGCGGGTCTGGCTGAGCAATCCCGCCGACCAGGACACGGATGATGACGGCCTGGCGGACGCGTCGGAAGTCAACCTGAACACATCGCTGGTTCTGGCGGACACGGACGGCGACCAGCTCGACGATCGAGAGGAGATCGTCCTGCGCAATCGCAATCCGCGACTCGCGGATCTGCCGCTTCCGCAGATCCGCATCGGCGAAATGAACCTCGAGATCGATGAGCGCTTCACCTACACGGACGAAGAGGGAGTCGAGCAGTCGATCGAATCCAGCACATCGCAGTCGTTCCTTCAGTCGGACACGACGACGCTGGCGGAGAGCAGCACGACATCGAATACGGCGTCGGAATCCTACAGCCAGGAGATCCAGGGCGGATACGGCGACGGCAGCTCCACGGGTGGATGGCATTTTCAGGTCGGCGTCGGGTTCGAGCAGAGTCAGCAGCGTGGCTACTCGTCCACCATCTCGGAAGAATCCAGCCGCACGGCGCAGCAGGAATACTCCGAATCGCTGGCCCAGGCGCTATCCACAAGTGAACGTCGTGAAGTGACGCGGAGCGTTGATGGGGCGAGGTTGAGCGTCGACGTGACCGTCGCGAATGCGGGCGACGTGTCGTTCACGCTCAGCAACCTGGAAGTGACGGCCCGCGTGCAGGATCCGCGCCATCGCGATCGCTTCCTCCCGTTTGCGTCGCTCGTGGCGTCGTCCGGCGCCAGCGCCATCAATCTTGGCACGCTGCAGTCGCAGCGAGGTCCCTTCGTCTTCGAGAACACGGAAATCTTCCCGAAACTGGCGGAGGGCCTGCTGCGTGAACCACGGCCCATCATCTTTGATATTGCGAACTACGACATCATCGACGAGTTTGGTCGCAACTTTGCGTTCACGTCGGAGGAGATCAATGACCTGACGGCCGGCATTCTCATCGACTTCGGCGATGGCCGTGTCGAACAGTATCGTGTCGCGACCGCCAGTGAGTTCATCCCGCTGGACAACGCCGTCGACCAGGTGGACGGCTGCGATGAGTGTCCGGCCGAAGGGCCACGCGTGGCCAAAGGCGTCACGATGCGATCGGCGCTGGCGGAGATCGGCCTGGCGCGAAGCGCCAACGAAAGTGATAACCTGTCGGCCGCCGAACTGGCGGCGGCGCGGGGTTCCTTCGGAACGTCCGAGGTCTCCATTGATGACGACGACAACAATCAGACGCCGGACATTTCCGTCGAGCGACTGACGCGCGTGCGCGACGTGCAGTCGGATGTCGAAAACAGTCCGCGTGACAAGCGGTACTGGGTCGTGATGACGCCGACGGGAGAAGTCAGTCCGACGGCGGACTTCAGCGACATCATGCTGCACCCGCGCGACGACTACCAGTTGTGGTACACGCGCGATCTCGATCAGGACGGACTCTTCGCCCGACAGGAATTCCTCGCGGGGAGTTCCGACGAATCCACGGACACGGACAACGACGGTCTCAGCGACTTCGAAGAAATCAAGACTGGCTGGGTCATACAGCTGCAGGGACAACTTCCTTATTCGGCCTACCCGCATCCGGCTCGGCCGGACACGGATTTCGACGCCGTCGCCGACATTGACGAACGTCGGTACGGGACGGATCCGCGGCTGCAGGACACGGACGAAGACGGTCTTCCCGAGCAGAAGGAACTGATCGGATTCGAGCTGGAGCGATTCGACGACGACGGTGATTCCAGCAACAACGACTTCATCATGATCGAACCGTACACGAGCGTCGCCATCATCGAACCCTGTTCGGGGGGGGATGGAACCGTCTCGACGACGGTTCTTTCAGGCAGCGACGACATTCAGTTCTTCGTTGTTGGTACAGCCGTCGGCGCGGGAACGCCGATCATCGGCGCCGGGGCGAACGGGATCATCGATACCGAGCCGACGGGCGATGACGAAGTCAGCTCGTTCGGACTCGCGATCGTCGCCTCGGAGGACGGGACGGCCCTGACGGCGGATGACGACGATGTCCAGGTCGCCACTTCCGGAAGCGATGTCGATGCCGGGGATCTGATCGCCACAGCCGGCTGCGACGGTCTGTTGCAGACGTCGGCGACCAGCGCCGCCATCGTTCGGGCGATTCATCGCGACCTCTTCGCGACGGACCCGCTGATGGTGGACACGGATCTGGACGGGCTGTCCGATGGACGGGAAGAACTCCTCGGCAGCGATCCGAACGATCCCAATGACGCCGCCATCGACAGCGACCATGATGGCCTGCTCGACAACGACGAAATCAACGGTTGGGACGTCAAATTCGTCCATCGGCACAATGCGTGCGACGGATCGACGACGTGTCTGACGACCGTGCACGTAACATCGGATCCCTTCGATCCGGACACAGATCGTGATGGCCTTCCGGACGCCCTGGAATTCGCCCTGAAGACGAATCCGAGACTGCGCGATACCGATGGCGACACGCTATCCGATCTGCGTGAATATGCGCCCGACTTCCGCCTGACGGAGTATTTTGGCGACGATATTTCCGATCGTCTGGACGCGTTCGAGAGACTCTGCGCGCTGTCGCCCGATTGCAGTTTCACGCCGGCAATGAATCCGATCGGCTCCAGCCCTCTGGATGTAGACTCTGATGACGACGGTCTGATCGACCAGTTCGAGGTCAACGGCTGGATGGTGGATGTCGTCGACAACGATCCACCGTTCCTCGTGACGTCCAACCCGGCGCTGGCCGACACGGACAACGACGGCCTGAGTGATCGGGAGGAATGGCGGGGCGCCGACGGGGCCGGGCCGAACCAGGAGGATGACACGTTCGACGCCACGGATCCGCGCGAACAGGATACCGACGGCGACGGCGTGAACGACAACGTCGAACTGAGCCAGAACGAAGGCAGTCAGATTGACTGGGGATCGCGGAATCCGCTGCGGCGCGATCAGCTGCTTCGAATCGACTTCGATCGATTCAAGGTCATTCGGGACTGTGACAATACCGGCAGCTCGGGCGACTTCCAGTTCCGGCTCTACCTCCGAACACAGAATGGAGACCGGCGAACGATTGTTCACTCGACGAACGATCGTCAGGACCTGGGAAGCGGTTGTGGCGGCTCGAATCAGCCCTGCTACGAACAGAACAGCTGCAATATCCGAGTGTGGAAGATGGGCGACGGCGATGAGGTCAGTATTCCGAACTCGTTCCGTCGGACTTTCGTCCTGGACTACGATCGGACGGCGAGTGTCGAAGTCTGGTGGACGGAGCGGACGGGTTGCAACCACGACTCGCGCTTCCCCTACACGAATGACCGCTCGATTGTGGCGCCGTTGGGTTCGGATCTCGATCGGTCCTTTGAGTACAACACGACGAGCGGCAACGCCTGCGAGACGCGGGTGGATTACAAAGTCCAGATCATCACCAACTGACGCCCCGTCGCCATATTCTGACGCGGGTGAGTGGGGCGCAGGCGCCACTCATCCGCGCCGATTTGGCATCGGCGCGAATCGCGTGGCTTACCGGAAGAGAATCATGAAACGATCGATGTCCATCCCTGGAAGCGTTGGCGTCATTGTAATCCTGTTCGCCGCCGTCGGCTGCAATCCGAATGACATGGCGCCGCCCGACGACAACGCCGCCGGGCTCCTGTCGCCCCTGCCGGAGAGCCCTTTTGTTTCGAGCGATCCAGCGTGCACACGGATGATTGAGCGCGTCACGGGCGAGCGGATCTGCCTGGATGATGTCATCGCGGCCATTCAGAATTCGAGTCTGCTGGATGAGGACAAGGACGGCATTCCCAATCTGAACGACGATGACATCGACGGCGACGGAATACCCAACAGTCATGACGTCGACATCGATGGTGATGGTCTCTTCAACGGTATTGACAACGATGTGGACGCGGACGGTGTTCCGAATGCGCTGGACGCGGATGTCGACGGCGACTTTATTCGCAATCGCTGGGACCTCGATATGGATGGGGATCTCGTCCTCAACCCCTACGATCGTGACGCGGACGGCGATGGGGTGGATGACGCCGACGCGTCGTCGGATTCGGACGAAGACGAGGAGTCCGACGCCAATGACCATCCCGAGGCGGAAGTGGACGATGTGACGGAGACCCTGGGGCTGAACACGCCCATGGAGACGTCAGTCGACACGACGTCGCCCGCTGAGCCGTCGATGGTCGAAGTGGCCAGGATCGACACACATCTGGCGACAACGCTCGGCACAGATGTCGACGAAGTGGTGGCGATGCGCGATGAGCTGGCGACGATCGATCCCGATCAGGGGCTGCCGGCGCTGCTTGACGCGTCTGTTCAGGTGGTGGTCGACGCCCTGGAGGATCACAACCCATCGGCCGCGGATGAATCGCCCGGCATTGTGCCCGTGGCGGCCACGGTGGTGCGCAGCGAGGTGCGGCTTCGGGTGCAGGTGGCCACGGACCTTTCCGAGATTGAGCCGGATCTGCCGGAGGTGTTATTCAACACGGACAGACTGGCGGATGCGGCGCGGGATCTGGGGGCGAAGATAGCCAACCTCGCGCTGACGGCAGTCGCCGCCAGCGCGAGGAACGCGACTCCGGATGTCACGGAAGCGGCGTCGATCAGCATCGGATTGCATGAGCGCGCAAGAAACAGCGGGATCAACGACAGCGACGCGGCCGAATTGACGCCCATCTGCGTCGAGATCGCTGATACGCTCAATGGACCGTCGGCGGACAACAATCCGATTCCCGTATTTGACATCATTGCCGAGCTGACGCGAGCGTTTCAGGATGAAAGCGGGGCTGCGACGTTCGCGCCGATTGGTATCGGGCAAGTGATCCGGCGTCTCGCGTCCATCGAGGCGACGCCGTCGCTGGACTCTCTTCTTGAGTCGGGGCGCAATCTTCTCACGGCGGCCGATGGCGTGTCGCCGCTCGATCCACTGGCGATCCTCGACGCGTTTGATGACCTCGGCATCGACGCGACGGACGGGGTCAGCGAAACGGAGGCCTCGACGGCGGCGGAGCATGTCGCGTCGGATGGGAACTCCGGCGGCTGATAGTCGATGAGAAACGACCTGGCGCCGGCGCCGGGAATCGCTGATAGGAAGCTGACGCCGCCACGGTATAATTCCGCATGACGGGCAATCGTGTTCCCGTCGGGAATCGCGAAAATGGCGCCGTCGGAACCGGTTAGCGATGCGGACCTGCTGAATCGTGCAATTGCCGGGGAGCCCCTGGCGCTCGATCGCCTGTTGCTCGACCATCATCGCGGGCTGAAGTCGATCGTTGATAAGAGAATTCCACCCACGCTGGGGGCGGTCATCTCCGCCGACGATATTCTCCAGGAATGTTATGCCGAGGCCTATCGGGACATCGGCAGGTTTCGGCCCGATGGTGACAACGCGCTGTTCCGCTGGTTGTGCACGATTGCGGAGCATCGTCTCCTCGACGCTGTCCGCGCGCATCGTGCGGCCAAGCGAGGTGGCGGGAAGGCGGCGCTGTCAGATGTCGCGGCCGCCCCGGGCGATTCCGCGGTCCTGGCTTTCTTGAACGTCGTCTTTGCGCATGATCGTACACCCAGCCGATCGGTCGCCCGGCATGAGGCGGCGGACGCGGTGCAGTCGGCGATTGAGGGCCTGAAGCCGGAGTACCGCGAGGCCATTCGCCTGCGCTATCTCGAGGGTCGAAGCGTGGGTGAAACGGCGACAATCATGGACAAATCTGAGCGCTCCGTGCACAAGCTCTGCAGTCGGGGCATCCAAAAGCTCCGGGAAGCGCTGGGCGACGCGTCGAGATTTTTTTCAGAATCTTAGGCGGCGCGACGCCTCGTTTTCGCTGAACAACGAGGAAATGTGCGCCATTTCCTTCGAGTGCGTGATCCATGTCAGATTCGATCGGTCCATTGTCAGGGGCGGCGTCATCCGATTCGCAGCGACGCGCTGTGCGCGTGCGCCGTGTGATCGAGGACTGCATGCGGCGGCGGGCCGCGGGAGAGGCGATCTCCGACGATGACGTCGCATCTTCCCACGCCGATCTGATGCCGGAGTTGCGCGAAGAGCTGTCGCTCCTCTCAGTGATCGAACGGGCGCGCCGATCGGCGCAGTCGCCCTCTTCCGTGGATCTTGACGCCGGACATACCACGACGAACGCGGGCGATGTGAGGCGACTGCTGGACGTGCGCGGCTTTGACGTCACGCATGAACTGCATCGAGGCGGACAGGGGATCGTCTTTGAGGCTATGCAGCGGACGACGGGGCGCAGCGTCGCCGTCAAGGTGCTTCACGAGTCGGGCACAGTCGATCCGAGGGGCGTTGCGCGCTTCGAGCGCGAGGCGCGAATCCTGGCGATGATCGATCATCCAAATGTTGTGAAGGTCATCGATTCCGGGACCATTGCCGGCCGACGTTACATTGCCATGGACCTGGTTCGCGGGATCGCATGGACGGAATACGAGCGATCGGCTGTGGGCGATGAAGGCTCCGCCGGGCGAACGGGGCCGGAAGCGCGGGGGGTACTGCGGCGATTCCGGACGATCTGTGACGCGGTATCCGCCGCGCATCTCCGCGGTGTCATCCATCGCGACCTCAAACCGGGCAACATCCTGATCGATGAAAATGGCCAGCCGCGTGTCCTGGACTTCGGGTTGGCGAAGCTGACGGAGGCGGGCGAACTGCTCGTTGAGTCGATGACGCGCGACGGTCAGTTTGTCGGGTCGTTGCCATGGGCGAGCCCGGAACAGGCCGCAGGTGAGGTCGACATGCTGGATGTTCGCAGCGACGTCTATTCGCTTGGCGTCGTTCTGTTCCAGGCGCTGACGGGGACATTCCCCTATCCCGTGGAGGGCAATTGGCGAGCCGTCGCGGACGCGATTGCGAACACGACGCCAGCGGCGCTGCGCACTCTGCGTCCCGACATCGATCCGGATGTTGAGAAGATCCTGTTGACATGTCTGGAGAAGGAACCCGCCCGGCGATATCAGTCGGTCAGTCAGTTGGGTGAGGATGTTCGGCGCTTTCTGGCGGGTGAACCCATCCTGGCAAGGGGCGGGGGGACAATCTATGTTCTTCGTCGGCTGGCCATGAAACATCGCGCGATCGTTGCCGTAACGATGAGTTTTCTGGTTCTGGTCGTGGTGTTGGCCATTACGACCTCCTTTCTCTACGGCAAAGAGCGACGGGCGCTGGCCCGGGCTGATGAGGAACGGCGGCAGGCCGATCTCGCGCGGGACGCGGCCCTGAAGGATCGCCGGCAGGCGGTGCTGGAGGCGGAACGGGCGACGGCTGTGGAGGCGTTCCTGAGGGGCGTGCTTTCCGGCGCTGATCCGCGCCGAATGGGGAAGGACATTACTGTCGCGGAACTGCTTGATCGCGCGTCGCAGTCGGCCGAGTACTTCAAGGCGCTCGAAGGCAAGCCACTCGTTGAGGCCGCGGTGCGACAGGCGATGGGAGAGACCTATTACGGACTTGGCATGAACGATCGCGCCGAAGCCGAGTTTCGCCGGGCGCTCGCATTGGAATCAGGCGAGGAATCCGAATCAGGGGTTTCTGAGGACGCGGTTCAGACGATGCACTCCCTGGCGACGGTCCTGTATTCACTTGGAGAATATGGCGAAGCTCAGGACGTCATTGAGCGCGCGATGTCGGCGATGGGCGTTGAGCCGGAAACTCCGATTCGCGACGAGCCGACGGCCGAACTGATCAGCCTCCACAGCGTCATCCTGAGCGCCCAGGGGAAATTCGATCACCTAATCGACAACGCCGAACGTCGGCTCGATTACTACAGGGGGTTGTACGGCGCCGGCGACTGGCGAACGCTGTACGCGATGAACGACCTGAGTTACGCCTACGACTGCAACCAGCGATATGAGGACGCCGTCGAAACGTGCCGTGAGGCGCTGGAACTGTGTCGCGGCGCGAAAGGACCGGATGATCCGCTTACGCTGACGATCAGAATGAACCTCGCCATCGCGCTGGGTAAGCTGAATCGGACGGACGAAGTCGAGTCGATCGTTCGTGAGACACTGGAAGCGCGACGGCGAATCCTGCCGCCGGATCACCCCGTTCTTGCCGACACACTCGTTGAGTGGGCGAAGATCTGTGTGTCCGGAAACGACACGGATGGGGCGTGCGCCGCCATCGAGGAGGCGCTGGGGATTCAGGTTCGCGCACTGGGCGCCGATCATCCGAAGATTGCGGGCACGCGCGTGCAGTTGGCAAGTCTCTACGTGCATCTGCAGCGTTATGACGACGCCGAGACGCAACTGATCAGCGCGTTTGAGTATCTGAAGGACCACGCCTGCGAACAGCCGGACGTGGTCGATGGCCTGAAGACGCTCGCGCTGAAGGCGCATCAAAGCCACGGTACAAGCGAGGCCCTGGACGCATGGAAAACTCGACTTCATGCGCTCAACTGCGAATCGCAGGCCCCCTGAGCCGTCCCACGTCGAACAGCGCCTGACTCCGCCCGCCGGCGCCAAACACTCCCCAAGGTCTGACTCAGAACGCACTCCGCCAAGTGATCCCAGCCCGGAATCGGTGCACGGCAAAACCGTGTTTTCGACCGTGAAATACCGCTGCGGACGCCGGAATCCGGCCATTGTTGGAAATCCGCGACGGCGCGAGGCGGCGCATCGGCGCGTTTCCGCTGAATGACTCGGCGGTGGTTGTCCCGCGTGATTTGGCGCCGGGGCGCGACGCCGGCCTCGCGAAAGGACGTGAATGTCATGAACAGGTTCAGACTCCGACTTTCCTGTCTATGGGTATTGGCGATTGCCAGCGCCGTCGTTCTGGTGGGTTGCCAGACGATTCCCGATCCGATTCCCGACGACAACACCAATGACAATTCGGGTGTCACGACGAACGATAACGGCAATTCGAATGATCCCGCGAATCCGCAGATCGCGATGACGGCCAACAGCATCATGAAAATGGATGCCGGGGAGCGTAGCGATCCCGAAGGCGTCGCCGCCAGGACGCGCGTGACGGATCTGACGTGGAAGGACGCCCGTGGCGAAGATCGAACGATGACACTCGGCGGTTATCTCTATCAGTACGACTTTTCGTTCGACGACAATCAACAGGTCGTGGAACGCAGCGTGAATGATGACGCGTGGGGGCACGAGGGATTCGGCTACGTCGTATCGCACAACGACACCAACGGCAATTCGCCGATCGGGAAGTCCAACACACCCTCCGGGATCGAAACGACGATCTTCGCCGGCGGGCATCACGCCATCCATCGTGTTGAACTTATGTACGATCGCGACAAGGAAGGGGGCGGCATGGGGATCAGGATCCCCGTCGTGATCGAGTGGTTCGTGGCGACGGGCCGCGATCATCCCGTCTGGTCGGTCACGTGGAAGATGAACGACGTGGTCAATCCGGGCGCCGTGGATTTTGACGCGTACCGAATGGACACTCGGGGGCCCTACGGCTCGCTGAACTTCGACGGCGCGGCGACGCGGGCAATGGGGGACGCCGTCGGTGGCGTCGCCTGGGGAGACGCCGGATTCCGATTTGAAACAACGAACGCCCAGCTGACGATGCAGTCGCCATGGTCGTACGATTCGGCCAACAGTGTTTGCTTCACCCGCGCATGGACGGAGAATGTCAACGCCGAGATGGGCATCGTGTTGACACGGGTGAATGACAAGTCGATGGGAAACCCGGATCGCGTGGACGGGCGTGAGCGGGGCAGAACTTCCGCGGCCGCTTTCACCAACAAGGGCGACTGCAACGGTTTCGGCGACGCGCGCGTCTATACGGCGCCCTGCGTGGCGGGCTGGCCCTATCAGTTGATGAACTTCGACTGGGATCCGGGAACCGGCAAGCCACTGACGGAGGCAACAGGCACAAAGCTCATCGCCTGGGGAACCCCGTATGGATTCCTCGGCGCGTCGAGTTTCTCCGGGATGGACGGTGTGGCAAGCGACGGCCGCGGCGATCGATCCTACGCGACCTTTATCGTGCTGGGCCCCAAGGCCCGGTACAACGCGATCACTGGGCTCTACGATCTGCCCGGAGATGTGATGTCCGAGCTGGGCGACGTGGAAGCGCTTTCGGCGGCGACGATATCAAATGTGACTGCTGGAACTGTGGCTGTGCAGCGACCGACGGGGCCTGGCGCAGCCAGCGTGAAAGGCGTGTCCAATGGATACGACGACACGTACGCTGTTTTCTGTCTGAACGCCGAAGCCAATCAGTCGACTTTCACGTTCTCACCCGCCGCGGGAGACAGGATCGAGAATCCGATCTTCCTTGTGCAGGGCTATTCGGAAAATACGCTTCCGAAAATCGAAGTTGACGGGACGGTGGTGAGTGTCAACAACGGGATGGCGAATTCCGGCGCGTTTGTGTCACTCGACTCGGAAAGACACGAGCTTTGGGTGACGCTTAATCGTGACGTGACGGACGCCGTGTCGATCGACATTCGCCCGGGACAATAGCCCGTCAGTTCTTCAGATCAGTACGCCGGAATTCTGGCGGGACAACCTGCGAACGGTCAGCGCCCTGTCGCCGACCGTTCTCTCGTATGGCGTGTCGATGCGCCACGTTCAAACGGGTTGACCAGAGAAGTACTGACGTCCGAACGCAGAAAGGTGTATCCGAATTCGATTCCGGACCCGGTTCCCCGGAGTACTTCCGAATGTGGATTCGAGCCCTTCAGCATTCACATTCGTCTCGCATCCCGATGCCCCGGGCGCAATTGGCGCCCCGAACGACCTGGAGATCCGCTTCGAGTTCGACGGCTCTGATCAGTGCGAATCCGCCAAGCCTATTGCGGACCCGTTCACATTCGCTTTCGACAATTCCGTCGCCACGACGGATGGCGCCTGGCGCCCGTTGTGCGACGAGTTCGGATACTTCGACATCGATCACGATGTCTGGTTTGACTGGACGGCGGGCCTGACGGGGACGACGGTGATGAGCATGTGCGCGCTCCCCAACGTCGTCGATACGAGAATCGCCGTGTACGACGGCGCAGGCTGCGCCGGGACGCTGCCTGCGTGCAGCGACGATTCGTGCGACACGCATTCCGACGCGGTGGCCGGCCAGGCTCACAAACTCCGTGTCGGGATGTTTCAGAATACTGTTCATGGGACAGGCGCCTTTGTCATGTCCGCTGAAGACGCGTACGCCCCGAACACAACCTGTGACAACGCTCCGACATTGACTACGGGCGATTATCCGGGGCTGTTACTCCAGCCGACGTCGGCGACCGGAGACGAGGGCCGGTGGCGGATCGATGCGCCCGCCTGGTCCCTGGTCAGCGTCGATCTGCTTCACGACGCTGAGTTTCCGTTTGCCGACAGCCAGAGTCTGCTGATGTACCGACGGGTCAGCGGGAGTTGTCCGGGAGAGACTGCCGCGAATCCCGACGCGCTGCCGGGGCGGTTGAACGTGACGGCGGAGAACAATGGGCCCGCGGCGATTTTCCGCGTCCGCGTGAAGAATTTCGACGACGTGTTCCGAGTTCCCGGCGCCGCAACGACGTGCGAGCAGGGTGGACTATCTCCCCGGGACCGGAATTCGTTGGACCCCGGACAGGGACGAGCGCGGCGTCCAGGCGCATGCGCGATCGACGAGTTTTGCAAGCGACGCGTCTTTGCGGGCGAATCTGGTAGGATGGGGAGCAGGTCGTCGGGCGGGCGCCGACCCCGACGGCCGGACAGGAAGCGCCCTTGGACCCGGATTCCCAGAACACGCGCGAAATCCTCGTGCGATTGCAGGCGGGTGACGCCGATGCGGCCGGCCAGTTGCTGCCCATTGTCTACCATGAGCTGCGCGCGCTGGCCGGGCGAATGTTCAGGGATGAGCCGTCACATCACACGCTTCAGCCGACGGCGATTGTTCACGAAGCGTACCTGCGGTTGATCGCGTCCTCCGGCGGTACATGGACCGGACGAGCGCACTTCCTCGCCGTGGCCGCCAAGGCGATGCGACAGATCCTGATCGACCATGCCAGGCGGCGCAATGCGGCGAAGCGCGGCGGGGCGGACTGGCGTCGGATCTCGCTCGATCGCGCTCTGGCCGCCGTTGAGGCGGATACCGTGGATGCGACGGATCTGGATGACGCCCTGACCCGACTTGCCGAGCGAAGTGAACGGCAGGCGACAATCGTTGAGCTGCGCGTCTTCGGGGGGCTGACGGTGGACGAAGTTGCGGACGTGATGGGACTCGGGCGAACGACAATCAATGGCGAATGGACGATCGCGAAGGCGTGGCTGAAGCGTGAGCTCCTGGGACACGGATCGCGATGAGCTCCTCGCTGCATCAACGCGCCGGCGAGATCTTTCTTGAGGCGATTGCGTTGCCGACGGAATCGCGAGCCGGATTTGTCGTGACCGCCTGCGCTGAGGATTCGATGCTGCGTGAGGAGGTCGAATCGCTGCTTAGGGCCAGTGAGGAGACGCTCCCGATTCTGGACGCGCCACACGAGGGCGCCGACAGCGCCATCTCGGCGGACGACGCCGATCGGTTCATCGGCTCACGCTTTGGCGGATTCCGGATCATCGGCAAAGTGGCGTCGGGCGGAATGGGAGTCGTGTATCGGGCCGAGCAGGACCAGCCGCATCGCATCGTCGCCATCAAGGTGCTGCGACATGGCCTCTCCGGTCGCTCGGCGGTTCGCCGTTTTCAGTTTGAGGTCCAGGCGCTCGGGCAGCTGCGGCACGCCGGAATCGCCCAGATTCATGAAGCCGGCGTCGAGACCATTGATGGTGTGAGCATCCCGTACTTCGCGATGGAGTACGTGGAGGGCGGAAGATCCATCACATCCTTCGCCGTCGAACGGCGTCTGTCGACGCGGGACCGGCTGACGCTGATTGCGAAAGTCTGCGATGCCGTGCATTCCGGTCATCAGAAGGGGATCATTCATCGCGATCTGAAGCCGGACAATGTTCTCGTGGATGATTCGGGGCAGCCAAAGGTAATCGACTTCGGCGTGGCCCGCGCGACGGACGCCGACATCCACGTCACGACGCAGCATACTGAAATGGGCCGACTAGTCGGCACGCTGCCGTACATGAGTCCGGAGCAGCTGTCCGGAGATCCCGCCCAGGTGGACACACGCGCCGACGTGTATGCGCTCGGCGTTGTGTTGTACGAGCTGCTGGCGGGGCAATTGCCGATCCACGGATCCTGGGAGTCCGTGATTGACGCGATTGACGCCATTCGCGAACGTCCGCCGCGCAAGCTCGGCGTCATCGATCCCCATCTGCGTGGCGATCTGGAGACGATTGCCGCGAAGGCGGTGGAAAAGGACAAGTCGCGCCGCTATCAGTCCGCCGCCGAACTTGCCGCCGACATTCGGCGTTTCCTGAATGATGAACCGATCAGCGCGCGGCCCCCGACTGCGATTTACCAGTTGCGCATGTTTGCTCGGCGGAATCGCGGGCTGGTGCGTGGCGCGGCGCTCGGCGGCGCCGCGATCCTGATCGGCGTCATCATTTCGGTTCAGCAGGCGTTCGTTGCCACGTCGGCGCGCGATTTTGCGAGGCGCGAAGAAGCGCAGGCGCGGTACCAGTCGTATCTTGCCGGCGTCGCCGCTGCGTCCGCGGCGATCCAGAACCACGATACGCCCCTGGCGCGACGGAGCCTGGCGCAGGCGCCGGAAGCGCTCCGTGGATGGGAATGGCGTTACCTGAACAGCCAACTCGACGAGAGTGTGCTGGCGATTCACGACGCGCGTCCTCTGAGCCGGCGTTTCGTACGATTCCTGGATGACAACATCATTGGCGCCTGGGATATCGGCGCCGGCGCGTGGCGCCGATGGGATGCGCGCAGTGGCGAGCGACTTGAAGATCTTCCGGCGGATGGCGTTGTAACAGGCGCGTCGTCCGGAACGGCGCAACTCACGATTCAGCGAGACGAAGTCCGCGTGGAACTCCTGAAGTCGGGCGAGTCCCGAGCCATTCGATTCGCCGACATGGGAATGCCCGACAATGTCGAGGTACACCTCAGCGAAAATGCCCGCTGGTTGTCGATCAATTCGCTGACAAAGGCGATCGTCATCAACGTCGAGACGGGAAAACGCTCAAGCGTGGGTCTTCAGATCTGGCCGGTCGGCAACGCGCCCTCGGCGATCAGCGCTCGCGGCCAGTTCGCGGTCGGGACGGGCCTGAATGGAATGCCCGCGATTCTCGATCTGGAAAACGGAAAGCTGCGGCCACTCGAGGGCGCGACGGCGGCGGGCGCTGACGTGGTGTTTGACGGCGCCGGCGAGCGCGTCGTGGGCGTGCTGAACGACGCGACGGTGCGATTGTGGGACGCCACGACGGGACGCCTGATCGCGACGGGGCATGGCCACACAAACGGCGCGACGATTGTCCGCTTCAGTCCTGACGGGACGATGATTGCCACCGCAGGGCGTGATCGAACGTTGCGGCTCTGGACGGCCGACACGCTGGAACCACTCGCCGTCTTTCACGGACACGACGACGCCATCGCTACGCTGGAATTTGACGCGACGGGCGCCCGCGTCGTCACGGCCGGAGCGGATTCTGATCGCTCCATTCACGTCTGGGATGTCTCGGCGCGCGGTGATCGATCGGTGCTGAACGGGCATGATGGCTATGTCTATCCGGTCGCCATCAGCGACGATCAATCGACGATTGCCTCCGGCGCATGGGACAACGAGATTCGACTCTGGGATGCGAATCGACTGATGTCAGCGAGACGACTGATCGGTCACACCGGGTACCTGACGCGGCTGGAGTTCAACCGGACGGGTCGCCGCCTGATGTCATTCGGCGCCGACGAGACGGTTCGGGTCTGGGATGTGGAGCGGGGCGTTGAGCTGCGTCGGCGTGACTGGCGACGCGGCGGCGCGTGTCTCGCCTGGCATCCGGATGGCGTGCACATTTATCTGCCGGGAACGGATACCGAGAAGATTGCGATGTGGAACAGCGAGACGGACGAAATCGTCGACCGTCCGTTTGCGAGCATCGCGGAGATCCGCCATGGCCCCGTCAGCGCTGATGGACGATTCGCAATTGTTGAGTTGAACGGAGAGTACCAGGCGATTCGCACCCTCGACGCAACGCGTGCGCTTCCGATTCCCATGACGAGAATCCATCGCCTGGGGCCGGCTGCGGCGGCGTCCCGGCTCGCGATGATCCGCCGGGACGATCCCTGCGCAGTGGACGTGTGGGATCTGGACGCAAAGGAATGTGTCGGAACGCTTCGCGGTCATTCGGGGCGCAGTGTCTGGGACATCGCGTTCACGCCCGACGCCACTCGCATTATGACAGCGGGCGACGACCAGGTCATTCGCGTCTGGGATGCGGTCACGATGGACGAGATCGTTCAGCTGCGCGGCCACAAGTCCTACGTCTGGTCGCTCGTGTTCAGCGCGAACGGGGATCGACTCATCTCGGGCTCGGGCGACGGAACGGTCCGCGTCTGGGACACGCTTTCGGTTCGAGATCGATTCGGGGGTCGCGGGCGGACTGTGGTGAGAGGGCGTGAGGGCGGCTGAAGGCCGCCGCGTTCAGCACTCCCTGACGTTGCTCCATCCTCTTCATATTGCGGCGATATTGAACTGCGATTCCCAGTCGTGAATCCTGGTCCGGTATTCATATGGGCGGGCCCGCGGGTTTTCATCCGGGGGGCGATCACCCACGACGCGCCGACGCCTCAAATAACAACAGGCCAAACGGCTGAGTACCGATATCGACTCGGAGACGACTGCGTATTCTGAGCGTCTCGGGAGGGAATCAGACGGGCGAAATTGGCCTGTCTGATAATCACGACCAGGCGATGTTGCCATGGAAGGCGCTTGCGTGACGAAGTTCGACTCTGATTTCGGCGTTCTCACTCCTCTGCGGCCTCGTGCGTCGGCCCAATCGATGATCCGCAAGGCGCATCGTCGCACTGACGACATTCCGGCGCCCGACGATTCCGATGATCTGTCGCAGGATCACCATCTTCCGGATGTCTGTGATTCGCTCGACCTCCAGGCGCGGGTGCGCCGAGTCCGTGCGGAGTGCGCCGCCATACGGGAAACGGGGCGACGTGGTGAAAAGTTCGGTCAGCGCATGGCGTTGGTTGCCGCCCGCACTCCGGAGATGACGTGATGGCATCGTCGAAGAGGCCCTCAAACCAGTCGAAGTCGACATCGGCGCGGGAAGCGAAGTCGACGCGAACAGGACCCGCAGGGCCCGGCGCGTCAGCCTCCAGGGCGCCTTCGTCCGTGTCGCCGCCACGCGCCAATGATGTTGAGAACGCCGAACGTCTGCGAGCGATCGTGGAAACGGCCGTCGATGGCATTATTACGATCGATTCCTTCGGGAACGTCGAATCGATGAATCCCGCATCCGAGAGGATGTTCGGCTACGCCGCGGATGAGGTCATCGGGCGGAACATTTCCATCCTGATGCCGGAACCGTATTGCAGCGAGCACAACGCATACCTTCGGCGCTACCTTCAAACGGGAGAACGGCGAATCATCGGCATCGGGCGCGAGGTGCTGGGACGCAGGAAAGACGGATCGACCTTTCCCATGGAACTCGCGGTCAGCGAGATGCTGCTGGATGGCCGGCGGATGTTCACGGGAATTGTCCGCGACGTCACGGAGCGTCGGGCGGCCGAAGATGAACTGCGTCGTCTGGCCGCGCTGCTCGACGACTCGAATGACGCCATCAAGTCACTCGACCTTCACGGCAATATCATTACCTGGAACGCCGGCGCAGAGCGACTCTACGGGTATACCCCCGCCAGGGCGCTGCAGATGAATATTCGGGAACTGCTGCCGATTGAACGCAGCGATGAAATGGTCCGCATGACAGAGCGGCTCCTGAAGGGTGATCGAATCCCCCCGTTTGAAACACGGCGAGTCGCCGCGGACGGCCGTCTTGTCGAGATTCAGTGCACACTGACGCTGCTGAAGGGGCGCGACGACAAGCCTGACGAAGTTGTTGTGACGGATCGCGATATCACGGAACGAAAGCAGAATGAGGCGGCGCTGCGAGGAAGTGAAGCGCAGACGCGCGCCATCGTCGAGGCGGCCGTCGACGGAATCATCACGATCAATGCGGAAGGTCAGATCGAGTCACTGAACCGCGCCGCCGAGCGGCTCTTCGGGTATGAGTCCACGGAACTGATCGGCCGGAACGTGAACATGCTCATGCCTTCGCCATATCAGGAAGAGCATGACGGCTACGTCAAACGGTATCTGCGAACCGGTGTCAAGAAGATCATCGGAATCGGGCGCGAGGTTGTCGGTCGACGCCGGGACGGCTCGACCTTTCCGATGGAACTTGCCATCAGTGAACTGACTGTCAACGATCGCCGGATGTTCACCGGCATTGTTCGGGACATTTCCGAGCGCAAGCGAATTGAAGAGGAAATCAAGGCGCAGGCGATGTGCCTGGAGGACAATAACCGCGTCCTCCAGGAGGCGAGCATCCGCGCCTCGGAGGCCACGGCCGCCAAGAGCCAGTTCCTTGCCAATATGAGCCACGAAATCCGAACGCCGATGACGGCAATACTCGGATTTGCGGACGAACTGATGGACGGATCGATGTCCGGCAATGAGCAGCGTCACGCGCTCAACATTATCCGTCGCAATGGCGAGCACCTGCTTCAGATCATCAACGACATTCTGGACATCTCGAAAATCGAAGCGGGCAAGCTTGAAGTCGAGAAACGCCAGTGCGCTCTGAGAGACGTCATCGCCGATGTGGAATCCCTGATGGCGCCACGGGCGGACGACCGGGGGCTCACGATTTCGTCGGAAGTCAGCGCCGATGTGCCCCAGGTGATTGTCAGTGATCCAATGCGGCTGAAGCAGATCCTCGTCAATCTGGTCGGTAACGCCGTCAAGTTCACGGAACATGGCGGCGTCAGCGTTGTCGCCAGCGTGCTGAAGACGCCACGAGTGCCAATGCTCAGGATTGATGTCGTTGACACCGGCATCGGTATTTCAAAGGAAGACGCCGCACGGCTGTTTCAGGCGTTCACCCAGGCGGACAATTCCACCACGCGGCGATTCGGAGGGACCGGCCTCGGACTGATGATCAGCCAGCGCCTCGCCATGCTTCTGGGGGGCGATCTGACGGTTCGCAGCACGCCCGGCGTCGGAAGCCGATTCACGTTGACGATACGCGCCGATGTATGCGATCCCCGCGGCGTCGATGCGGCGCCGGAACCGACGATTGACAGGCGGAAGGCTCCCGAAGTTCGCGACCAGCGTCTTGATTGCACAGTGCTTCTTGTGGAAGACGGGGGTGACAATCAACGCCTGATCTCACACGTGCTTCGGCGGGCGGGAGCGCATGTGACAGTGGCGGAGAACGGTCAGGTGGGCGCCGACCTTGCCCTGCGGGCCATGGAAGCCGGCGATCGGTACGACGTCATCCTGATGGACATGCAGATGCCCGTCATGGATGGGTATGAGGCGACTCGCCTGATTCGCTCGAAGGGGTACGCAGGCTGGATCGTTGCGCTCACGGCGCATGCAATGTCCAGTGATCGCAGGAAGTGTCTTGACGCGGGCTGTGATGAGTTTCTGACCAAGCCGATCGATCGCCGGAAACTGCTGGATGCGATCCGAATCTGCCTTGATCCTACCGTCGATCCGCCCCATCAGCGCAAGTCCGGCGCGTCCGGCGCCTGAGCGACGGTGTGCATCGTGGCCGCCGATATCGGTTTCTCGAAGGACCTCTGACAGAAGACGAGTTCGACCCTTCTCTCGCGAGAACGGGAGACGTCGCCGCACGCTCAGCCGCCACACGCGCCGAGCACGCAGGCGACGAATTCGTCGATGTCGTCGGATGTGACCAACTGATCAGGCGGCGCGTGGAGGTCGGCGGCGCAGCGTTCGTCGCTCGTCGGGGCGTCCCCCAGCAGCAATTCAACAAATCGGGCGATGTCGCGCCCGTCTGCGACACCGTCGGCGTTGGTGTCGCCTGGCGCGCACGCCAAGACGCAACCGAAGTCGTCGATGCAAACGGCGTCGATTGCCGCTTCTGTAAACGAGTTGTTGGGCGAATCCTGCGTCGAGAAGCGCAGGCGCACTGTCGCCGTGGGCGCTACGAAGTCGGCGATTCGAACCGTCACAGGCGCCCAGAAGTCGAATTCCGTCGTCTCCTCGACGAGCGTCCAGCTGGCGCCGTCGTCGTTGGAAAGTTCAACAACGAGCGTGTCGCCCACGCCGGTTTCCTGGAACCAGCGCGCGTAGGAGAGTTGCGGATCGGAGGTGTCGGCAAGATCGAACACGGGGGAGACAAGTCGCGTCGGCCCGCCATTGACGTCCTGGAAATTCGCCGCGCCTGTTACGTAGCAGTGGCCGGAGCCGTCGTAGTCCATCGTCGGATCACCGAGCTGGCCCGAGCCCGCGGGGATGGCCCGAACCCACGCGCCGTTGACAAGATTCTCGTTGACGACAGTCCAGCCCTGATCGCTTTCAAAATCATCGTCGAAGATCGTCGGGGCTTCGCCGACGCTGGCGGCAAAGACGGTTGTCGGCGCATCGGACGGGAGCGACACGAATGCGCCGGCGTCGCCAGCGACAGTGAGATAGAATTCCGGCGCACTGACGCAGTTGGCGGCTGGCAGCGTTGCGATATACCGATTTCCGGATTCGTGAACCAGTGGCGTCATCGCAAACGGTCCATCATGGAAGCGGTAACGCAGTGTCGGCGCGCCGGCGACGACATGCTGGGTCCCCTCGATGATGTCCACGGCGAAAGTCGTATCGGCGCCGGGCGCGACGATCTCCGGCGCGCCGTCGGGGAGGTGGATGGCGAGCGTGTCGACATCGGTCGACACGTCGCCCGTTGCAATCAGGGCGTAGCCCTGCGCGCCGACGTTGACTTCGATCGCGCGGATGCGAATCGTCCACAATCCGGCTTCAGGCGTCGGGATGTGGATCTGTTCCACGTTGTTGCGATCATCCCTTGCGCCATCAGGAACGCTGACACCATTGGCGAACCAGTTTCCGCGGTACAACTGTCCGCCGGGCGACATGGCCTCGAGATCCAGATCGTTGACCCAGGCGGGACCGCCACCAATGCCGACGCCACCGGGAGGCTCCGTGTAAGCCAGTGTGATCTTGAGGATCTCGTCGTCGCTCGCCACGAGCAGTGGATAGTCGGCGACGGCGCCAGTCGCCAGGCCGCTTGCATTGCGCGGGTCGTCGAGCAGCGCGAGCCTGCGGCGATCTCCCGGGAAGCAGAGGGCCTGGTCGGCGAGCAGCCGTCCCCAGCCTTCCGTATTGCTCGGATACCCGGGGACGCCCGTGAGATCGACAGTCGAATTCAGCAGCGTCGCCTTGATCAACGCGCCGCTCGGCAGGAGGGTGTCAGAGGGCTGTGGCGTTCCCGTCGGGTAGTAACCGTTCACGTAATACTGGCGAACCAGCAGCGCCGCGGCGGCGATGACCGGCGTCGCCATCGATGTGCCCGACAGCGTTGTCGTGGCGCAGGGCGAGAGGTTGGCCGAGAGCGTATTGCAGCCGGGGGCGCAGATCTCGGGCTTGCGTCGCCCGTCAGGCGTGGGACCGGCGCCGCCGACGCAGAACGCATCCTGGTCCGGCGCGTCCATCGTTGCGCTGACGGAGAGGCAGTTCTTGGCGTTCTGCGGTGTTTCGGCGATGGCGCCGTTACCACAGGCGAACGCAACGAGTTGTTCTTCGTTGTCGTAACAGAATGAATCGACACCGACAGCGAGGGCGCCGTAGTCCGTCGTATGATCGACCCAGCTGTTCGTGTGCACGCACGCGCCCTGGGACCGATGCAGTTCCAGCCGGGTCACGATGTCGGCCGTTGTCGCAGTCGGAATGCCGCTCCACACGAATCGCGCCTCGTAGGCGAGTCCGCGCGTGTCGTCGTTGACGCCGGCGTCGCCGACCGCGGTACAGGCGACGTGCGTACCATGTGTGTCAGGGGGCTCATTCCCTGAGAGAAGATTGATCGCCTCGACCTTGCGATGGGTCGGACCGACCGGCTCCGTGTCAGCAAAGGAACAGTGATCGATATAGACGCGCGAGTCCATGATCCCGAGGACCTGGCCGTCGCCCGTCAGGCCATTGTCGTACAACGGCGTTACGTTGAGTTCGTTGCTCTGCACGATCCAGCGATTTGAGCTGTTGCAGAGCGCGGGCGACTCGCTCGCCTCAATGAAGCGAACGGCGTCGAGCGCCACGAGCCGCTCGATCGCCGCATTGGGGACTGTGATGCGGAATGTGACATGATCGCCAACGGCCCCCGTGTGATGCACGACGGCGCCGTTGATGCGCTCGACAGCCCTTCGCGCCGCGACTTCATCGGCGCCGGCGAAGAGCGTTACGCTGAGATTCGACTCCCCGTCGCCATCGGTCCGTGCGCGGCGCCCGAGGTCCGGATGGCGCTTCCATGCGGGATCGAACGCGCCGACCCAGCGAACAAACGGCAGTGACCTCAGACGCGAAGCGTCGAACGTCGTCTCCGTGCGGAAGACGTAGGTGTGGAAGGGAAGGTAGTCGGCGGGAGTCACGCCGGCCTGTTCCAGAGCGCTCCGTCGGTCGGGGGTCATGGGACCATCAAGCTGGAGGAGGTACACGCCCGCCGGAAGCGCGGCGCGCTCCGTGACCAGCAGTGACAACTCCGGCGACGGACGGAGCGTCGCCGCCGCCAGGTAGATCGCCGATCGATCAAATGATGGCGAGACGGAGGGCGCCGCGACGCCGTTTCTTCCCCCGGAGTCCGCCGCCATTGCGGGGATCGTCAGGAGAAGAAACGGCGCCCACGCCCGGATGGAAAGGCGATTTCTCATGTCAGGGGGCGCCGCGCATCGGGTTTCGCTTCCTGGTCGCAACGCCTCGAATCGTCATTGGATTCAGTCGCAGATGCCGGGGGTTGCGCACGTTGTTCCGTCACCCTGGAAGACTCCGAGATTGACGGCGCAGTCCGTCAGGGTTGACTCTATGCACCCGGAACCGCCGGGTTCGCAGCACGCGCCGAATTCGTCACACGAGTCGGGGGCGCACACGGAGCCGTCACTGAGATAGAGACCGCCTTGCGTGCCGCACTGGGCGGCGGTCAGCGCCGCCTGGCAGTCCGTGCCGAAGCAACAGGCGCCCGTGGGACCGCAGGGGTCGGGGAAGCACGTCGTGTTATCACCGAGGTACGAGATCGTGGCGGCGCCGGCGCCGTTGTCGAAGCACTCCGTCTGAGTCATCTCGAAACACTCGACAAACGAACCGTCTCCGAGGTAGTCAAGACAGCAGGCGCCCGTTGGCGTCGCGAAGAAGGTGCACACGCCGGGAAGCCCCGGAGGTTCGAAGGTGGCGGGCGGGAGGAAGACAAACGTCTGCTCGCCCGCTTCGTCGCTGATGGCGTCGTAGACAATCCGACAGTCGCAACCATCGAAGCAGTCCTGGAATCCATGTTCGATCGACCAGCTCCAGAAGCCGCCACCCATGTCGGAGATGGCCCAGATGTTGCGTTCGCCGTTGACGCCGCCGATGCAGCCGTTTGGCTCGGCGTATTGCACTTCCTGAACGGCCGCCGAATAGAGGGCGCCGATCAGCGGGATATTCGCGTAACCCTCCGTCGGCAGGTAAAGGACTTCGATATGGAGGTCGCCCGGCTTGAAGTTCTGCAGATTGCAGCCGAATACGCACTGCACGCATCCACCGACGCATGTCTGGGGATCCATCGGATCGGGGACGCAGCATCCGCCGCATTCACAGGACGGGTTGCAGTGGACCGACGAGTCGATGCCGAAGAAGGCGTTGAGACACTCCATGTCCGGGTTCGGTCCCGTCGGATCATTGATCTGAATGAGGAAGTTGTTGCGGGCGAACAGCGTCTGGTTCGGTCCCTGGCCGGTCAGATCGGGGATACCGTCGCTGTTGAAGTCGCCCGACATCGCCACGATGTCGTCGAAGTCGCGCGCGATCCGATCGATCACGCTGTTGGGAACGAAAAAGCCCGTTTTGCCAAGCCCGAACGGGTCCGCGTCGACGTCGATGCTGGTGTTGTCATACGCAATCCTCGTCGCGACGTCGTTCGGATGGGGCGATTCGTAGGTCAGCGTCCCACCAAGACAGTTGGTGACGTAGTCGCAGATCAGACCCGACGGGTCGAGCAGGGCGTCGACGAACATCGTGACGTCCGTGGTATCGATCACGCCATCGTCATTCATGTCCGAAGCGCAGAACTGCTGTTCCGTCGCCCCCAGCGGGGACTGAATCGTATTCACGAACAGCTGGATGTCTTCGCCGTTGACGCGGAAGTCGTAGACCGTCTGATCCACGAAGCCGTCGCCATCGAAGTCGAACTCTATGCGATCGTTGGTGTTTCCCTTGACGCAGCAGACCTCGGCGCGGGCCGGCGCCGCCAGGCCGAGCGCCGCCATGCCGAGCGTCAACAGGAAGAGTGGTGTTCTGGACATTCGCTGCTCCTTCAGTGTCGTCTTTGAGTCCGGGCTGGCGCCGCTGTTGCGGCGTGCGCGAGGAACGCCCCCGGTATAGACCGCGGCATCGGAGGTCGAATCCCGCCAATTTCCCGGAATGAACCGCGAGTCGGTCGCGCCGCCGCTAATCCGGGGCCACCTGCGTATTCCCCGTCGCGGCGACGGATTGTGGCGACCGGCCATCCTCCGGTGCGTCGGGCTCATCGTGCGAATACACCTGCTCGATCAACGACGTCAGCAGGTCTTCGTAGGGGATTTCGGCGCGACCTGTCGCCGCGGCGCCTTCGTAGGCGAGCAGAAGCGCAGGCGTCGCCTCGTCATATCGGCCGATCGCCTCAAGCAGGCGTCCGATACCGATGCGGAGCTGGATGATATGGATGTCCGTGTCGGGTCGTGTCGCCGA
This sequence comes from Phycisphaerae bacterium, assembly GCA_035399845.1. Lineage (GTDB taxonomy): Bacteria > Planctomycetota > Phycisphaerae > UBA1845 > UTPLA1 > ECT2AJA-110-A. The sequence goes on along the minus strand of DAOPJV010000006.1, from coordinate 6,528 downwards.
GAAGATTGCCAGGGCCATTCGGTACTCAGCGATCGCCTCGTCAGGCCGATCCGTCGCTGCGCAGATCTGCCCCAGCAGGGAGTGTGTTCTGGCAATCTGCAGGTGCGTCGGCGGCAGGGAGGCTTCCTCGATGCACAGCGATTCGCGGATGAGGCGCTCCGCGGCGTCCAGGCGTCCCTTTCCCAGTTCGATGCGGGCGAGGTTGTTCATCGTCGCGGCGATCTCAGGGTGCGTCGGCGGCAGCACGGACTGTCGAATCCGCAGGGCCTCGGCAAGCAGGGGGCCGGCCTCGTTGTAGCGTCCCCTGTCGACCAGGATCGAGCCGCGATTGTTCAGGCTGGTCGCGGTATGACGGTTGAGCGCACCGACGCAGCTGCGATAAATCTCATAGGCCTCGGCCTGCATCTTCTCCGCTTCGTCGAGGCGGTTCATTTCGGAATAGAGCACGCCCAGGTTGTTGAGCGCGTGCGCCACATGAAGGTGTTCATCGCCCAGCACACGACGATTGATGTCAAGGGCTTCCAGAAACAGCGACTCGGCTTTGTCAAGCTCGCCTGAGTCGAAGTAGAGACCGGCAAGGTTGTTTCGAATCGTGGCGCCACTGAGGTCGTTCCTGTCCTCGATCAGTAAGAGCGCCTCCAGGTAGTAGCGCTTTGCTTCGTCACGCCGTCCGCATTCGTCGAGGATCAGGGCAAGGCCATTCAGGGACATCGGCTTGCGTTTCTCGGATTCCGCGGGAAATTGGTCCAGGATTGCCAGCGATTCTCGAATCATCCGCTCGGCCGCCGGAAAGTCCCGCAGCTGGCGGTAGACACCCGAGAGGTTCTCCTTCGACTGGGCGACATCCGGATGGACCGGACCATAGATTCGTTCGCGGATTTCGAGCCCCTCAAGAAAGAGCGCCCTGCCGTCGTCCAGGCGTCCGACTGTCGTCAGCACGGCGGCCAGGTCCGTGACGTCCTTCGCATACTCAGGAGAGTCCGGATGGCGCTTCGACGTGATCTCCAGCGCCTTGCGGCAGTGCGATTCGGCCTGGTCGTACGCCCCCAGCGCGAAGTAGGTCACGCCGATCACGTTGTGCATTTCCGCCTCGACATCGGGCTGCGACATCAGGTCGTTGTGCAGGCGCGGCGCGACGCGATCGAGCACTTCCCGAACCGTCGTCTCATGCCCCGGCTGCGTTTCCGGGTCGGCGGACCCGAGCATCTCCTTCAGATAGAGCATGATCTTCTCGGCCTTGGCGCGCTGCACGCGCTCGGCCTCGGCGCTCGCCTCGGCAATCGCCCGCTGCTCCCGTTCGGAGTTAGCGTTCTTCTCCGCGAGCTTTCGCTGCCGCTGGACTTCGACCATCGCCGTGGACTTCTGCCACCAGAGCGACGTCATGACAATGGAACTGAGCGTCACGAGCACGACGAACACGGCGACGGACGCCACCAGCACGCGATTCCGCCGCGCGAACATTCGAAGCTGGTAGGTCATGCTGGGCGGACGGGCGCTGATGGGTTCGTTGTTCAGAAAGTGGCGAATGTCCGCGGCGAGTTCGATGGCGGACTGGTACCGATAGCCGCGGTCCTTTTCGATCGCCTTCAGTGTGATCGTTTCGAGATCGCCTCGCAGCATGCGGTTGATCGACGAAGGTCGCCTTGGCGGCTGGTCCTGGATGAGCGCCGCCACCTCGGTAATCGCCTTGTTTCGCACATCGTAGGGCAGGCGTCCGCACAGCGTTTCGTAGAGGACGATTCCCAGTGAGTAAACATCGCTGCGCGTATCGATGTCATGCGGATCGCCGGAACACTGTTCGGGGCTCATGTAGGTCAGTGTGCCGATGAGCTGGCCGACGCCTGTCTGCATCGTCGTGACGGCGATGTCGGAGTCGAGAACACGAGCGACGCCGAAGTCGATGACCTTCGGACGGCCGCTGCTGTCCACGAGGATGTTGGCCGGCTTCAGGTCGCGATGAATGATGCCGCGCTGATGACCGTGGTGAACGGCGTCGCAGATCGAAACGAACAGCCGCAGGCGCTGTTCGATGGACAGCTTGGCGTGCTCCACATAGTCGGTAATCGGAAGCGCATCGGGAATGTACTCCATCGCGAAGAATGGGCGGCGCTCCCCGCCGTCGACGTGGGTCCCGGCCTCCAGAACCTGGGCGATCGCCGGATGCCGCAGGTGGGCCAGGACGGCGGCCTCGTGTTCGAAGCGGCGCAGAACATTGCGCGAACCGATTCCGCCGCGCAGCACCTTGATGGCGACACTGCGGCGTGGATTGTCCTGTTCCGCCTCGTAGACGGTTCCCATGCCGCCCGATGCGATGACGCGTTTGAGCGCGTAGCGACCGATACGCTTGCCTTCGACCGGAATATCGAGTTCGTTGGTCAGTTCGGAAGAGAGGAATCCCTCGGCGGGTGGCTCAATGAAGTGCGCCGCGTTTTCGTGTCCCGCGAGGAGACGCTCGACTTCGCCGCGGAGCTGATCGTCCTCGGCGCAGCGTTCCTCCAGAAAATCGGCGCGCGTGCCCGGCGGCTGTTCCAGCGCTTCGTGAAACAGCGTTTCGATCTGGGTCCAGCGATGCTGTCGGGCGTCCGGCGATTCGGGCACGGTATTCCTGATTCCTGGTTCGGGCGCCTTGGATTGCGAGGGATCGTTCCGGCCTCGACGCTCGACGGGCCGGTTTCTGACACGTCATTCTATGCGACAGGGGGGCGGCGCCGTTCACGCCGGGTCCGATCAATTCTCGGAGATTTCCGCGCGCAGCCAGGCTTTGGCCGTCGTCCAGTCGCGTTCGATCGTTCTCAGGGGGCAATTCAGGACCTTGGCGGCCTCGGGCGCCGACAGACCGCCGAAAAAACGCAGTTCCACGACACGCGCCTTCCGCTCGTCGAATTCCGCCAGTTTTTTCAGGGCTTCGTCGAGGGCGACGAGGTCCAGCGCCCGTTCCTCAAAGCTTGCGACGGCTTCATCGAGTTCGAGCTTCCTGGCGCTGGCGCCGCCCCGTTTGGCGGCCTTATGCATGCGGGCCCGATCGACAAGAATCCGACGCATCGCCTTGGCGGCGACGCCGAAGAACTGGGCCCGATCGTTCCATCCGGCGGTGCGCTGGTTGACCAGTCGCAGGTACGCTTCGTGGACGAGGGCCGTTGGCTGGAGCGTGTGATCGGACCTTTCCCGGCTGAGATAGTCGGACGCAATCCGGCGCAATTCGTCATAGACCAGCGGCAGAAGCTGATCGACGGCCTCGCTGTTGCCGCTGCTTGCGGCTTCGAGGAGTTGCGTGACGTCGCCGGGCGATGACATGGTTTCGACCCACCGGAAAAAAATCATTGTACTCCGGCGGCGGGGATGCGGCCAGATTTTCGCGGTCTCCCTTCGGGGGTACGTCGGCGAAGCCGAAAGCGCGAGCTTTGGGTACGTCCGTCTCCTTTGCGTAACCCGGACAATGCGAACGTCGGATGTGCCGGCCCGGGTCCGTTTTCGGTCTCGCCGCGATTTTTCCGCGACGCCGACCGCCGACGGGTGGAATGATTCGGTGGGAATCGATTTAGGAGGAATTCAGCGATGAGAAGCGTATCAATGGCGGTCGCGCTGACCGTCTGCCTCGTGGCCTCGACAGCGTCAGCCCAGGCGATCTACGACAACTTCGGAAACTCGCCGACGGCGGGTTATGTCGAATGCGGCAGTTTTGTGAACCAGAGCTGCGCTGACGACATGATCGTGGCCAATGCGGGCCGCCTGACGTCATTCAAGTACAAGTTCTTCAACAACGGCGGCGACTTCATTGGCGGAAGCGCCTTCCAGAGCTGGGACATCGCTCTGGTCCTCGACGACGGCAACGGCGCCCCTGATCCGGGCGATACGGTTCTTTACTCGAACACGCACTCGAATGTGAACATTCCGTTCGCATCTGTGTATGAGGGAACGGAAAGCCTGTTCGCGTCGAACATCGTCGTTTCCTCCGGCGATCGACTCTGGGCCGTCGTCAGCGGACTCGGATTCAACATGGGAATTCGTCTCAACGACGCCGCGCCCTCCGTCGGCAGCACCGACGTTAACATCTATCGATTCGGCGACGACTTCAACGATGTGGTCGACGCCTCTTTGCAGGGGAATTCCGGCTGGGAGCTGCAGCTCAACGCGATTCCGGTTCCCGAACCGGGAACACTCTCGCTGCTGGGCATCGGCGCGTTCGCGTTGATCCGACGCCGACGCAACTGAGCCGGCGTTCGATTCTCCGAACCGGAAATGTCTTGTCATTTGGGGCTCTCGTCCGCCGGTCGGTGCGAGGGCCCAACTTCTATTTTCGCGACGAGCCGCAGAAATCATGCAGTCTCGACTTCCGCAAACCCTGATCGCGGGCGCCGTCGCCATGCTGGCGCCTGTCACGACGCACGCGGGCCCCGCCTTTGTCGATGTCGCGCCGTCCTCCGGTCTGCAGTATCAATGCGACTACGGCGGCACGTTCGCGCAGATCATCAATCCCTACGAAATCCTCATGCAACGCAACATGGGGAATGGGGCCGCTGTCGGGGATTACGACAATGATGGTGACCTCGACGTCCTGCTTCTCGCCAATCAGGGGAACACGAGTCGGCTATTCCGCAACAACCTCGAACTGGGCGTCAGGACGTTTTCGGATGTGACGACGACGGCCGGTATCGACTTCGATGGGATCGCGCGTGTCGCGCACTTCGCCGATCTCGACAATGATGGCTGGCTCGACATCGTCGTCATCAACGACGACGACGGTACCCCCAACGCGTCGCCGAGTCGCATCTTCCGAAACAACGCCGACGGGACGTTCTCTGACAGGACGGCGGGCGCAGGGTTTCGACCTCTCGGTTTTCTCCATTGCGGCGCGACGCTGGCCGATTTCGATCGCGACGGCCTGCTCGATATCTATGTGACAGTCTGGGCTCGGAAGGGAACGTCTCCGATTGCCACGTTTCCGGGTGAAAATCAGCTCTTTCGAAATCTCGGTGACTTCACGTTTGAAGATGTGTCGGCGCCAACCGGGTTGGCGGGTGTATCGATCGACTGTTTCACACCGATCATGCACGACTTCAATGCGGACGGCTGGCCGGACCTGTTTGTCGCTGTGGACTACGCCGAAGACCTCTTCTACTGGAACAACGCCGGGATCTTTGTCGACGCCTCCTCGGCCGCAAACACGCTGCATACCGGCAATGACATGGGCGCCGCCCTCGCGGATTTCGACGACGACGGCGATCTCGACATCTATACGACCAACATTACAGATCCAGGTGTCCCGGGATTCGGATATCCGACGGACGGGAACTGCCTCTACATCAACGGCTCGGGCGTTACGGAAGGGGCGGCGTATGCGGATGAGGCCGCAAATCGTGGTGTCGTCGATACGTACTGGGGCTGGGGCGTCTCTTTCATGGATGTCGAGAACGATGGCGACCTGGACATCATCGCGGCCAACGGCATGGATGAGTATGTCGCGTTCCTCATTCCCGGTTCACAGATTCTCGATCGCCCGACAGTGTTGTTTGAAAACGACGGCGCCGGCGGATTCACGCGAAACATCGCGCCGGGGCTGGAGCCTGGCGAGGACTCCAGACCGCTCGTCGTCTTCGACTATGACCGCGACGGTGATCAGGATGTGCTGATCGGTAACCTGGCCCAACCGGTTCGATTGCTTGAGAACACCTCGGCGCCCCAGGGACATTGGCTGGAAGTTCGTCTCATCCAGGGGGCGGGAGGCGTTCGCGACGCCATTGGCGCAACTGTCAGTGTGCGGATCGCCGGCGTGACGAAGCGTCGCGAGATCCTGTGTGGCGGGAGCTACCTTGCCGGCGTGCCGGCGGAGGCGCACTTCGGCCTGGGCGAATCAGCAATCGTTGATGAACTGACGATTCGCTGGCCTGATGGTGAGCGTGTGACCTACAGCAACGTAGAGGCTGATCGATTCCTGACGATCAGTCGGATTCCGGGAGACTGTTACCCAGATGGCGTCGTGGATGGACGCGATATCGAGAGTTTCGTGCAGACGCTGCTCGATGATGACAACGTTCATCTTTGCGACAGCGGTTTTGGATCCCCGGGCGATGTTTCCCAGAGGCTCCAGTTATTTATCGAGTCTCTTCTGCAATGATGACCTCCAATCCTGACGTTTCGACCGCCGGACGCAGGCGGCAACCTTTCAATTAGCATCACACCGTCTGGAATCCGTCGCGGCAGAGGCGACTACCCTTGTTGAAAATCCGACGTCATGCGGCCCCGCGATGGGGGATTCCGCGCCATTGAATGGAGCGACTCACGGCGCCCTGCGCAGACGGCACGCCGCGGGGAAATTCCAATGGCGAGAAAGACAACTGCCACACGGATGTCGCTTCTATTGTGTCCGCCTCACGCAATCCTGACTGAAACGCCCGAATTATCTTGCGGCGCCCGACAATGATCACGACAATTCGGGCAAGGGCCTTCGCGGGGTAAGTCGTCTCAACGCGAACCTTAGAGCCTATCCCAAAAACCCGTTTTTCGTCGATATCTCTAAAGGGCAGGATG
>DAOPJV010000005.1:148882-169569 GCA_035399845.1 Phycisphaerae bacterium | reverse complement strand
CGGCGTCGTGCATCGCGACCTGAAACCGTCGAACGTGCTGGTCAACGCCGACGGCGAACCGCACCTGCTGGACTTCGGGCTGGCGAAGCAGGGAACGTTCAGTGACGTCACAACGTCGCTGACGGCGCAGATCATCGGAACGCCGGCGTACATGTCGCCGGAACAGGCGGCGGGCGATCCGTCGGGCATCGACGTAAGAACGGATGTCTATTCGCTGGGTGTCGTTCTGTACGAGCTGATCACAGGGCGACTTCCTTACGACACGAAAGTCTCAATCGGCGAGCTGCTGACCAACATCGCCAGGAGCGAACCCGATGAAACGCATCTCTCCAGGGCGAACATTGATCCCGAGCTGACGGCGATCGTTCTCAAGGCGCTTGAGAAGAACAAGGACGATCGCTACCAGTCCGTCGACGCCTTCCTGTCCGATGTCACGAATTACATGGCGGACGAGCCGATCTCCGTCCGCCCGGCGCGAGGCGCCTACCTGCTGCGCAAGACCCTCTGGCGGTATCGCATCGCTGTCGGAATTCTGCTTGCGGCGTCGGTCCTGTTCGGAGGCGCGGGATACCTGTGGCACAAGATCAACACGGCGCTGAACACGAACCAGGTCATCCTTGCGGAGAAGGAAGAGCGCCTCAAGGAGCAGGAAGAGGAGAAGCGGCGGCTGGCCGAGCAGGTCAACCAGACAAAGTCGGAAGCCGATGTCTACAAGGCCATCCTCGACACGATCGGAATCAACCCCAAACCCTTCCTTGAACTCCCGAAGCTCGTCGGTGAAGGCGGACCCGCGATCGGCGAAGGACTCAAGCTTGTCGCCCCGCTCGTGAATGAATCGAACATGACCATCGACTCCGGCGCCGCGCCGACACGACCGCGCGGAAAGGACCTCGAAGCCGCCTATCAGGAGTTCACGCTGGGGGACACGCCGCCGGGGCGGCTCCGCCCCGCCGAAACGCCGCCGAAGGAAGTGCTGGACGAGCTGCCGGCCGTGGTCAGGGACTACATTCGATGGCTTCAGCGGGTCGAGGCGCAGCGAAACGAGGCGACGGCGCCAACAGAAACCTCGACTCAGCCGGCCAGTTCCGTTGCTGAAGCGACGGACGACGGCAACGACGACGCATCCGCCGACGCGACGGAATCCTCGGCGGCGCCAAAGGCCGTCAACAAGAGCTGAGACAGCCGGGACGTCTGATCGACCATGGCGGCCATTTCCGACTCCAGGAATGCGCCGGGCTCGAACGCCGCCACCATGCCGGGCGAGATTTCCCAGCTTCGCTCGCGCGACTGCTGCGTGAGAAACGCCGCCAGTCGAGGGGTCATCTTGTCGCGCCAATCGTCGGGATCATCCGTCATGAAGGCGTGCGGCGATCGAATCGCGTCCGCCTCCGCAAACGGCGCCAGGTCGAAACTCCGCATCCGCCGGACGCGCGCCGCGGCGATCAGCCAGTCCTGATCCGTCAGGATCGACCAGCGCAGAGGACAGTCCACGTCACACAGCACGACGCGCCATGAGTGCGTCATCCGATCGATTTCGGTTCCCGTTTCATAAGAATAGGAAAACGCCAGGACGCCCGGCCGTGGCTCGAACAGCGCCCCGATGCGTCGACTGTGACCGATGCGCATCAGGGACAGCGCGCCCGCGCGGGCGAGGACAGCGTCCCGGCCACGGAGTCGGACACTCCAACCGAGGCGAGACGCCAGCCGCCGGATGCGTGACGTTTCGCGGACCCGGCGATACAGCAGCGTCGCGACGGCGACACCGATCGCGCTCATGCCCGCAATGAGATAAGTGGCGTACGTCGGATTCACTACGGCTTCGCACGATCCTTCGAGTCGTCATCAGGGGACGTCTTGTCCCCATCCGCCGGCGTCGGCCCGTCCTCCGGCATCTCGGGCATCGGAATGAGCCGAACGCCATAATCCTCCGGCGGGATCTTCAGCGAACCAATCCACTGGAGAATCCGCTGGAATCGCCGGTGCTTGTGCGACTGGAAAAGTGGCCGAATCTCGACATCTCCCGGATGCCGAAACTCCGCCGGCACCTCTGACGCCGGCAGCATATACGTCACGAGCAGCGATCGCGACGGATCGTTCCGATTGATCATCCGCTTGCCGTCGAGCATGTAGTCATTGAGCGTGATGTAATTCGCGTAGGTGGTGCCGGGCGCCTTCTTCGGATCCTTGAACAACTTGAATCCATACGCCTTCTCGTTCGTCGAATTGTGACACCCGTTGGTCGAGCACCCGCGAATGACCTGTGGCATCACGTGCTTTCGGAATTCCACGAAGATTTCCGGATCCGTGAGGATCTCGACTTTGTCCGCGAACTTCGGCCCCGTGTAGTGGGCCATCATGTGCAGTTTCTGCGGCGGTGTTCGCTTCAGGAAGTTCTGTCGCGCCTTCTTCCCCTTGAAATCGTCATGGCCTGTCATTTCGACGAGGAAATCGTTCAGCACGTCCCGGGAGATTTTGACAGTGACAGGATCCACGCCCTTGAGGCCGCGCATCGCGCGGAGTTCCATGAAGCGGATTCGATTGATCTCCGTGTCCGTGAGTTTTCGCGGTTCCGGAGCGACACCATCGGGCGTTCCCGTCGTCGGCCCCCCCGGCGTCCCATCGGCATTGTCGTTCTCATTCTTCGCGGGTTCGTCGTCGGGCGCCGCCAGGGCCCACCGTGGCCCGAGGCCAGAATTCACGGCGCCGACACCCAACACCACGAGGGCAAGGGCGCCCAACGCAATCGCAAGTCGCCCGTGTTTTCGAAAGTCGATCATGTCGCTCCTCCCGTTGGCGTCGGCGTCTGATTCCCCGACTCATCCGGTCCGCAGGCGCCCCTCTGACACCCGCCGCGCGTTATTATATGAATGATACGGCGGCGACATGCGCTCGCCGCGGACCTCCGATAATCCTACAATCAGAAGGTAGGCGATGGATACGCCTCCGTCCACTATTCAAACCCTGGTCGGCCGAGATGTCGTCTTCGACACGGCCGGACCCATTACCTATCTGGGCAGGCTCCTCGCCGTCGAGGCGGAGGGCTTCGTTCTGGAGCAGGCGGATATTCGTGATCGTCACGAAGGCCACGTCTCGAAGGAAAAGTACGTCTGTGACGCCAAGGCGCACGGAATCCAGGCCAATCGGGCGAGGATTTTCGTGTTTCGCGACGCCGTGATCAGCGTGTCGGCGCTGGAAGACGTCATCGGCGAATGACACGAACGAAAAGCGGAGCCGCCCGAAGCCGGACTGGCGCCGCGAGTTGCGTTCGTTGTGATCAGGAACGGCCTAGTTCAACAGAGCCGCGACCATTCCGGGGACGTCGGAGACGCCGAGCGAGCCGCTCGAGTCAAAATCGCCCCGGCACAGATCCCCCTGCGTCGGGCTCCCGGACAACAGCGCCGAAACAAACTGCTGCACGTCGGCGCCATTCACCAGCGTGTCCGAGTTGAAGTCACCCAGCGTCACGCCAACACAGGGATCCGTGCTCTCACAGATGTCCGCCGTCGAGTTCATATCGGCGTCCGTACAATCCGTGCCGAGACCGTACCAGACGGCGTCCACGATCTGGTTGCAGTCCGCCTCGATGACATCCAGACAGAATCCGATCGAAAGACAACAGGCGCCGACAGGCTGCGGACAGCTCGTCGTCGCACATTCCGTCTGATTGCCCTGGAACAATCCACCCGACGAGCCGCAATCGCCTTCGAGAACATCGTCCTGGCAACTGCCATCGGGCATGCAGCAAGCCCCCGAGGCGAAACAGATCGTCGTCGCACACAGCGAACCGGCGCCGCTCCAGACGCCGCCGGCGCCGGAGCAGTTGGCGGCTGTCAGATTCACGCACCCGCTCGGCATGAAGCAGCAGGCGCCCATCGGCTGCGGACAGCTGACGTTCTGACATTCCGTGTTGTCGCCCTGGTAGGACCCGCCGAGACCGAAGCAGACGGAGCTGGTCATCGAATCACACGTGCCGTCCGTCGCGCAGCATGCGCCGGTCGGTGTCACGCAGTTCACGGGTTCATACGTCACCTGGAGGGCCCAGTCATTCAGCAGGTCCTGACCATTCGAACCCGTCAGCGGAAACGATGACAGCAGATGCCACCCCGGATCCACCGCCAGAGAACACAGGCCTGTCGCGCCAGGGCAGCTGCGGGCAAAAAGCCACTGTTGCGACCCAAAGGCGCCGGGTCCCGCGGCGTCCATTCCCGGCCAGGCGTTCGACAGTTCGTCGGGCGGGCAGCAGACGGACGGCAGCGAGCCGAGGCCGAGACATGGCTCCGAGCAGGACGAGCTGGCCGGATTGTTGTGCGCGTCGATACGGAAACCGACGGAAAATCTGTTGGAACCGTTGTTTGTGAGAATGACCTGGTCCGGGTCCCCCGGATCCACGGAGACTGAAAGGACGGCAACGCCCGACGTTCCTACGGGGAGGTGAACGTGTTGTATCAACGAATCGTCTGAGGAAAAGGAGTCGACCAGCGTTCCGGTGTCCGGCGCGCCTTCCCAGATCATGAGCGTGAACGCAGAGGTCGTGCTGTTCAGATGCGTCTGACCCCAGACGATGTCGGCCGTGCGAAACACAATCGGCCAGTTCTCGGCCGGCACGGTATAAGTGGCCGCGGCGATTTCCTGTTCGACCATGCCCGGCGGAAATGTCGCCGTGATCTGGCCCGTGAAGGGCTGATCGGAATAGGTTACGACCTGTGGCGGGCACACACCGCGCGGCGAGGCGCCCGGCTGCCCCGGCGACTGCGTGACAAGGGAAGGACGAATCACGACATCAATCTTTGGAAGATCCGTCGTGTCAACACGCAGCGCCGGCGTCGAAAATCGACCCGCCGGCGCATCCGCCTCATCGGCGCCGACATTCGCCGTCATGATGAGCCCGCTGAAGACCGCCGCGACCCAACAGACGCTGCCACGCAATCGATACATCTGTACCCCTCCCACCGGGAATCGGATTCTGTTCATTTGAATTGAACACCTCTCGCGGCCGCAACCGGAGTCGTTGCGGATCATGAACGCGCTAACTCAAACCGCTCGCAATCGATTATCTGACGTCGTCGCGCCGAAATCAACTAATTGAGGTGTAAATTGTTCTGCGACACACGGTTATGGAACCGGTATCGGGTCGCTACAGGATGCCTGCGCCGAAATCGTCCGAGTCCACGCCGGATGTCGCGCCGCACGATCCGCCACTGTCGGGCTCCAGACGCTCCACATCCGTCTCGCTGTCGACATCCGTCTGTCGTTGGCGCCCACCGCCACGATTGCGTCCGTTTGTGTCCGCCTTCGCCGCATCCTCCACGCGCGGGGAGGTCTTTGCGGGCGCCGGCGTCCAATCCAGTCCCGCGGCAAAATCGTCGTCGTCCTTCGCCGGCGGCGACGTGACTTCCGGCGCCGGTCGTCGTTTCTCGCGTCGCGCCGGTTCCGCGGACTCAGCGACGCCACGATGCCCCGTGGCCTGGTCGCCGGGCCGCTTTCTGTCAGACGGCGCTTCGGCCGCCGCTGACTGGCGCGGTCCGCGGGACTTCGAACGCGGCGATTCACGCTCGTCCTGTCGCGAGTCACGCTGATGGGACGGCGGCGGGTCTCGATCCGTCTTCGGCTTTCGCAATTCCGCAATCAGGTCGTCAAAGCCGGCAAAGTCCTCGTCGTGATCGTCGATATCATCGGTTTCGTCGAAGTAGCCCGGCTCCTGCGAGAGTGTGAGTTCCTCGTTGAAGGCCTCGATGACGGCCTCCTGGATCATCTCTCGGGATTCGACGTTGATCGGATGCGCGACGTCGGCGTAGAGCTTGACGCGCCCCTCGGCGTCTCTCGGCGCCCGATTCGGATTCAGCCTCGCGCCGCATTCATTGCAGAATTTCGCCCGAAGATGGTTCTTCTCTCCGCACTTCGAACAATGATCCGACATTTTTCGAGATGGCATGGCGACGAACGGTCCCTCATCGCCGTCAATCACCTTCAGGTCGCGAATCACGAAGGCGTCGTCAATCGTCACGCTGCAGAACGCCCGGAGACGTTCGCTGTCCTCCCCGACCATTTTGACCCTTACTTCGGTAATCCTCATACGTCGCCTCCGCGATATCCATCCAGGGGTGCAAATCAAGCCAGCAAAAAGCAGAGAACCGCCGATTGTATCAGATTTGGATCGCCTTCGTATTCGTCATTATGCGATGCACGCGCACCAGCGCGCCGCCCGCCACGGGCGTCGCCGCGTCCGCCCAGGCGCGGGCGCCAACTTCATCGTCAAACAGAGCGAACATCGCGGCGCCGCTGCCCGTGACGCGAACGGGCCGTCCTTCCAGACCGTCAAGTCGATCGTGCAGGCGTCTGAGCGCCGGCTCAACTTCGAATGCGGCCTGCTCGAGGTCGTTGAATAACTGCGGCGCGATCCGCTCACACGACATCGGTCCTCGTTCCCACGGCCGCGGCGCCGCGGGTGACGTACCGGATCGAGCGTGCGCCGCGTAGACCTCCGCCGTCGAAACATGCAGAGGCGGACAGATCAGCGCCACAAATCCCTCCATTGCGCGATCCAGCGGCTCGATCAACTCTCCTCGGCCACGCATGACAAGTTGACCGCCATGGAAGAACAGCGGCACATCCGAGCCGATTCCGGCGCCGATCGCCGCGAGTTTGTCCCGCCCAAGTCCCAAACCCCAAAGATGGCTCAGGCCGATCAGGCAGGCCGCGGCGTCGGACGACCCGCCTCCCAGACCGGCGCCGGCGGGAATCCGCTTGTGAAGCCGAATCACGGCGCCGGCGTTCACGCCCGCCTCCTGCGCCAGCGCGTGCGCCGCGCGATGGACGAGGTTCCGATCGTCTGTCGGAACGGCCTCATCGTTGTCGACTTCGAGCCGGAACGATGTGGATCGTTCGATCCGGAGTTCGTCGTGGCAATCGACGAAAGCGACCCATGATTCCAGATCGTGGAATCCATCCGGCCGTCGACCAGTAACAGACAGTGTCAGATTGATCTTTGCCGGCGCTCGGACCTGCAATGTGTCATCGGACAACGCCGTCATGAGTTCACCATCCGGACTTCGGCGCGCGACACGTCGCTCAGCGGCCCGCGGGACCATCGTCGTCAGGCGCCGGCGTCCGGCGACGCCGGCGGTCCCGCCACTTCGTGGGACGACTCCGGCTTGACGCCCGACAGACGCTCGATGGCGATAGTCGCGACGAATCCCGCGAGCAGCATCCCACCGCCAATGGCCCAGTCGCCCGCTGTCGTCGGCGCCTTGGAGATCGCCAATGTGACCGCGGAGCCGATGACGATGCCGAGAAGACAACCGATCGTCGGTTTCTCATGCGTCTTGAGCAGCCACTTCAGAATGTTCGTGACGAGCACGAGACTGATGACGACGCCGATTCCGACGGGGAGAATGATCCTGAAGGCGTTGATATCGCCGGCCTTCCCAAAACTCAGGATGTAGGACTTGCCGAGGGAAATCGCCGACAGAATCTGCTCGTAGCGCCCGAGGATCAGGAGCATATAGGCCCCGGAGATTCCGGGCAGCACCATCGCGCTCATCCCGAGAACACCCGCGACGAGATCGCGACTGTAATTGACCTTCAGCTCATATTCGCCGCGTTCGATCATCGCCTTGCGCGCGGCTTTTTCCTCATCCGACGGCCGGTCCACTTCGCCTCCGGCAAACTGGATGGCGAACATCAGGGCGATTCCGGCGATCATCGCGACAACTGTCGTGCCCCGCCACGGCGTCGCCATCTTCAGCAGCAGCGGCGCGCCGCCCAATGTCATTCCGATGAAGAGACCGTACATGATGACAGGCTGCGTCGTGACCAGGCTGGACAACGTCCCTGACAATCCGACGATGGCGCAGGCGGCGGCCGCGCCGATGATTCCGAGCAGCAGCAGCGAACGACGGCTGAACTTCAGACGCGTCAGATTCGCCACGGAGGCGATGAACTCCTCGTAAAGCCCCATGATCAGGATCATGGTGCCGCCACTGATGCCCGGCACGAGGTTGGCCAGCCCCATCAGGATTCCGGCGACACCACAACGGGCAACGGGAAGCGACGCGGACGAGTCCTGCGGCGCATGTTCAACAGCCTCCGCCTTTTGATTCATGGTCGGGAATTGATCTCGAATTCGGGGTTTTTGTCAATACGCCGCCGCTGCGCCCAGGACTACGCGGGCGCCAGCACGTCGTCTCGCCGCTCATAGGCCCGTCCACATCGCGGACAGGTTGTTTCCGACGCCACTTCGCCCAGGCGCTCACCGCACTCGCACGCCCAGCCAACCCGCTTTGCGGGGACACCCATCATCAGGGCGTAATCCGGCACATCCTTCGAGACGACGGCGCCGGCCGCGACGAATGCGTGCCGACCAATCGTGGTTCCACAGACGATCGTCGCGTTCGCGCCAATCGACGCCCCTTCGCGCACCAATGTTCGAACGTAATGCGCGCCGCCTCGTTGCGGGTACCTGCATCTCGGATCGAGGATATTCGTGAAGGTCATTGACGGACCGCAGAAGACATAGTCCTCCAGCTCGACGCCCTCATAGATCGACACGTTGTTCTGCACTTTGACATGATCGCCGATCCGCACGTTGTTCCCGACGTTGACGTTCTGGCCGAACGAGCAGTTCCGGCCGATGACGGCGCCGCTCTGAATGTGCGAGAAGTGCCAGATCTTCGTTCCCTCGCCGATCGTGACGCCGTCATCGACAACGCTCGTCGGATGCGCGAAGTACGTCGATGCGCCCTCAGTCGCGGCGCCGCCCGCGGCGTCGTCCCTGCCAAGAAGACTCGCTGTCGCACGCTCCAGAATATCCATGACCGCCACGCCCTGTTCTCCGCTGGCAATCTCGATGGCGCCGCCGTCGAGTCGATCGGCGAAGTACGCCAGTTCCTCCGTCAGGGGGAGTCGGCCCTCGCACGCCACGACCTCTGTGGGTCCCTGGCGAGGAATCGGCTCGCCGCGCACCCAGTCGATGCCCTTTTCGTAGAAATGGACTTCCTTGCGGGGCGACGCGTCCTCAAACGAGAGCATCCCCTTCGATCCGATGACGACAAGGCGATGCTCTTTGAACGGATGCAGCCAGCTGACGAATATGTGCCCAACGACATTGTCGGGATAGGTCAGGACTGTCATCGTCGTGTCATGAATGCCGGGCTGCACAAACGCCCCGCCGCGCGACTCGACACGAATCGGCGCCTGATCCAGCAGGTACTGGAAGATCGAAATATCGTGGGGCGCGAAGCTCCACAGGATATTCTCCTCCGTCCGCACGGTTCCGAGATTGAGCCGATTGCTGTAGAGGTACTGGATGCGTCCGACCTTGTCGGCGTCGATCATCTCGCGAATCCTGCGAATCGCGGGATGGAAGAGCAGGACATGGCCGACCATCAGGGGAACGCCGCGCGATCCGGCCAGCGACACAAGTTCCCGCGCATCACGTGATCGCAGCGTCAGCGGCTTCTCGACGAGAACGGGACGCCCGGCTTCGATGATCTGTCTGGCGATGTCGTAGTGCGTTTCCGCCGGCGTGGCGACGGTATAGCCGTCGAATCCCGACTGAATGGCGGCGTCGACCGATTCAAAGGCAAGCGCCTGCGGGAATTTGGCGGCGATCTCCGCCCGTCGCTCGGCGACTGGCTCGACAAACCCGCCAAGGCGTCCGAGTTCCGACAGGGTGCGGATGTGGGCGCCGCCCCAACGCCCCGCTCCGATGACGCAAATTCGCTTCGCCATGTATCTCTCAATCAGAGGCGGCGGCGCTCGATCACCACCGTACGCGTCACAATTCCATTCGAGACCGTCGAGATCCGGACGATCCGTACGTCGACCGCGCCAACGGACATTCGCTCGAAGTCGCCGCCAGCCCACTGCGCCTAAACGACGATTCTACGAGAAGTTCCGTCGAATTGCGCGAGCCCATTTCTCGCAGGCTTCTGACTCGGGCGCGTGATCGGCCCATTATTGCGGAGATTGGAGGTCCGACCGCTGCACGAAGGCTAACATTCCCTTAACAGTCGCCTTGTGATTTGTCACGGAATCTTTACGCAATCCTGACGTGCAATCGGTTCCGCGAAGCGTCATCATTCGCAGGCGAGGGGTAAGAAGCTCAATTCACAACACCCTTTGGCCGCCGATTCCCAATCCCACCACACCCAAACAACACCACTCGGCGGCCCCTTTCTGCGCCGAGTGTATTCGGGGCGGTCCTCGCGGCCCTAGATGGCGCGAGCAATCGTGTACCAATCCCAAAGCGGTGGCTTACCCGCGAAGGCGCCCCAGCCCAGCCTGGACATGTAGGACCAGGGATAGCGAAGCTCCTCAAGGACCTCGACCCGCAATCGCGACTGTTCGCAGAGGCGTTCTATTTCCTGACGGCTGAACAGCTTGAGCGTATATCCCGTCGCATCCACGTGTACGCCGTTGCGAAGAAGGCGTTCGTTTCGGGCCTCGGGCGGGTCGCCCGCCCTGCGTTCGAGATCATGCAGGTAGGACAGTGACTCCACGGCGGGCCAGACGCAGTAGAACAGACCGCCGGGGCGGATCGATCTCGCCATCTCTCGGAACATGCGCGTGGCGTCACGCGTATTCGAAGCGCAGATCGAGTTGATCGACGTCGCCGCGTCCACGCAACCACGAATGGACGAAAGGTCTCGCAGTTCGCCTCGCACGAGGAGCGTCTCTTTCTCATTCGATGGCGATCCGAGGGTCGCGTCGCTGGCTTTGCAAACGCGCTCGTACCCGACTCGTGCGCTGCAGCGGCGGACCCAGACACGGCGGCGCGTCAGCCGCTCGGCCGCCAGCGCAAGCATCTTCGGCGCGAAGTCGATTCCCACGCTCAGGGGGACACTCCCGGCCACGCATTCCAATGCGTCTCCGGGGCCACAGCCAAAATCCACAAAGACGCGACGGCGGCGTTCGCTGTTCCGCCATTCGGCGATCAGTGTCTTCAAATCGCTTCGCAGCCGAAATCGCACACCCCTGGCGAAGGGCGTGACGGACTCGGCGTGGTAATTCGCGCTGAAGGCGTCCCAGTCCGTCGATCGCTGATGTCCATGTGTCGGCGCCGTCATCATCCCGGCAGTGTGGGCGCGTTGCACTATTTCATCAACGCGCGCTCCCGGCTGACTCACGAATGCGACTACGGCGCGATGACCAGCTTGTCGACGCGGCCGCTCGTCCCCGAAAGCCCCGACTCGCTCGACGAGAGCACATAGATTTCGCCGTCGGCGTCCTGACCGAACGCCAGAACGTATCGACCGAGGCGACTGTCAGTCGTCCCTGAGATCGACAGCTCCCGCGTCGTCCATGTGCTGTCGCTGTTCTCCGTCGCGGCGAAGAGCCTTCCATCGACGGCCAGCCCCTGCGACGTCCACTGGCCGAAAACGTAGTCGCCGCCGAGTTCCGGTACACCGTCGCCGCGATAGACATAGCCGCCGATGATCGAAATGCCGACGGCGTCGCCATTTTCGTCAACCTGCGGCTGCTCGATGATGGGACCGATCAGCGCCGCGCCGCGCGCGTCCGTATCGTCGCACGACGCCGGCGGGTCATTTTTCGCCGCGGCGTCGTAGCAGTGCGCCCCCTCTCGGATGATCCAGCCGTAGTTCCCGCCCGCCTCGACAATGTCGATCTCCTCATACAGATTCTGCCCGACATCGCCGACAAACAGTCGATGGTCGCCACCCATATCAAAGGAAAATCGCCACGGATTGCGAAAGCCCAGCGCCCAGATTTCGCCCCGCGCCCCGGAGACCGCGAAGAACGGGTTGTCGGCGGGAATGTTGAATGGCGCCCCAAGGTTGACATTGATGCGAAGGATCTTGCCAAGCGGCGTCGTCAGGGATTGTGCCGTTCCGCCGTCGATCGCCCCGTCGTCGCCGACGAGCCCTGACCCGCCGCCGTCGCCCACGCTGACATAGAGCATCCCGTCCGGTCCGAACGCCAGCTGTCCGCCGTTGTGGTTGGAGGACGGCTTGTTGATATCGAGCAGGACCAACTCACTCGTGGCGTCGGCGACGTTGGCGTCGCCGTCACTGATCCGGAACGCGCTGACCCGCAGTTCCGAATTGAAGCCGGAAGGATCGCCCGCGTCTCGCGGTCCGTTGTAGCAGACGCAGAACCGACCATTGACGGTGAATTCCGGATGCAGCGCCATCGAGAGCAGACCACGTTCATCCCGGGCGTTCAGCGACGCCATTCGATCTCTCAGATCCAGCAGTGGCGTCGACAGGACCGTCCCCGCGGAATTGACAACGTGAATCACGCCGACCTGATCGACCACGAAGCGACGCCCCGTGCCATCGTTCGGAAAGGCGATCCCCACGGGCGACACGAAGCCCTCGGCGATTGTCTGCAACGCGACACCTGACGTGGACGGCGTCTGGGATCGATCACGAACGACACACTGCATCGCCGCTAGCAGGGGCGCCAGACCAATCGTAGCCAGCGCGATGACCAGCCGTCGATTGGTTCGCCGGCGTTGAGCATGATTCGCCAAGATTTCGACTCCGGGATCCGTTGCGAGGTCCAGCCTGTGACGCGGAGGCCCGGCGAACGCACGGCGGGCCGCTCTCACTATATAACATCCTCAACGAAGATGTCGGCGGAACGGACTTCGAATTCGGAGCGATTCAGAATCGGAAGGCGGCTAGTCCTCGAAGAAGAACGGCTCGCGGTCCTTTCTCTCGGGCCAAACCTGATTCATGGTCGCCGAGTCGTAAAGTCGGCCGTTGATCATCGTAAAGTGGACGCTGTCCGTGTTCCGGATGTTCTCCAGCGGGTTCTCATCCATGACAACGAGGTCGGCGAGCTTGCCCTGTTCGATCGAACCGATGTCGTCGTCGAGGCCGAGGTAGTGGGCCGGGTTCATCGTGCCGCATCGCAGGACCTCCAAGGGTGTCATGCCGCCCTGGGCGAGCATCCACAATTCCCAGTGATGCGCCAGCCCGGCCAGCTGGCCGTGAGCCCCGAGGTTCACTCGCACGCCGCGATCGAGCAGCTTCTTGCAGACTCTGGCGTTGTTGATGTGATTCACCTCATTGTCCGGGACCTTCCGCCGCCGACGCGATCGCGGATCGATGACAAAGCGCGGCGTAAACGTGAGCAGCCGCTCATGCTCCCACACATTTGACGTCTGGTACCAGTAGTGCTCGCCGGAGAGTCCGCCATACGCGACAGTCAGCGTCGGCGTGTAACCGACCTGCGACGCGCCCCACAACTGCAGCACGTCCTCGAAGGCGTCCGCAACAGGAATCGAATGCTCAACGCCCGTGTGGCCATCGACGACCATCGTGAGGTTGTGTTCCAGAAGGGAGCCGCCTTCGGGCACGACCATCATGTCCAGCTCGCGCGCCGCCGCGAGGACCTGCTGGCGCTGCTCTCGGCGCGGCTGGTTGTAACTCTTCACGCTGATCGCGCCCGCCGCCTTCATTCGTCGCAGGTGTGACCTGGCGTCGTCCAGCGAATCGATCTCCGCCTTGAAGGGGGCCTGCGCGCCGTAAAGAATCGTCCCTGTGGAAAAAATGCGCGGCGCGACGATCTCGCCGGCGCGCTGCATCTCACTCGCTGAGAAGATCGCGTGCGTGTCGTGCGACGGATCGTGCGTCGTCGTCACGCCGAAGGCCAGCTTGCAGTAGTGAGTCCAGTTCTGTTGCGGGTGAATTCCCTGTGTCGCGTAGGGACCATGATCGTGGACGTCGACCAGCCCCGGGATAATTGTCTTGCCCGTAACATCCACGACGTTGGCATAGCCGGGAATATCCACGGCGTCCGCCGGTCCGACCTCCATGATTCGATTGTTCTTCACGATGATCGTTCCGTTCTCGATGACATCGTCGCCGCGCATCGTGATGATTCGCGCGCCGCGCAGTGCGATCACGCCATCGGGTCGATCGGCGTCGACCGTCGGAGCTATGTCGACGCCTGTCTCAGGCGGGTCGGGCAGCTTTTCGGGGGCGCCGTCCAGAAACGCGAACGCGTCCCTGAGATCGACATGGAAGAGCTGACCGCCATGCGACCAGTAGAGCCGATCGCCCTTCGCCGAAAACTGGATAAACTCCCCGGCGTCGCGGGACGCTTTCGCGACGGGGATGGACTTCATCTTCGGGCCCACGCTGATCGCCTTGCCCGTCGCCGGAAACGGCGTGATGCTCACATTGAATCGATGCGTGAAGGCGAGCCACTTGCCATCATGGGACAGGCTGAACGCAACGACGTTCTCGCCCGTCGCCACGTCGCGTTCATCGCTTCCATCGAGATCGACGCCGACCAGTTTGCCCTCATCCTTCCCGCCATCGCCCGATGATGTGTAGAAGTAGACACGATCGGACTCGGCGCCGAACTGCGGATCCGAACCCCGCTTCGACACAAGCATTGGCTCGCCGCCGCCGAATGGAATGGCGTAGAGCCCACGATCCTGGGACCAGAGCGGCGAACGCAGGTATCCGCCACTGGCGCGGCGATACACAATCGTCTTCCCATCGGGCGACACCGCGGGCTCGACGTAGTGGCCCGGTCGCTTCGTCACGACGCGACTCGCGCCGCCGTCGATTGATACGACGCGGATATCACCCAGCGTCCTGTCGTTCCACGTTGTGTAGACGACGTATCGGCCGTCACGCGTCAGGCTGGGATACAGCTCGAAATGGTCCGTCTGCGTTGTCAGCCGTCGCGGTTCGCCATCGGGCAGCGACCTGACCCACAGGTGGCCAAGCGCCTGATAGACAACGCGATTTCCGTCCGGCGTCACACACGTCCATCGAAGGATACGCGGATGCACTTTGTCGGGAGCGACTTCCACATGATCTCGCAGGGCGTCTGCAATCTTCCGCGTTCCCTTCACGTGGAAGGGAATCACGCGACACGACTTCGTCTCGACATCGATGCGCCGGATCCTGCCCTTCGCGTAAAAGACAATCGACCTGCTGTCAGGTGTCCACGCGAACGACGGGTACACACCATGAATCGCCCACGTTTCCTGCATGTCGCGCGTCAGGTCATCGTAGATGGGCCACTCTTTCCCGGATTCGATGTCCTTGAGAAAAAGCGTGGACTGATAGCGCACACGGCGGACAAACGCAATGCGTTTTCCATCGGGCGACGGCGTGGGCCGCACGGCGCCGCCGGGACCGCCGATGTACTTCTCGACGTCGCCCGTCTCCCGGTCGACGCGAAACACGGCGTAGATCTCGGTGTTCGGATCCTTGCTGTATTCGAAGTTACCGCCCGACGTCGCGTCGCGGCTGTAGTAGAGGTATCTGCCGTCCGGCGAGAAGATCGGCTCATTCACGTCCTTCTGCTCGTTCGGCTTCTCGGTCATCTGCAGACCGTCGCCGCCCGTCACATGGTAGAGCCACATCTCGCCGGAGCCGAGCGAACGTCGGGACGTGAAGTGCTTCCGCGCGACGATGTACTGACCGTCGGGCGCCCACGCCGGCGCATTGAGCAGGCGGAAGGACTCCTTCGTCACCTGCTTCGGCTCTGCGCCGTCGGCGTTCATCACCCAGATGTTGTCGCCTCCCGCGCGATCGCTTGTGAAGGCAATCTGTTTGCCGTCGGGGCTGAACCGAGGCTGCATGTCCCAGGCAATGCCCGATGTGACGGCCATCGCCTCGCCCCCCTCATTCGGCAGCGTGTAGATATCACCGAGCAGGTCGAAGGCGATCGTTTTGCCGTCGGGGCTGAGATCAATGTTCATCCACGTGCCTTCATCCACGTCGATGTCGATGTCGTGATAGGGATACGGGGGATGATTGACGTCCCACTTCTCGTCCGTCTTCTCCTTGTCCGACGCGGGCTCCGGCTCGACAGTGGCGTCCTTTGCATCGTCGCCGGCGGATTCGCCGCCGCCCGGAAGCATCGGATGACAGGCGCCCGGGCCGCAGCAGGGCCGATCGGCGACGACGGAAGGGTTATGGGTGAAGAGACAGAGAAAGGAAATGGCCGTAACGGCGAGCAATCGACGCATGAGGTACCCCTACCGGATTCAACCTGGAAAAGCGTCCCGTTCCCGCCATCTGCGGGTTTCGGGCGCGCGGATCTCCACGCATTCTATCGGAATCCGCGGAGGAGCCTAACGTGTAACGCGATGATCAGCGTCGCCCGGGGGGGGCCGGGCGGGCCCTGGGCGGACCGCCGACTCGTGACGATCAGACGTCGCCTGGCGTCGCCAGCACGATTTCGATGAAAGGATCGGCCATTTCGTCGTGCGGTACGACGGATCGATATGCGCCAAATGTTGTACGCGCGGCCTCGCGCTGATTGGAGAAATACTGAACGAATCCGAGCAGGAACAAGGCGTCAGCGTTCTCGGGATTCTGCGTCACAAACGCGTCGAGTCGGCTCCGATGCTGTATCGCGTCTTCGAGATCGCCATACACATCCTGAAGGCGAAATTCCGATTTCGCCAGTTCCGGCGAATGCGAAACGCCCTGCCGGACGGCGTGTGCGGCGTCGCCGAACGCCCCCAGCGCATAGTCGGACAGCCCCAGGGCAATTCGAACACCGGCGGCGTCGCCCGCCACGTCCAGCGCCACGCGATATTCATCCCGCGCCTGCTCATATTCGCCGTGCTCAAACGCCTTGTCGCCACGACCGATCGCAATCCCAGCCGCCGTGGCGCGATTGAGATCCTCGCGCGTCAGCGTCGGCGCGATTGGCGCCGCGGGCCCCGCCACCGTCTTCGCAAAGGTCTCCGGCGTCATGGACGGCTTTTCGCGCTCCCGCACCGCCTGCTCGCTCCGATCATCGCCCGTGGCTGATGTGGACGTCGGCGTTGTGTCCGCCACGGCGATTGAATCGTGGCGCTCCGGTCTCTGAACGATGTCAGGCGCCGGCGTCGGCGACTCCGTTCGGCGCTTCTCGTTCGTCGTGGCGGATGCGTCCACATGAGTCGACGAAATTGACACTTCCGGCGCTGAAGTCGCGTCAAGGACCAGCGTCTTTGAATTCGACGGCGCCGAAACTGCAACTTGTGGCCTGAACTGTTCGGAAGGTGTATCCGCCACATGATCCGCAGCCGTCGACGGCCCTGGAGTTGCGATTGGCGCCGCCACCATCGGCGTCGGCGTTAATCGTGTGGGAGGCGCGCTCACGGGCGCCGGCTCGATCTCGTCAAATCGAGTTCGAAAATGGGATGGCGCGGCGCCGATTGGTTCGATGGCGTCCACGGCCAGCCCCGCCGCGGCGCGGTTCCGGATGATTCGCGCCGCCCATTCGTCTGTCCACATCGGGACGTCCTCAAGCGATACGCGACCCGACGCGTCCGCCACTGGCAGGCCTACGTCGGCGCCCGCGATCGGGGCATAGATCGGTCCTCGATAGTTCACGAAGTCATCGGGAGAACGATAGAGATAGCCGCCAAACTCTCCGGCGGGCGTTGCATTGGACGAGCGATAGGCGTATCCGCCCCACGGATAGACCGCAGTTGTCGGCGCGTATCCAACGCTCGTCGCGTCGTGTGCCATTCGGGGCGCAGCGTACCCCGCGACTTGTGCGGTGGCGCCACGGGCGATGAAGAGTATTGAGGCGACCGCCACGATCAGGCGTGTGTGGCGGGAGACGATTCGGCGACGCATCTGCGGGTCCTCCAACCCCATGATACCCGCCGACGCCGTTCGGGTTCAAAAGTCGCCGTTTTTTCGGCGCAGCTTACCTATTTCAACATCTGTGCGCGAACCGAGTTTGCCGCAAATCGGAAGTCGAACCGTCGCGCCCTGCGAATCGCCCCGACGCCCCGGGCCTGGCGTTGCCCGGGATTCGACGCCCGGATGACAAACTCGGAAAACACTTGAAATCCGGCTGACGCGTGTCCATTCTACACCCATGACTCGCGGGGCGGTCCTGTTCAGGACCCTCCTGCATCTCGGCCAGGTCTCGCGAGTCGCGCCTCGCCAAGCGCAAAAGGAGTTCCCCCCATGATCATGAGATTCCCCGTCCTCGCCCTCGGTCTGTCGATCCTGTCGCTTTCGGCGGCGTGCGATCAGAAGGCGCTGACCCAGTTCCAGAACGACTTTCAGAACCTGATCGAAGATCCCCTCGACACAAGTCCGTATCCTGTCGTCATCGGCGGCGATGACGCGAACGTGTTCTATGCAACGAACCTCGCCGACATCCCCTTCAGGATCGATGGCCACAGGGACAGCTACATCATTCCTGGACTGCTCGGCCCCAGCAATGTCTACGAATTCCAGAAGAACCGTCCGGATCTGATTCGACCGCTCGCGCCATCGGCGACGGGCTTCATCCAGCGACTGGTGACAGACGGGCGATTCGTGGCCTACGTCAATGTCGGTTGGGACGGCGAGCGCATTACGCTGGACAGCGTCTCCGTCGAAGACCTTTCCGCCGGGCTACTGGGCGCGACGCCGAAAACGGTCGTGGATGTCAGTGACAATGACGCTCAGTTCATCCTTCCCGATCTGAAGATTGACGCCGGCCGACTGGCCGTCATCCTGGCGGACACGCGAACTGACATCACAAGCGTTCGCATTGTCGACCTCTTCGGCGGCAGCGCCGACGTTGAGTTTGAAGTCGGGTCCAACCTGGTCGCCGCCGACTTAAGCGCCAGTCGATTCGCATACGCCGCCTACCTCGACGACGGATTCGTCGTCGTCCTGCGCGATATCGCGACAGGCGACGCCGTTGTCCTGCCTGAAGGCGACATCGGCGCGGGTCCCTTCGTGTCCGACCTGTACCTCACGGCGAACAGCGTCGTCTGGTCGCAATACGTCTCGTCCGACCTGCGGCGCGTGACGCGATACGACATCCCTACGGAACAGACGCGCGTGATCTCGGAAGGTGTCCTCGGTCGACTCGCCGGCGCCACAGACGACTTCCTGCTGACGGAGGAGTTCATTGATCGCTCAGCGGAAGACAAGCCCGCCAAGTATCGCATTCGCCGCATCGATATGAACGGCGCCACGAAGCAGCTCGCCGAATTCAAGGCGGTCGGCCTCGCCGGCCAGGCCCGCGTCGTCGGCAATCGCGCCATCTGGGTGAACCCGGAACGTAAGATCGTGATTGCGCCGTTCGACAATCGCGATCGCACGGCGTTCAAGCCGTATTAGTCCCGCAGCTCAGTCGGGTGGGCGCCTCCCGCATAAGTATGGTCGCCGCCCGGCCGCCAGACGGCCCCAGGTACGCCGGCGGAATTCACGATCACACGAGAATGAGCGGGAAGCGCCCACCTTGCTCGCGATGACCCAATTGGCGCCCTTCGTACAGCCCTGTTCCGGTGTCGCTTTGATCGGGCTCGCGAATTTGTACAATGCTCGAATGCCCGATCCACACTCACGTGAGCACCTCGAATCAATCATCAGTCGTCTGCTCAAGGGCGAACTGCCGGAGATACGCCTGCCGGATAGCGCGGCGTCCGCCCCCATTTGTGTTCGCCCTCTGAAGACGACGGGCGGCGCCCGTCCCGATGGTCTCCGCGAGGACGTCACGATCGATCCGGGGTTCAGTTTCGCCGTGTCCGAGGGCCTGATCGAGGTGGATCGCGCACAGCTCGACGAGGCGCAATTCGAACGGGTCCATCGCATCCTGTGGGAGGCCGGCACGGACGACTGGATGGACTATTCGCATATCCATCAGTTCGACGCTGAGGGCGTCCCGGGGAATGCGACTGTCGCCCTGTCGTTCAGCAGCGCCGGCAAGGCGGCAAATGTGCTTGTCAAGGTGTTGGCGGCATTGTCGTCGTCGCGATAAAAATGTCGAAACTCACTTCCGGCGCCTTGCGGCGAAATCGGTCGTTCAACTACGATCAGGATCAGATCGGGCGCCCACCTCAACGAGTCACTGTCGGCGCTCCGACGGCCAACCGGAGGCTCGCACCATGTCCGTTCGCAAAGCGATTACACTTGTTGAAACGCTGCTTCTGATCATCGTGATCCTTCTGGTTCTTCTGCTTCTCCAGACCAACATGGGGGCGTGCAACGCTGACAACCTGAACGCCGTCTGCGCGTCGCATCTGCGCAGTATCGGACAGGCCATGTACATCTACGCGCAGGACGATCCGCAGGTCTTCCCGGCGTTCGCCTATCCGTCCGTTCTCGGGGACATGCAGATCTTCGATCCGATCGACCGCGTCACACCGCCGGAACCGGGGGATGTTCCATCGCCGACGGTCGACATGTGGGCTGTCGTCCGGGCGCAGAACACCACGCCGAGCCTGTTCATCTGCCCGTGGACGGACGATGAACCTGATCCGGCCCTGTGGACACCGGATTACTACGACTTTCTCTCCGCGCAGAACCTCAGCTACGCGTATCAGTATCAACACGATCCGGATCGGCGGATCATCGGCACGAGCAGTGAACCGAGTTTCCCGCTCATGGCCGACGCCAACCCGTATATCAAGGGCGGCGTGACGGCCGATGTGTACGACGATCGTCTTTCCCCCGACCAGGGCAACAGCGCCAATCATCGCCTGCGGCGCCGCGGTCAGAATGTGCTGCGTCAGAATGGAAGCGTCGAGCTCATGATGAATCCGGGCGCGGGTCTCTATGGCGAAGTCGCGCCGGAACTGGGTGGGTTCGGATTCGACAACATCTATACGACCTGGCAGTACTCGCCACCGACGGTGTTCATCGACCCCGGCATGGACGCCCCGACGTCGACGATGTGCAACCTCGGCGGCCGCTCGGACGCGTGCCTCGTGCCGTAACGCCGTATCGTGGGCGCTGTCGAATGAA
>DAOPJV010000005.1:0-148782 GCA_035399845.1 Phycisphaerae bacterium | reverse complement strand
TCCGTCGTTCAAATCCGCATCGGCCAGAAAGGACGACGACACGCCAATGGCGCGAAACAAGTACCTGATTCGATATTGGATTCATTTCGGATGTCCGGACAGGACAAACGTTGCGGCCCCAATCCAGAAACACTACGGTGTGACGGCCTACAGCGAAGAGGACGCGATATCCATTCTTCGCTCGGAAGTGTTCTGTGAGGCGCCGATGCCCCCTATCGTTGAAATTCGACCCAATGTCGATGTTTCCACACTGGACAGCGGCCACGTATTGCCAAACATTGGCGATGTGACAAGACGTGGCGTGTGGTGGCCGAGCCTCAATCTATGACATTTCCAGTTTGGAAGCTGGACAATAACCAATTGTAGTGTGGGCGCCTCCCGCAGACGCGGCGACACCGCCCGGCGCCCCACTGAACTCAGCCATGCCATGCAGTTGTCACAATATCAGGAGATTCTGCGGGAGGCGCCCACCCTACTCCCTGTAGTTTCAATCAAGCTCAGAACTTGCGCCACCGCTGAAAGAGCCATCCTTCGCATCGACACGGAATGGCGCCCACGTGTTGCCAGGCGCGTTCCAACAATCACCCACTACAAACCGCCCATCCGTTGCGATGTTTCTCAATCCATCCCACGATAGACTTGGCGTCCGCTATCTTCGACCGCCAACGCCGTAGGCTTCGAGCCTCGTGAAATCGTAGAGAACAGTTACGCCTGCAACCGGAACCTGCACAACTCCCATGACGGGGATCAGGTTCAAATGATGGAATTCCAGCGGGTCATGCGTATTCACGATGTACGCCTCACCTTGTGCAACGACAAGCACGTGATTCGGCGACGGACAAGAGTAAACGCCTGTATGCGCGTTAGGAGACAGATCGCCCGCGGCGAAGGATCCCACCCATAGTCCACATCCATCTGAATCGGGAGCAATTTCGTAGATTGGTCCCTTCACGTGGCAGTTTGCATGGGCGCCGGGGTAGCAAAAGAGAGGTGTTCCTGAGCCTGGAATCGACTCCAGCGCGACGCATCGATACGCCATGGGGAACGTGTCGTCGATGTCCGATCTTTCAGTTGGCATACGCGCGGCTGAACCTCTGAACAATGCCGTCGTCAGCGCCATAGGGTGGGCGCCTCCCGCAGAGGAAGCGACGCCGCCCGGCGCACATAGTGATTCAACACCGCCAATGAGATCCACGATAACAGGTAAACGTGCGGGAGGCGCCCACCCTACCCGTGCGTCAGCCGTCCTTGCGCGTCCAGTCGTAGGGGATGTCGTTGTCATGCGGATCGGCGCGGAATTCGTCGGGCTGCTTGTAGTTGTAGCACTCGGTCGTCAGGTTGATCACGCAGCTCGTTGTTTCGCCGACGCTCATCCAGCCGTGGTAGATTCCCGGCGGAATCCGCAGCAGGCCCGGGAGATGTTCGCTGAGATAGACCTCGTTGACCTCGCCGAACGTGGGCGATTCCTCGCGGGCGTCGTACAGCGCGATCTTCACAGTCCCCTGCGAGCAGTAGAAATGATCCGTCTGCAGCTTGTGGTAGTGCCACGCCTTCACGACGCCCGGCAGCGTTGTCGTGAAATAGACCTGCCCGAACTTCTCGAACCACGGATCGTCGGCCCGCATGATCTCGCCGAGGCGACCTCGCTCGTCCGGCAGGACGCGGGCGCGCTTCGCGGCGACACCTTCGATGACGCGCTCGATGCCGCGGATCAGGAGGGCTTCGTCGGCAAACACGACTCGTAGT
This sequence comes from Phycisphaerae bacterium, assembly GCA_035399845.1. Lineage (GTDB taxonomy): Bacteria > Planctomycetota > Phycisphaerae > UBA1845 > UTPLA1 > ECT2AJA-110-A. The sequence continues at coordinate 147,036 of DAOPJV010000005.1, read as the reverse complement.
CTGGGGCAGTCCTTCGCCATGGCGGCTTCGATGTCCTTTCGTCGCGTGGGCGACGCCCACAGGGGTTTCGCGATGTCTGAGGCGGCGGCGCCCATCCGGGGGCGGGCTCACTTCGCCGGTCCGCCGCCTAAAGGTACGCCCTCGCCTGCGAATCTCAAGACTCGACCCGGGGATTTCGAGCGGTCGCCGCCCAACTTGACACGCTCCGCCGCGCCGCGAATACTCCCGAATCGAACGTGGGGCCCGGCGAAGCGCCGAACCTCCAACCAACCAGCCTCGCGCCGACGGAGCGGCCCGTTTATCCCGATGCAGACACTCGTTGGCCTAAAAGAAGTCTGGCGCTTCCGCGAAGTCATTAAGAACTTCGTATCACAGGACCTGAAGGTCAAGTATCGCCGGAGCTATCTCGGCTTCTTCTGGTCCCTGCTTAATCCGCTGCTGCAGCTCCTCGTCATCAGCGCCGTCTTCAATGTGATTTTCAAGTTCCAGATCCGGGACTACGCCCTTTACGTCCTCAGCGGCCTGATCCCCTGGACCTTTCTCCAGTCCACCATCATCAACTCGAGCATGAGCATCGTCGGCGCCGAGGGCATGCTCAAGCGGCAGTACTTCCCCAAGCTCGTCTTCCCGCTCAGCATCGTCATGCAGGACCTCGTCACATTCGTCCTGTCGCTGGTTGTCCTGCTCTGCGTGCTCGGCTACTTCATCGGCTTCCGCCTGAGCCCGGCGCTGATCGTGTTGCCCGTCTCCTTCATGTACATGCTGTTCGTCGGACTCGGCGTCGGCGCCGTCGCCGCCGTTCTCACGGTCTATTTCCGGGACGTCCAGCACCTGATTGCCGTCGCCCTCAGCGCCATCTTCTATGTCACGCCGATCATCTACCCGATGGAGGCCAAGAAGACGGTCAGCCCGGACATTCAGCTGCACGAGGCGACCGCCGAGCAGACGGTTGATGTGGGCCCCATCCCGCATGACCTGCGATTCTATTTCAAGCTCAACCCGTTCTATTCCGTCATCGAGATGTTCCATCGGCCGATCTACGATCGCAGCTTTCCGACGATGAAGGAGTTCCTCAGCGCGTCGATCGTGGCCTTCGGTTCCCTCGGCGTCGGTCTCGTCTTCTTCCGTCGGTTTGAGAATCGGCTCATATTCCATTTGTAGCGCAAAGGCGGCATGGGCGACAAGCACATCCATCTCGACGACATCAGCCTGACGTTCCGCGTCCATTCCGCGCGCACGTATTCCATCAAAGAGACGATCGTCAACTACATCGCCCGCCGGAAGTACACGAAGCCCGTCACGATCGTGCAGGCGATCCAGCATCTGACGCTCCACGTGCCGAACGGCCAGCGCCTCGGCATCATCGGAGACAACGGCAGCGGCAAATCGTCACTCCTGAAAGTGATGTCCCGGATTTATCCGCCGACGTCCGGTCGCGTCGATGTCAACGGCTTTCTCGTGCCCCTGCTGGAAGTCGGCATCGGTTTCAACCCGGAGCTCAGCGGCGTCGAGAACATCTTCCTGACGGGCGCCATCATGGGGCTGAATCGCCGCGTCATGGCGACCAAGGTGGACGCGATCTTTGATTTCTGCGAACTGCGGGATTTCGCCGACACGCCGCTGAAGTACTACAGCTCCGGCATGGCGCAGCGTCTGGCGTTCGCCGTGGCAACGGAGGTCGATCCCGAGATTCTCCTGCTCGATGAGATCTTCAGCGCCGGTGACATTCACTGGATGGAACGCGCCCAGCGCCGCATGAAGGCTCTGATCGACCGAACACGGATCCTGGTCCTCGTCTCCCACCAGATGGAGCTGATCGAGCGCTACTGCGATCGCGCCATCTGGATGCGCAAAGGCGAAATCGTCATGGATGGTTCGCCGAGTGACCTCGTCGCCGCCTATCGCGCGACGGCCGAGCAGGCGCCGGAGCCGACGGACAACGACGCCGCGGCCGCCGTATAATCCCGTCCATCAGGGTGAATCGACGTCAGGACGACGCATGAGATCATTGGTATCCACACTGAATCGCCGAGCGGGTCGCTTCAGGCCCATCATGCTTGGGTGCATTCTGGCGACGGCGGGGATCGTCTCCACGGCCATCCTCACGCGCCATCGACAGGACGACCGCGCCACGCCGACGACGACGGCGCCACGGTCGACCGCGGGATTTTCAATTCAGGACGGCGACGCCCTGAACTTCAGCATCCGGCGTGATGACAAGGATGTGTTTATTCTTCAGGAGGGCTATCGCGCCCGCTTCCGCTGCAATCCGCTGAATGACCACTGGGTCGGCACGCGCCGCACGCCGGTCCATCTCGGCTGGTCTCCCTGGGACGCCGGCGACGTCGCCAACGTTCGCGTCGACCATGACACCACGCCGGAGCGCTTTCAGGTCCACATCCATGGCGTCAAACCGCAGATCAACAACGCCCCGTTCACCACGACGATCATCGGCACGCGCGATGTGAAGACGGGCCGAATCGCCTACGGAATTACGTCGGAACTCATGGCGACACCGGCGGAAGTGAAGACATCGCTCGGCGCCGATCGAATCGAGTACATCGATCCGTGGATCGAAGGCGTCTTCTGGCATCAGAGAGACGATCACGATCGCGAACTCTACCAGTCGTTCGTTTTTTTCGACGCTGAAGCGCAGACGCTGACCAGCGCCCCCAAGCTGCACATCTTCCCCTGCCTGCGCGATGGAACCTACGAGACGCTTGTCGCGCCAATGACATCAGGCGCCCTCGCCCTGATCGACGACAAGGAGCCGGGGCTGCGATTTCTGATCGCCGCCCTCTCCGGCAAGGGTTCGCTCGGTATCTGCTGGTGGACGTGGGACCCGCACTTCTACCTCGACCTCAACAGCGCCAACAGTGAAAAGCTGACCTACGCGATGAAGATCGAGGAGATGTCTCCGAAGGCCGGCGCCCGCATGCTCGCCGACGCGACGCCGATCCCGTTCCGCGACGATCCGGATCATCAGTTGCCGACGTTCACGCAGAGCGCCGTCAACCGCTTCGACGACATGATCGACGCCCCCGATGAATGGTGCTGGGAACAGTATTCCCGCGACTGTGAAATCGATCGAACGCTCGGGTACGACGACGACGTATGCCTGACGATCCATGGCGCCGAGAACACGACCACGGCGTGGTACGCGAGAACGATCGGCTACGACTACTTCGATCACGAGCCGCTCGAAGGTGGGCATGTCGCAATCGCACAGGTCCGTACGCGCAGCGTGACTGAAGGCGCGCGGCTTGGGGTATTCTGTTACAACACGCCCGAATCCTGGCTCTACGCGGAGAAGGACGCCGTCGAGATATGGTCCGACAGCGTGAATGGCGACAATGAATGGCGGGAACTCCGCGTGAAGTTCGACGGGACGGGCTACAAGCGATTCAAGATCGTCCTCGAACAGCGCGGCGCGGGGCAGTCCTGGTTCGACAACGTCGAACTGAAGCGCGATCCCTCCGCCGATGGCGCCGGCTGGCATGACGACGTCATCGATTGGCGCGACCTGGATTGGACCGCGCCTCAGGGCATTCCGCTGCGCGCAATGAAATGCAGCCGGCCGAAAATGCGGAGCGATCCGAATCGACTGGTCATGGCCTGGAAAGACTGTCTCGCGGCGGGACCGCGTCTGCTGCTCCCGAAGGGCGAGTACGCGCTTGATCTGATCGCGTCGGGGGACGGATGCGATGATTCGCGGCCGGTCCTGGAAATCCAGATCGCCGATCAGTCGACGGACTGGCCGATCGCGCCGGGCGGGACGAAAAATCACAGTGTCGCCTTTTCGTCGGACGGCGTTTCGCCCGTGCAACTGGCGTTGCGTTTCGCGAACGACGGCGCGTGCGAGGGACCGACCGGCGCCGTCGACATGAACGCCTACGTGCACGGCATGACGTTGCGACGCCTGGACCCGGCCGCGACGCCCCGGCGGTAATCCGACCCTTATTCCGTTGACGCGTTCGCGTCCCAAAGGCAGTCTATTGAAAAACCATGGATCGGGAGGGCGAGCCATGCCCGCAGTTCTTGACGACCAGACGATATACCAGGACATCCGTACGGGGCGCTACGATTTCGCCGACTTCGGCAGCTGCGAGGGCGGATCGATCGACTACTGTTCGCGGCGTTTCGACGCGGCTCGCGGGCTCGGCATCGATATTCTTCAATGCGAAGTGGACAAGATGCGCGCCAGAGGATTTGACGCTCTTTGTGCCGACATCACGACCTTCGATTGTCCGACGGCCAGTTTTCGATTCGTGAGCATGATGGATTTTCTGGAGCACCTTCCGGATTACGAAGTCGTCGCGAAGATCCTCACGACGGCGCGGCGAATCGCAAGGGATTTTCTCTTTATCCGCCATCCATCGTTCGAAGACGAACATTACCTCAACGCCGTCGGTCTGAAGCAGTTCTGGACGGACTGGCCCGGCCCCGGCGGTCACACCGCAAAACTGACGATTGCGGACTTCACGCAGATCTTTTCGAAACTTGGGTTCAATCAGTACGCCATCGCCTATCGATGCCCCGCCCATGATTCGAACGACGATTGTATTCTCCCGCTCGGCGCCCCACCCAATGAGCATCACTACGACGCCGCGCGACATGGTCCCAAGCCGGTGGTCGCCTTTCCACGACCCGTCTACGGCCAGATTGACATCTTCGTCGCGTTGCGGCCGATGCCGAATCCCGAATGGGCGCGGACCATCTTGCAATTCGATTGATACTCTCTGAGAATCCGCCGGGAATCGGACGTAGCGCCCCGCCCATCGCCAGGAGACGTTGGGGGCGTTCTTGACAATCATCGAAACGCCCACCGAATCGAGACATGCCGGATCATCCCAGTTCGAGTCACGAACGGACCGTTGACAGCGGGCGAGGCCTGTTGCTGTTCACGCTGCTCGTCGTGATCGTGACTGTCACAGTGAAACTCTGGCTCGCGTGGGACGTTCGCGCGTCCGCCATGTTCTCCGACGACTACGCCTATCTCAACAAGTCCATCTTCTACATCCATGGCCAATGGGACATGCCGGGGTACATCTTCCAGAATGTCTTTGCCGGCATTCTCTACCCGCTGCTCATTTCCCCCTGGATGCTCTTCGACACACCGGAAGCCCGCATCTTCACTGTCTGGGTGGTCAACGCGCTTCTGTCGGGCGTGACTGTCTGGTTCGGCGCCCTCGCTGTCGGCCGGGCCACGGGCCGACGATTCTGGCCGGCGCCCATCTGCCTGGCGGTCTTCGTTCCGACGTTCCTCTTCAGCTTCGTCGCGATGACGGAGAACCTCGTCTTCCCGCTGCTTGCCTTCTGCGCGTGGCTGGCGGCGGATTTCGACAATACGCTTCGATCTCGCTGGCGCTTCACTGCGCTGTGCGCCGCTGTCGCCGCCCTGCCACTCGTGCGGGCGCCGGGCCTCGCGGCGGGGCTCGCGCTGGCGCTGCTCTGCCTTCCGGAATGCCGCCGTCTCGGCTGGATCAGGGCGATCCTGAGGGCGCTCGCATTGATCGCGGCGACACTGGGGCCCTACCTCCTCCTGATGGGCTTCGCCCCGGCGGTCAACACGCTGTCCGACGCAAAGCGGGAAGACGCCTATGTCGACGCCCTGGGAGACATCCTGGGCGATCCGTGGAAGTGGTGGATCGTTGTTCTCATCACGCTCAGTCAGTTGAAGTACGTCATGATCGCCACGGGAGGGTTCTCGCTCCCCACGTACCTCGCGACGTTTTTTCTGAGGAAGCCTCAGAGCGCACTGGCGCCGCGCCCACAGGTCCGACATCTTCGCAACTTCGTCACGCTGTGCAGCCTCGGTATGCTGGGGATTGCGGAACTGCATATCATTCGGAAGATCCACTTCGAAGTCGGCGGCGCGGATATCATTTTCGGCCGGTACATGGATCCCATCGCGCTGATGATCCTGATCGCCGGCGTCGCGGCGCTGACGACACTTCGTCGCGCCCGACTCCATCGGGCGGGCGTCGTCCTGATCCGGTACGTCGCGCCGCTGGCCCTCGCGCTGTCGATCGGACGCGTCTGGAACGATCCCGAGATTTCGTCGTTCAATCAGACCGGCCTGGCCGGATTCTGCGGACAACCGGACTACCCGCTCGCCAGCGCGCTGATCGGCATGGGGGCGCTGGCCGTGATCTTCCAGCTGCCGACGCGGCGAAAGTGGTTCGCCAGGGCCTGCGTTGTCGCGTTCGCTGGCTGGAGTGTTTTCTCGATCGACCGCGGTCTGAACACCTACGTCCTGCCGCGCGCCGAGCTCATCGCCCGTTCACAGGAAGCCGCCTCGTGGCTGGCCACACACACGGCGAAGGATGTGCGCGTCGGATTCGACAGACGCGTCTTCCGCGACGCGGCGCCGACATGGCGCACGATGGGCCTGCATTACCAGGCCCTGATCTTTGCAATGCATCCGCGCGGATACGGCTTTGTCGGCGACAACGACACACTGCGGCAGTTCGACTACCTCTTCACGTCCGCCAGACGGGCGCCAACACCCAGGCTCCCTGTCGCATGGACCAACGGCGACTACACGCTGTATCGTGTGGTCGAGGGCGTGAGCGTGTACGCCCCGAACGAGAAGTCGCCGCTGGACGCCCCGGCTTCGCCCGACATTCTGCTTGCCGAGAGCGCCGACGCGGCAACGGCGCCGGACCTGGCGACGCCGATCGTCGACCTGCGGGACCTTGTTCGCTCCTGCTGTCCCGCAACGATTCGATTTGACGACTGCGCCGGCAAACCCGCAAAGATCAAGAACAACCCGAAACAACTGACGCTCGCCTGGAAAAACAGCACGGTCTACATGCCGCGACTCCTGCTTTCCCCCGGACGCTACAGCCTCGTCGTCCGCGCCCGCGCCGACGGCTGCGAGGACGATCCGGCTCGCCTCCATGTGTCCGCGGGTGATCTCGCGGATATCGAATGGGCCATCGGACGCGGGGCCGCCTCCTGCTACAGGGCGGAATTCATGCTGGACACAGAGGCCGATGTGACGTTCGAGCTGCATTTCACGAACAACGGTATGTGCGGTCCGCCTGACCGGCAGGTCGACAAGAACATCTACATCGAGTCCATCAATCTGCTCCCGATCATCGGGCCTTCCCCTTTGTTGGACTGATTCACATGCCCAGGCCAACGATCGCATTTCTGCCCAGCCATCCCGCACAGCTCTGGCTGATGCGACCTGTCGCCGAGCGCGTGAGGGCGTTTGCCGATCCGGTCTGGATCGTGCGCGACAAGGATTGTCTGCTGGATCTCGCACGGGCCATGAATCTCGAATTCGATGTCATCTCGGCGGCCCAGCGAAGCCTCCTGAAAAACGCCACAACACTTGCGGCGGACATCATCCGCGCCGGACGCCTTCAGCGCCGTCGACGCATCGACTGCTGGTTTACCAAGTATGGCGCCGCCTGTATCGCGGCGCGGCTGACGGGCCGGCGCAGCGTCGCCTTCAATGATGACGACGCGGATGTCGTCCCGCTCATTGCCGCCACGGCGTATCCCTTCGCCAACACAGTGCTCGCGACGCACGTCACGCGGATGGGCCGTTATGAACGTCGATCACGCCGGTTCAGGGGGAACTTTGAGCTGTTGTATCTGCATCCGGATCGATTTACGCCGGACCGCAATGTCGTGACAGAGGCCGGAATCGACGCCAGGCGCCCGTACATTCTGATACGTCTCAGCGCACTGACGGCGCATCACGATGTCGGCCAGCGCGGCGTTTCGGAGGACATGCTGCGGAAGATCCTTGCGATGGCGGAGGATCGATTCCGCGTGTACATCTCGAGTGAGAAGCCGCTCGCCCCGGAGTTCGAGTCCTTTCGGCTCCCGATTCCGGCGGAGCGCATGCATCACGCCCTGGCGTTCGCGTCCTTGCTCCTGGGTGACAGCCAGACAATGACATCGGAGGCGGCGGTCCTCGGCACGCCGTCGGTCCGGATCAGTTCCTTCGTCGGACGACTCTCCTACCTCGACGAACTCGAACGCTGTGAGCTCTCCTTCGGGTTCGCGCCGGGCAGGGAGGGCGAAGCGTTCGACTGCGTTCGCAGCCTGCTGGCCACGCCGAACAGCGAGGCCACGTTTCAGGCGCGTCGCCTGGCGTTCCTGGAGGCGTGCGGCGATCCTCTGCCCTGGGTCGTTGAACAAATCCGCTCGATCGCGTGCAAAGGGTAACGAGGCGCCATGAGAATCCTCCATTTTGTCAACGCCTATTTCCCTTCGACCGGCGGCACAGTCACGCGCATCCACAACCTCTTTCGCGGCGACAGTCACGAGCACACGTTTGTGATTCCGGTCAGTGAGAAGACCGTTCAGACATCGGGGCGCGACGCGTTCCCCCCGAGCGAGGACATCGACAATCTGCGAATTCGCCGGGTGATCGTTCCGGCGGCGAGCGGGCTGCGTCGCTTTTCACCGAGCTACTATCGCAGCCAGGCGCAGCGCCTGGTGGAAGCCGCGGGCGTCGAACGGCCTGACCTGCTGTACGGTCACAATCCGCTCACCTGCGCGATCGCCAGTCGACACTATCACGGGTCGCGTCCCGACGTTCCATTCATCTACGAAGCGCATGGCATCATGCGCGACTTTTCGAACGTCGGCCCCGGGCATCCACTCAGCGCCATTCGAGATCACCTGACACGTCGGATCCTTGGCGCTGTGGAGCGTGGCGTGTTCGCCCGAGTGGATGTCGCCATCGCCCAGACGCACGCCGCCAAACAACGGATTGCCGAGTTGTATGGACTCTCCGATGACCGGATCGCCGTCATCCACAACGGCGTCGACCTCGATCGATTCTCCGCGGACTTCTGGCGCCACAAACGCGCCGAGATTCGCCAGGCGAGATCGTGGAAAGAGCGACGCGTCGTTTTCTATGCGGGCTACCTCGACGAGGTGAACGGGACCGCGGCCCTGCTCAATATTGCGGCCGCGGCGCCGACAGACGCGGATCGACAACTCAAGTTTGTCTTCGCCGGGAAGGGACCTCGGGAGAACGACGTGCGACGCGCCGCGGCGGCGCATCCCGATCGTATTGAGTTTCTGGGCGCCGTTCCGCACGACGAGATGCCCGGCTACTACGCCGCCATCGACGTGTTCGTCATCCCCCGTCCGCCCTTTCGCCCCGCCGAAACGCTCCTCCCGATGAAGCTGCTCGAGGCGATGGCGATGGAGAAGCTCGTCATCGTCAGCAGCGTGGCGGGAATGACGGATGTCGTCAGGGATGGTGACAATGGCCTCGTCTTCCCGAAAGAGCGCCCCTCGGCGTTGCGCGACGCCCTGCTTCGCATCGGATCGGCCCCCTCCGTCCTGTCGCTCGGGAAGCGTGCGAGAGAGACTGTCCTCGCGCGATTCTCGTGGCCCGAATCGCGCTCACAGCTCGACGCGCTTTACACGCGTATGATGACATCACGCTGAGACGGACGAGTCAGACGGCCCGATCCGGCTCGACGCCGGGCGCCGCCCCAACAAGATTCCTCTCCGAGATATCCAGCGATTTCAGGAGCCTGGCGCGACGCCACTTCAGGGCTTCGGCGTCCGCAATCGTTCGCACGACGGATCGCGGCGCCCGCGCGTCATCGAGCGCGCGGTCAGCGATGACGAGATCAAACTCTCCGACGGGGAGGGGCGCATCGGGGGCCGCATAGCAATGCCGGAGGCCGCGAACGCCCGCCAGCGCCTTCCGGTTCTCGTAATACCAACATGGATCGACATCGACGCAGTCGATCGAATCGAATTGACAGAGCTCGGGATTAAATCGCAGAAACCCGCTGTTGATGACAAGCAGGCGACGCCGCGGCGCCCCCGCGACGATTCGGCCAATCTTCGGGATCCTGAAAAACGAACGCAGGTTTCGTCGCCATTGCCAGGTTCGCAGACCACGAAAAATGTCCATCGCCAGTTTCTTCGGCCAGAGGCGGATCATGTCGGCGCGACGACGACACACGCGGGCCGCCTCATACAGATAGCGCGGATTGCGACGGGCGGTCCCCTTGGCGTGCCACAGGACGGAGTGTGTCTGCATCTGCGAATCGTTGAATCGATCGTCGAGCGGAAACAATCGGATCGCGTCGCGCATTTCGCGATAGATCACCCACAACAACTCCTGGTCGAGCCCCGTTACCGTCCCCGTCTTCTCGACGACCAGCGCAGGATCGCCCCCCCCATTGAGGTAGGCGATCACGCGATCGCGCAGCTCCGCCGTATAGCGGCGCGTCCGCTCGTTGTTGGCGAGTCCCAGGCATCCGTTGTTCACGCGGGCGCCATCCACCTGTGTCGTCGGGCCCGGCAGTTCCTGGAACGGCAGACAGCGAACGACCAGGTCATACGCTGAAAGCATGTCGAAGACGGGCGAGAGATCGCCGCGCAGGAGCGTGTCGGCGTCCACGTACACGAGGGGCTCATCGAATTCTCGAAGGAGATCGTTGAGCGGCAGCGTCATGTAGCAGAATTGATAGCCCCGAAGGTGCTCGGGACGTATCTCGAGCGGCAGGTTGCGGAGGATCAGTCGCGGATGCCAGGAGCGGATCTCCTCTTCATGGCGGCCCGTCCCGTTGATCAGCACGAGGCAGAACGAATGCGTGGGCATGTGTCGGGCAAACGAGCGAATCGCCGGCTGCGTCACACGAAACAGAAAATCGCCTTCGTCACAGACCGTCGCTATCACGATTCAGAGTCGCCCCGTAAGCACCCACGCGTCGATTCACATCCGTCGCGGCGCAATATAGCCTGCGTGGGGAATCGCCGCACGCATGTCTGCGGCATCGGCGGGCGCGGGAATTCCGGGGCGTTCCAAACGGGCGACATATGGCGTTCGGCGTTGTTTTTTGCATAATACCGCTCGCGAACGGCGCCGTGCGCGCCGAGGGAGACGCCCAACGATGGCGAAGCGCCGCAAGCCCGGCATCTCAGTTTTGGTGGCGACGCAGAACGAAGAGGCGACAGTCTCCGCCTGTATTCGCTCCTTTCTCGACTTCGCGGACGAACTGATCGTCGTGGACAACGGCTCAACGGATCGGACGAAGGAGATCGTGCTGGACCTCGTCGCCCGCAGCCCGCGAAAGATCCAGTTTCACGATGCGCCCGACCTTCCCGACCTTCATCACAATCGACAATACGCCTTCGAACGCTCTTCCCACGAGTGGATCCTTCGCGCGGACTCGGACTACATTGCTTATACCTCCGGCAAACGCGACATCATGCGCTTTCGCGACTGGCTGCTGAAGCGCCGTCGCACGCTTCGCCCCGAGGGAATCTACGTACCCCAGGTGAATGTCAGTTGCGACTACTGGCATACGGGCGCCCCGCTCAAACCCGGCGGCATGCAGGGCAACCTCGATCGCTGGTACCTGTCGCCGCCCTGGTCGAAGCCGATGCTTCGCTTCTTCCGGCACTTCCCCGGATTTCGATTCCAGCGTCGAGGACGATGGGAAGGTGTCCGCTTTCAGCCATTGATCCGGCGCGTCGTCTGGCCGGAACCGATCTGGATGCACTGCACGATCAAGCCGGACCTGCACCACTTCTTCCGCTCGGAACGTACCAACTGGCGGGAAAAGGGTGATTTTGAGCGATACCCGACGCTGCAGCGCTACATTGAAGAAGTCGCGATGGAGAAGTACGGCGTGGACGATCTCGACACCGCCGCGTCGATGTACATGTCACGACATGTACTTCCCTATCTCATCCCGTACGATGAAGCGGAGTTCGGTCCCTACCCGGATCTCGTCAGGGACCTGATGGCGCGTGAGCCGCACTATCGCGTCGAATCTCAGAACGGGACTGTGACGCGTCGCCGCGTCGCCGCGGCATGCGGACCGTCGCACGGCGCCGAGATTATTGAGCCCCGACCCACCAACGCCAGCGGGAGCGCCATCTGATGCCATCAAACGCCGCGTTCTATCTGCGCGTTGCGCGCCAACTCAGCCTGAAGTCGAATCGCCACCTCGGACCGCTGCTGGACGCCGACCTGCGCCGCTGGCGGGATCTGCGCCGCCAGGCCCTTCCGTTCGAGGCGGATTCGGATGAACAGCATCTGTCGCGCGCGTTCGCCTGGCTGCGCGACGCGAACCAGGCGCTGCGGGGCCGCGGTTTCCCCACGAAATACTCACTCGGCCCCCTCTTCGGTCTGGGGCCTCCCTACCCGGAAACAACGGGATACACGATCTGCACGCTGCTGACGATCCTGCGTCAGAAAGAGCGATTTGCGTTTCTCCCGCTCGACGACGTGAGATCCCTCGCCGAAAAGGCGACGCGATATCTGCTGTCGACACAACTTGAAGGCGGCGCGTTTTCCGGCGGCCACGCCCTCATGAAGAACTTTGGTCGCCCCAGCGTGTTCAATACGGGCCAGATCCTGCTCGGCCTCGCCGACGCGCTGGAGACGGTTTCCGACGCGGGAAGCGAATTGCCGCTCGCCGATCGCGATCGCGCGTCACTCGAGCGATCCGTTCGACGCGCCGCCGACTTCATGTGCGGGCAGATCACAACCGAAGGTGGTTTCGATCCGCAGTTCACCTACCTGAAGTCGAGCAAAGCCTACTACACGCGGGCCGCCTACGGTCTTCTCCGCGCCGGACAGGCGCTGCAGGAACAGCGTTACGTCGATGCGACGCGACGTCACTTCGACTGGGTGGTCAGCCTCCAGCGCCCCGACGGCTGGATCGATCACTGGGGCTTCGACGAGACGTTCGCGGTTCTTCATACGATCGCCTACACGCTGCGGGGCCTGATCGAGGCGGGCGTCGCCCTGAATGACGAACGCTACACGACGACAGTCATGCGCTCGCTGGATTTCCTGGCGACGCTGAGCTGGGCGTCGCCAACGCTGGATCAGGCCGATTCGAACCGCCCCGCCATCCCTCCGGCCTACGTCGCGGCGGATCGACGCGTGGTGCCTGAACTCTGCATCACGGGATTGTCTCAGCTTGCGATCGTACTGAAGAAAGTCAGCCTTGCGACGGACCTGAACCGGGATCGCCGGGACGTTTGGTTTTCGGATATCGTCAACCTGACGAGGCGCTTCCAGCCGAGGGACTTTCGCAATCGACTCATGAACGGTGTAATGCCGGCTTCCTGGCCGCTCGACGGCCGGTACCAGCCAAACGATTTCATCGAGTGGGGCACCAAGTTTTTTATGGATTCGCTGCTGCTGTCAATGGGCGCGCCGGCGGAGAGTATTCGAGGGTAATTCCGGGCGATTTCGCGGGCTCGTTGAACGAAACGATGGGTTGTCGCGAGGCCGCGAATAATCTACGCTGCGCCCATCATGACGCGTACCCGAACAGCAACGCCAGGAGGGCTTGATGGAGTGGAATAAGGACCTTCCCCCGGAAAAGGCGGAGGCGTACAAGAAGTCGCTGCAGCGTGGCGCCGTGGGGCACTACACGGACGAGTCCGAGCAGGCGCCGGTCTGCGCGATGATTGAGTTCAAGGCGGACAATTTCCTTCTGGACGCCGGGTGCGCCAACGGTCGCTTCCTCGCCAACGCCGCCGAAGGGCAGAAGTTTGTCGGGATGGACATTTCCGCCGAAATGCTGAAGCTCGCGCGACGCGACCTTGGCCGCGGGTTCTTCGTCGTCGGCGAACTCGAACACCTGCCGTTCAAGGAGGGTGTTTTTGATACTGTCATCAGCTCGCGCGTCCTGCAGCACATCCACGACCAGCAGCTGGCCATCAACGAACTGGCGCGGGTCGCGAAGCCGGGGGGCGCCGTCATCGTTCTCACGCTGAACACGTGGACGCTGCATTGCCTTTACAAGAACATCCGCATGAGCCGCTTCGTGCATTGGATCGATCGCCCGCTTCGTAAGAAACTCAACAAGCCCAACGCCCTCGGCTGGTCGTTCGCCTACGACAATTACTGCTCCATGCCCGAGCTCACTCGCCTGTTCCGAACGGCGGGCATGCGCGTCACGGGGCGAAAAGGCGGGACGATCGGGGCGCCCTGGTTCTTCAATATTCCCCTGATCATGCGGCCCATGCAGCGCTTCATTCAACCGCCCCTGCGCGCATTCTTCGCCGTCTGTCGGTGGGTGGAGGATCGCGTCGGCGGATGCTTCCCATTCACACACAAGCTCGACAAGATTATTGTCAAAGGCGAGAAATCGTGATCGTCTCCGATCGAGACATACGCGGATCAACCATGTGATGAGCGGGCCGTTGGGAGGGGTAATTCGTGGCCACTAATGTGGAAGACGGCGCCCGCTTGGCGCGGACGTCGATCGTCGACCCACCGACGCCGCCCGGCGACTTTCTCGAACGCTGGGGCGCCTGGGTTGCGTCGACGATCGATTCGAAAACAGGCGCCATGCGCGATCCGTATTCGCGACATCCGCTCCATTTTCAGTACCACTACCCCGCCGCCATCCTCGGCCGACTCTGCGATCCGAACATTCCCGCCAACGACGCGCTGACTCGACGCGTCTGGGACTACCTGAACGCGATTCCCTACGACGAAGTCGCCATCACGGTGGAGTTCAACGCCTTCCTGCTGGCGCTGGCGCACTTCGCCGCGGCGGACCGAGGAGATGATCTGGCGGACGCGATCGGGCGGCATTTCGAGACGATTCGCCTCGCGCCTGTCAGCAGCCTCGCGAAACGCAATCGGAACTTTGCCCACATGCTCCAGTTCGCACTGGACTACGCCGCAACGAACATCGACATCGATCGCCACGACGCCTATCGGCGCGAGCTCGACGCCCTGCTTGCGGACAGCCAGCCGTCGGACGGTCTGTTCATCGACACGCCGGCTCCCGCCGGCGGCGGCTACGCGTCCAGCGTCTATGTGGCCAAGATCGCGCTCACGCGCCTGCTCGGCGGCGTGATCAACTGCAACGACCCCTACTTCGATCAGGGTCGCCTCGCGATCGACGCCCTGCTGTCCATGGCGGACACGGATCGGATCCTCGTCTATGGCCGATCGCAGCTTTCGCTCTTCGGATATGCGGGACTTTACACCTGCGCTCGGATACTCGCGTTTGAGACGGAAGAGACGCCCTACATCCGGGCGGTCGACGACATCGACGCGATGTTTGCATCCTGGCGGCGTGACTCGGGAGAACTGGCGCTGAATCCCGGCCGGGACAATGTCCGTCGCCCCGGTTTCGACACGTATATGCACGCCGTCGTGTACAACGCCTATGCATGGGGACTGTACCGCTTCTGCGACCTCGTGGCGCCGCGCGATTACGGGGACGCCACTGAGACAACGCCGGCCGAGTCCAATGACGCGGGACGCCAGGTCGTCATCGAATTGCCCGACGCCGGACTCTGTCGCCACCACAACGATCGCATCGATGTGCTGGTCAGCGCCAGGCGCTTCAATGACGAACCCAAGCTCTTCAGCGATCCCCGCTACGTCCCCTTCGCCCCGCAACTCGTTCGCGTGAGCGGCCACGACATGATTCCGCCGATTCCGCGAGATCTCGGCGGCTTCATGCGGATGGCCGTCCGTCGCAGTCTTTCGGAACGGCTGCGTTCAACAATTGCCGCCATCCGATTCGTCCTTTCCGACACCTACGCCGACGACTTCCTCGAGCGCGCCGGCTTTCTGCCTTATCTTGTCGTTGGCCGCAACATGAAGATCTGCCCCGGCACGCAGCGTGATCTGCGTGTCGACGCGACCTCCGAGGGGCTCGAGATGCGATGTGTCTTCTCGATGGACGCCGCGCTGAATCGGCGATGTCCCTGGAAGAAGGAACAGCAGCCGGTCGGCGAATCGTGGGGCGAACTGAAGTCCATCGTGCGAACTACGTCCAACACGATGATGTTCGAGCACGAGCTTGTTCTCAGTGGCGCGAAGCGTCGCGCCGCAGCCTGCTTCCACCTGAACGCGCGACTGGCGAAGGCGCCCGTCGCAATTCGATCGGCGGAAGGAGCGACGATTCTCGACCTCGGGGATGGCTGCGCGATTCGGCATACGCCGATCGCCGCCGCGCCGAAATCAACCCGCTGCATGGGCGTCACGGGCGACGTGACGTACCTTCGCGCCTCGTCGCCCGTTCGCCCAGGGGAACCGTTCCACATCCGTACGACGATCGCGTTCGAGGAGAGCGCCCTGAAATAATGGCCAATCGACTCCTACTCGCCGCCTACTTCGTCTGGCGCTTCTTTACGAAGCAATGGTGGGACATCTTCTACTGGTCCAGGGCCCGCGTGCTTCACAGTCTCATGCGGCTGCGCGATCCGCGGAAACTGACGGATCATCAGTTGCTCTCCCTGCTCTCCTGGCACGCTCACCAGACGGAAAAGGCGACGAAGCATCGCTCGGCCAACCGGCCCGGCGAAAAGGCGCGCGGCCATCGTCACTTCGCCGCACTGGAACACTACCTGGCCGAACTGGCGACACGACGTGGGCTCACAGACGCCGAACGCGGCGCGATCGCCTGGATTCGCGACGTCCGCGACGAATATGCGCATTGGCGCGACACGCCCGGGCACATCAACATCACAGACGTTGCGGCATCTGAGCCGCCCCTCCCGGCGACATCACACCCCGCCGACATCGCCGATCTGATTCATCGCCGCACGAGCGCCCGCGTCTGGCTGCCGCGGGAGATTCCGGGCGAGATCATTGAGCAACTGATCGACGCGGGGCTTCAGGCGCCCTCCTCCTGCAATCGGCAGGGTGTTGTTATCAACGTCGTGGAGAACAGCTTTCCACGCGAATCAAAGGAGGGCGTGAACAACGCGTTCATGCTCCACAACGCCCCGGCGATTTTCTACATCACGGCTGATCCTTCGCTCTATCCGGAACGACAGGCGCCGGCCCTTGACGCCGGTATGGCCGCCCAGAACATCCTCCTGCTGGCTGAATCGCTGGGGCTGGCGGGTTGCGCGATGTACCACAGTGAATCGTTCAACCAGAAGGCCCTCCAGCGGCGCCTCGGCCTCCCGAAGAACCTCTACACCTATGTCGCCCTGCTGATCGGCTACCCGGGTGAGCGGGCCAAGAAGCCCGTCCGCATGTCACACGCCATTCGCTCTCGCAGAAGTCGCTCATCCTGACCGCGCGATATTCGTTCGCGCGCGGTCTCGCCATAAATCTGTCGCAACTCGCGACGCGCTCCCCTACAATACGGGCAATTCTCTGATTCGGACCGGAATGGAGGTAGCCTGATGCAATTGCGACTCGCAGCCTGTGCGACATTTTTCCTGATTTCATCGGCGCTGGCCGATGCGCCATTCGAGGATCTTTCCTATCCCGCGGCCGTGAAGAAGGCGAAAGAGAACGAGAAGATCGTCCTGATTGACTTCTACACGACCTGGTGCGGTCCCTGCAAGATGCTCGATCGTCGAACCTGGCCAGATGCGAATGTTCAGAAGTGGCTGGCCAAACACGCCGTCTGCATCAAGGTCGACGCCGAAGCGAGTCGAGAGTTCGCCGCCAAGTTCAAAGTGCGGGCCTACCCAACGATTATCTTCGTCAATCCCGAAGGCAAGGTGCTCGACCGGATCGTCGGCTATCGCGGGCCGGAAGCCTTCATTGAAGCCGCCGAAGGCGCCCTCTCCGGAAAGGACGCGCTCACGCGCGCGAAGGAGGCCTTTGAGTCGGGCGATACCAATGACCCGATGCGCCGAGGAGACTATGCGCAGAAGCTCGTCGACCTCGGCGAATACCAGAAAGCGCTTGAGCATTACCTCTGGTGCTTCGATCACGGCGAGCAGCACAGCATCGGCTACGGCGGCGTGCGCGTCTCGTTTCTGCTTGGCTACATCAAGGATCTCGGCGAGCGCTATCCCCCCGCAATTGCGGCGCTCAGGAAGCGGAGGGACAACTGCGAGAAGCGGGTCAACGATTTCATCGCCGGAAAGAAACTCAAGCGGAAAAAGAACAAGCAGAAGGGACTCATGGGCCTCCTGGGGCGCGTCGCCGGTCCGACGCCGCCCGCGATCTGCGCCGTCACGAGCGACCTCGCCGCCCTGAACGATGTCCTTGGGGACAACGAGCGAAGCATCAGGACCTATGACGAACTCAGGAACTGCGAGCACAAGAACGCCGAGCTGGCCCGCTCAAGCCTGTTCCATCGCATCCGGGAGCCGCTGCTCGCCGCACGGCGCTACGAGGACTACGTGCGTGATGGCGACCCCGTACAGAATACGTTGCTCAGCATCCAGGTCCACAACATCGGCAAGCTGACCCTGACCGACGATGACGAGATAACGAAGCAGATACTCGAAAGTTCACATACCGACGCCATCATGTCGGCCGCGGCGAACTATGAGGCCTGTGTCGGAGCGGATCGGCTGGATCTCGCGAAGCGGATTCAGAGGACGATACTCGATTTCGATTCATCGTTTGTCACCTACGACGCGCTTGTGTCTGGCGCCGTCCGGGCGAATCGTTTCGATGTCGTCCGCACACTCGGCGACGAGGCGGCCACGAAGCTGACAGGCGAAGACGCCGAGCGCCTCGCCAAACGCGTTCAGGACGAACTGTCGTCGCCCGCGGCGAAGGCGGCGACGAAGAAGGCCGGGGAAAAGCCGACGGAACCGAATTCGTCCGTTCCCTGAGCCGGCGGAGCGGACGCCAGGGCGATCCGTTCGCCTTCATGTGAATTTACAGTAGAATCCGCGTTGTTAGCCCAAGCCAAGGAGTGAGGATGGCGCCGCTTCGATTCGCCGTATGTACTTTTATTTGCATGACAACGATCGGCTTCGCCGCCGAGCCGTTCGTCAGCCTGTCGTTGCCCGACGCCCTTGAGAAGGCGACGGCGGCGGGCAAGGTCGTCCTCGTCGAGTTCACGGTTGATATGCTCCCCGCCGGCGAGGCGCTGCCCACCAGCATTCCCCCCAACGACGACATTCGGAAGTGGATCGAGTCAAACGCGATCGCGATCAAAATAGACTGCAACTCCGAACCGGAGATCGTCTCCCGCTATTTCATCAACGCCGCGCCAACGATCCTGATCATGCGTGGCGATGGAACCGTGCTCGGGCGTGCGATCGGGGCATTGCCGGCGGAGACCTTCCTGGAGTTCGCAAAGAATGCGCTTGTCGACAAGCCGGCGCTTGACCGCGCCAGGGAGATCTTTGAATCCGGCGATAAGGACGATCCCTTCAACCGGCACAACTACGCGTCGGCCCTGGCGGCGGATGGCAGGACAAAGGAGGCGCTTGAGCAATATCTCTGGTGCTTCGATGAAGGCGCCCGCCATGACGCCGCCTATGAGCAATACCGACTGACGCGACTCCTCGGCGAAATCGTGGCCATTGCGCAACAATACCGACCGGCCGTCGATGCGATGAAATTGAGACGGGACCGCGCCGAATCGCGCCTTCGTGATTTTCTCGACGGCAAGCCGGAACCGGTCGACGATCGCCCTCGGGAGAAGGGAATCCTGGGGCTCATCGGACGTCTGACCGGAGCAACGGAGGCCCCGGCCATCGAGACGCACGCCGCCGAGCTCGCCGTCCTGAACTCGCTCTTCAAGCGAGACAGCCAGTCGATCGAGATATATGACAGGCTCAGGGCCTGCGATCGGAAACACGCCGACGTGGCGCGCATCGCCATCTGTCGTGTCATCGTGCGGCCGTTGTTCAAGGCCGGGCGATATGACGATCTCGTCCGTGACGCCGATCCCGTCGGCTACGTGGACACGCTGATGACTGAGGTCGAGACGGCCCGCGCGCTGGCCAAGGCGGCAAACCAGGCGAACGCCGATCCGCAACTCAATCGCATGCGCATCGAGTCCATCCGCAGCGCCTGTCGCGCCTATCTCACCTGTCTGGCCGCCGATCGGAAAGACCTCGCCGACAAGGTCAAGAACCGCCTGCTGAGATTTGAATCCTCGCTCTACGTATTCGAGGAACTGCTGATCAGCGCCGCCAGCGCCAAGCGCTACGAAGTCGTGCTTGAACTGGGCGACGAGGCCCAGCAGACGCTCGACGACGACAACGCCCGAACCATCCGGCATCGCGTCCGGGCCAACCTGAAATCGCCCGAGGGCCAGGCCGCCCTGGAGAAGTATCGCAGGACCGCCAAGGCCGACGACGGACAGCAGAATTAGACGCCGGAATCCCGCCGTCATGCCCGCTACAATGCCCCTACCATGACGACGACCCAAGCGCCAACGAAGCCTCAGACCCTCGGTGAACTCCGCGCCAGCGGCTGGAAATCCAGGTCCGTCAAGCAGGAGCTGCACGACAATCTGCTCCGCAAGCTTGCGAGCGGCGAGGAGCTCTTCCCCGGCATCATCGGCTACGACAACACAGTCATCCCCGAGATCTGCCTCGCGATCCTGTCCAAGCATGACATGCTGTTCATGGGCGAGAAAGGGCAGGCCAAGAGCCGGCTGATGCGCGGACTTGTCCGCCTGCTTGATCCGGAGATTCCGTATGTCGCCGGCTGCGAACTGCACGATGATCCATTCGCCCCGATCACGCGCGAGGCCAGGCGCGTCATCTCCGCCGAAGGCGACGCCACGCCCATCGCCTGGTGGAAGCGCGAGGATCGCTACGCTGAACGACTCAGCCCCGGCACCAAATTCGCCGACGTCATTGGCGAGATCGATCCGGCCAAGCTCGCCGCCGGGACCAGCATGAGCACGGAGGAGGCCCTCCACTTCGGTCTCATCCCGCGCATGCATCGCGGCGTCTTCGCCATGAACGAAGTGCCGGAACTGGATGAACTCGTCCAGGTCGGTCTCTTCAACATCCTGGAAGAACGCGATGTGCAGATCCGCGGCTTCCCGATTCGCTTCGATCTGGATGTCGTGATCCTCTTCAGCGCCAATCCATCAACCTACAACCGCAGCGGGAAAGTGATTCCCCAGCTCAAGGACCGAATCGGTTCCCTGATTCGCACGCACTATCCGGTCGAGCGTGAGACGGGCATCGCGATCATGGAACAGGAAGCGGACATCGATCTCGATGGCGAATTTCCCGTCCGCGTGCCGCTGTTCATGAAGGAGATCTGCGAGCAGATCACAATCGAGGCCCGCAAGAGCGACTTTATCGACATCCAGTCCGGCGTGTCGGCGCGATTCAGCATTTCGAACTACCGCACGATGATCGCCAGCGCCCGCCGCCGCGCCGCGATTCTCGGGGAATCGCACGCGATCCCGCGGATCAGTGATCTGGCGCATATCGTGTCGTCGTCGATGGGCAAGCTCGAACTCGATCTGATGAGCAGCCATCAGATGAGCGAGCAGCAGATCATCGACGCCGTCATCGTCGCCGCCATCCGCAAGGTCTTCGACGAGTATTGCGACCGCCACGGCTTCGAGGAGATCGCCGACATCTTCGGCAAAGGCGTCACGATCGAAGTCGGCGACCTGCTGCCGTCGAGCGCCTATGAGGAACGCATGAGCCGCGTCCCGCCGGCGTGGGAGAAGGCGTTTGAGATCAACCCGTCGCAGGATCCGGCCATGCGCGCCTGCTGCGTCGAGTTCGTCCTGGCGGGCCTCTACGCCAACGAGAAGATCTCAAGAACCACCCGCCACGGTCGCGTCGAATACGAAACGTAGGGCGGGCCCACGCCCGCCGGCCCGACGCGCAATCTCCAATACATGATGATCAGGCCCTCTGCGCAAAGCTCAATCGTGCGCTTCGTCACCCGCGATCGCTTGCCCGAGAGGGCGCACAAGCCCCCAGCGACCACCTTTCGCTCGGCTACGGCGGATACTGAATCAAGAACCAATCCCCGTCACACTGATCCAGTGGCGCCACGGAGTCCCCCGCCGATCTACTGTAAAAGAACCCATAGTCGTCCATCCGACCTTGCCCCGTCCTCAGCAGCAATTCCTGATTCTCTCTGCCCTGAACGTTGACGCGGTAGAGGCCCAACCAGACGCGTCCCGTGGGCGGTGGCATTCCGCCGTCGATTCTCTTCCGCATCTGTTCAAACGCCGGCCGACTGAGGGCAAATCGCAATTGTAATGGCCAGTTCAGTCCCATGAACACGGGCGCCAGCAGGACGACGCAGATGGGTCCGACACGCCAGCGCCATCGGGATCCAGGCGACTTACGCGATCGATCTCTTGCGGCCCGATCCGCGTCCCGTCGGCTGGCCTCATTGCACAATAGGAGGTCCATCAGATGGAAACAAAATGCCGCGATGGCGGCCAGCATCGCGAGTCGGATCCACCTGCATCCGGGATCGCTTGCGCCATAAATCGTGAGACAAGTCGCCAGTACCACGAGGAGGATTCCAGTGATCAAAGGCGGTCGCGCCTGTGTCCGCCAACTGGCGCCCGCCCGCTTCGAAACATAGGTGCTGGCGTCATACCGATCGAAAGCGCGACCGCACTCGGGGCAGACTTCCTCCGCAAGCCCCTTGAGCGCGTAACGACATTCGAGGCATCTCGCGTCATCCGGCCGAATGAACTCGGAATCGATCATTGACGTGACCATGGCGACAACTCAATTCGTTCTCTGCACGAAACAGTTCACCGGCCGAAGGCGGAGGACAATCGCCCAGCGCACGAACAATCACTCATCGTTCGTTGTAGGTCCGCACGACGCGCCAACCGCCGCCAACATCATCGAGTACCCGCCAATTCGGCGGAAGACTTGACCAGTTCACAAAACCCATATCGTCCTGAAAACCCCGGCTTGTCTCGAAGAACAGACCGTTCGAATACGCGCGGATGCTGACATGATACAGCCCGATGCGCCGCGACCCTTTTGGCGCCGCGCCGCCCTCCGCGTCCATGACAACGCGCTCAAAGGCGGCCTGGCTCAATGCGAAGCGCATTCGCAGGGGCCAGTTGACAACACACACCGACAGCGCCGCCATCACGATCGCCGGCAGAGCGATCCATCGCCAGGCGCTGTGTCCGAGGCGCGCCATGTCTTTCGCGGCCCGGGCGGCGTCCTCCCGACACGCCGCAAGCCGACGGAACCAATCCGCCACGCAATACCCCAGCATGAGAACGCCGGCAAAGTAAACGATGCACGCCTGCACGCCCGCCCCGGGCGCGCTGAGTTCATAAAAGAGCAGGCCCAGGCACACGAGCAATGGCCCGATCGTCCACATCGTCGGGGGTCGCGCCATCAGCCGCCATGACGGCAGCGCAACGTCGTCACTCAGTCGACGAAACGTGCTGACATCCGCCGGATCAAACGCGCGACCGCACTCACTGCAGACGCCGCCAGCCAGACCGCGCAGGGCGTAGCCACACGCAAGGCAATGCGCATCGTCGGGGACGCCGGCTAATTCATCCACCCGCGCCACGTGGCGTTCCCTTCGCCGTTGTCGGCATCGATGTGGCGAACTCGGATGGGTATCCGCTGGCGACATACCAGTTCCCGACGACACGCCCATGACTTCGTACGGCCGGATGTGTCGAGACGCCTCGTATAAAACCCTCGCCCATTCCGGAGCTGGGATGGCTTCCGCCCGTGAAGTAAATGGTGCGCCCATAAACGCGTCGAATCCAGACGCGATACAGCCCCACTCTCATCGTCCCCTTCGGTATCGGCGCCCCGCCATCGATCCGAGCCTGCATCGCATCCATGGCGGACCTGCTGAGCGCAAACCGCAGACTGAGCGGCCAGTTCTGAATCCTGAGCGACACCATCAGCGCCAGGCACGCCGGAAAAACAAGCCAGCGCCACGCGCGGCGACGCCGACGCGGTCCCTTATCCAACGCCGCCCGCGCCGCGTCATTGCGGCAGGCGAAAACCCGCCTCCAATAGCGCATCGCGACGATGAGACCCAGGACAACTCCGAAGAGGTAGACGAGATCGTTATACCAGTATGTCCCCGGCTTACTCGCGTCATTCAGTGCAAAAAATGTGAGCGCCACCCATGGAACAATCGACCACAGCGAGGGCGCCTGCGCCCAGCGTCGCCAGGTTCGGGCGCCATCATTCGATTCAAAAGTACTTTCGTCACTGGCGTCGAATGTCCGACCGCATTCCGGGCAGGCGTTGTCGCGCAATCCACGCAGCGCATAGCCGCAGTCGATGCAGCTTGCATCGTCCGGAATCATGAATTCATCCGCCATCCGCCACCTGTATGGACTCGTACGAAACGCGTCGCGTTCGCCTGGCGCGACAATTCGCTCAGTCGAGTCCAAGGATCTTCCGATGATTCTCCGCAAAATGGGCGCACGCACGGATCCTCAAAGTGACGCCCGCTGAGTGCTCGGCAGCCATGCTGTTGAGTAGAATCACGAGCTCCCAAAGAAGTTCTGAACTCGTCGTCCACGCCGTTTTGAACACCAGCGTATCCAGCGCGTCTGCCTCAGCGTCACAGCCCTCCGTGCGCAATTGCACGATCAGTTCGCGGACTCCCTCGTAGAATGTGTCCAGGGAGTTGTACAAGGGGGCTTCCTTTCGATCCGACAACGCCCAGCCCAGCGTGAACGCGACGATACTTCCGAGCGGGATGTACCACGGCCATGCGATGGTCATGACCTTCAGTGTCCCGTCTGCGTTCTTCGCGGGCCCCAGCCAATACCCGTAGAGATTCAGCGCAAGCATCAACGCGACGGCCAACAGCAGCGTGAGCGTCTGTGCAGCGCGCCGCCATCGCCACGGCCCGACGCCCCCCCTGAATGTATACACAATCCAAGACGTCAGAATCAAACCGCCTCCGATCAGGCATACGGGAAAGGCCCAATCCTGCCGCCAGACCGCCGCGAAGACGTACAGCACACTGAGCGGCGCCGCAAACATGTAACCACGGCCCGTAATCCGCAGCGGAAGAAACGCGAGGAAGAAGCCCGCGAGCAACGGACCGCCCGTGTAGCCGATCATCGCCAGCGCAAGATCCAGAATGGACTTGTACTTTGCCGCGACGAATTGCGCCCCGAACGCCATCAGGCACAGCACGACGCCCCAGAACAGGACGCACACACGGCCGATCCGCACCGACCGGCGATGCGGCGCGTCGGCGTCGCCGGCGGCGTCATGGTCCACGATCCCCAGGGCCGACATCGACGTCTGGCTCAGCGCCGCCAGCACGCTGGTCAGGCTCGAAATCGCCGCCGCCATGATGGCGGCAATGATCAGCCCCTTCACGCCCGTCGGTATCTCACCCGACGCAATAATGAACAATGGAAAAATGCGATTCGGATTCGCCTCGAACTGCGCCTTCACCGCCCCGGTCAGCGCGTGCTCCGGGTACAGGTAGTAGGCGTAAAGCCCGACACCGACGAGCGCGACGGTAAACGTGACGATCTGACCGGCGAAACTCGAAATGAGCGCCCATCGCGCCTGCCGCACGCCCCTGCAGCAGAACATGCGCTGAACGAAGAGCTGATCCGTCCCGAGGCAATACACGCTGACCCACGTGTTTGCGATGATCGCCGCGGCGAGCGTGTATTGGTCTGTCAGTATCTCCGGCCAGCCGAACTGAAAATTGAAGAAAGTGAACTTGCCCCACGCGCCGGAACCGTCCTTCGCCTCGACGCCCGATCGCAGCAACTCGGCGAATCCGCCCGGCAGCGCCCACGCAATCGCAATCAGCGCGACCACAGCCCCGAAGAGAAACAGCAGAAACAGCAGAACGTCCGTCCAGATGACGGTCGTGATGCCGCCGATCATTGTCCAGCCGATGGCCACGACGCCGATCAGGACAATCGCCCACGCCAGGCCACTCAGACCGACGTGCGCCGTCATCCATGCGAGCTGGTCATGCAGGATCACCTCGAGAATCACGGCCGTCAGATAGACGCGGGCCGACTGCCCCAGCACGCCGCCCAGCGAAAAGAGGGCCGTCGTCATGCCGCGCACGCGGCCGCCCAGCTTCGCCCCCATGTAATCGTACGGACTGTAGATCTCGCGCTCGTAGTAAACGGGAAGCAGCAGGTAGCCGACGATGAATCTCGCGAACAGCGTTCCGAAGACGCCGAGCGACAGGTACGTAAAATTCCCGCCCTTCGTGAAAACGACGAACGGCACGACAACAAACGTGACGGCGCTGATCTCTGTCGCAATGATCGACCCGCTGACGGCGTACCAGGGCAGCTTGCGCCCGCCCAGGAAGAAGTCGCGCATCGTCGATTGGCGGCCGGCCATTCGCGCGCCCAGCCAGGTGCTGAACACGAGGTAGCCGACAACGAGCCCCCAGTCGATCAGACCGAATCCCCCCGTTCCATCGACGCCCGCCGCAAGTAGTCGCAGTCCATTGCCGCCCATGGGACGGCATCATACCGAAAGGCGCCTCGCGGGCGAACGGCGGCGACTACCAGCCATCCACGACAATGCGGCGCCGACCAGCCCAACTCGCAGGAAAAAACGCGTACGAATCGGCGCCGCCGAATCCGTACGCGTTTGAATGTCAACTCATCGTTCGAGCGCCGTCAGCGGGCCTCGAGTTTCCCCATCGTGCGCTCCAGCGCTCGCTCAATCTTGTCAATGGCGCCACCGAACGCCTGATCGATCGACTCAGCGTTGTCGCTGACCGTCACGGGCTTCAGACCGCGCGGGCGCGCCTCGATGACGCAGCGAATATCGTCGGGGCTCGATTTCCTGCTGCTGTTGTCGTCGTGGAAATGAATCTCGACACGTGTCAGCTGTTTGTCGAACCGTTTCAGGGAATCGGTAATCGTGCGTTCGACGTATCGACTGAGCCGCTCGTCGCCTTTGATGTGGTTGTCCGTGTTGACCTGGATTTGCATGCCGTCTCCTCCTGGTCCAAGGCGTTTCCTCGATCCGCGACCGTATGTCGGGGCGGATCCTTCAGGCGTATTGTAGCCCGCCTGGCTGCAAATCGCCCGTTATGGATACATCGGTTTTCCGCCCGGGATCTCCCGCTCGCAACGCAAAAAATGCCGCCCCGGCCACGCCGAAGCGACATTCCTGGAACCTCGAAAGAGGCGTCCGCGGACCCCGTTCCGGCGGCCGCGTTCTGGGGCCTAGCCTGTGCTCTGCATCGCCGCGGCGAGACCGTTGATGCTCAGGAAAATCGTCGACTTCAGCGTGTCTCGCCGGCCGCCTTCCGCCGCCTGGTAACGACCGATCAGCTCGATCTGGAGAACATTGATCACATCCGTAAACGGATTCCGCGCTTCGATCGCCGACTGAATCACGGGATTGTTGTCCAGCAGGCGCGACTGCCCCGTAATGTCCAGGATGATGCGCTCCGTCCGGCTGAACTCCTCCGCAATGATCTGATGCTGCGGCGATGACGCGTCGCCGTACAGCGCCGCGATCGGAAGCCGCGCCCGCGCCATCTCCTGCTGCGCGTTGTCGATCAGCGTTCGGAAGAAGTCCCACGAACGATACAACGAACGCATCTGTTCGATCGCGTCGCAGTCCGCCTGGCAGATGGATTCGATGGCGGATCCCAGCCCGAACCATCCCGGAACAACGTATCGTGTCTGCGTCCATGCGAAGACCCACGGTATCGCGCGGACATTGTCCAGGTCGACGCGACCGCCGCCGCGAGCGACAGGACGCGACGCAATCGGCAGGTCGCTGATGAACGCAATCGGCGTCCGCTCCGCGTACCAGGACCAGAACGACGGATCATGCACGAACCCACGATACGCGGCCATCGATTCCGCGGCGATTCGCTCCATCAGCGAACCATGCGCCTCCATGAAACCGCCGCCGGTATCATTGCCGGCCGCGTGGGAATCGTCTGTCGCGACAATCATCGCGTTGACGATCTGTTCCAGATGACGCCGCGCGATCGCCGACATGGCGTAGCGAAACGTGATCACTTCGCCCTGTTCCGTGAACCGGATTCTGCCGTTTCGCGATCGCCGAGGCGTCGCAAGAATCGCGCGGTTCGCCCGGCCGCCACCGCGACCGACTGTGCCTCCGCGTCCGTGGAACAACCGCAGGGCGACGGCGTGATCGGCCGCAACATCGGCCAGCCGCGCCTGCGCCCGCTGCAGCCCCCAGTTCGACATCCAGTAGCCGCCGTCCTTGTTGCTGTCCGAGTATCCCAGCATGATTTCCTGGAAGTCGCCGCGACCTCGCAGATGACGCCGATACGTTTCATCCTCGAAGAGCGCCCCCATCAGCGCCGGCCCCCGTTCGAGATCGTCAACCGTCTCGAGCAGCGGCACGACGTCGATCGCACACGTCACTTCCCGGCCGTCATACCGCCACAGGCCGGCCTCCTTCAACAGCACCAGCACCGCGAGCAGATCGCTCACATGATGCGTCATGCTGACGATGTACCCGCCGACGGCGCCCGGGCTGGAGGCGGACTGCTCGCGAATGACGTTCAGCGTGTCGATCAGATCGCGCGCCGGCGGCGTCAGCCGGGCGTCGATCGGCGACAAAGGTCGCGGATTGTGAAGCTCCGCCCGCAGCGTTTCGATCTTCTCCGCTTCGCTGAGCGCCAGGTAGTCATCGCACACGCGCGCGAGCCGGAGCAGTTCGGCGAGCGTTTCGGCGTGGACACGCGAATGCTGGCGAATATCCAGCGCGGCCATGTGGAGACCGAACGTTCTCGCCCGATGGATCAGATCGAAGAGTCGCCCCTCACTCGCGACCAGCCCCATGCCGCAGCCGTTGAGCGCATCCGAGAGCGCTTCGAGGTCGGCCACGAAGGCTTCGGCCCGATAGGCGGACGGCGTCTCGCGCGCGGCGTCCAGCTTAGCCATCATCTGCGTGATACGCATTCGAAACGGCTCGTTCTGCATGACGCGCTGATCGCGATCCGAAAGCGGATACTCGTCGCGATCCATATTGATCGCGTCGTCCAGGGCGTCCGGGATCTCCACGCGCACGCGGGAAACGGACAATTCGCGACGCAGCGCCGTCAGTTCCTCCTCGTAGAGTTCGAACATCGCGTCGCGCAACTCGGCGAATGTCGCCCGCGTCACGGAGGACGTGACCCTCGGATTTCCGTCGCGATCACCACCGATCCATGTGCGATATCGGAGGATCGTCGGCAGCGCCGGCGTCGCGCTGTAGCGTTCCCTGATGGCGGATCGCAGATCGCGATACAGCTGTGGTATCGCCTGCCAGACGGGCCCCCTCAGGAAGTAGAGACCGTGACGGACTTCCTCGATGACGCGAGGTCGCTCGACGCGAAGCTCGTCCGTCGCGTACATCAGGTGGACATCGCGCGCCATTCGGACGGCGATCGCCTCATGCTCCGCGGCGGACAGTCCGGGCTCGTGGACGTCGTTCAGGGCGCCGGCAATCCGGCGCTGCTGGCGCAACACACTCTGCCGTCGCGCCTCCGTCGGATGAGCCGTGAACGTTGGCTGGATGTCCAGTCTGCCCAGCACGTCCATGGCGTCGTCCAGCGACAGCCCTCGCTGTTTCAGCGCGTCGATCGCCTCCGCAATCGATTCCGCCCGCGGGCGCCGAACCGACGACTTCCGCTCACGGTCACGATTGATGCGAGCGATCTCCACCTGTTCCGCTTTGTTCACGAGGTGAAAGCGAATCGTCAGCGCCTTGAGCAGCTCGTGGATTTCGTCGTCGCTGAGCCGCTGCGCCGCGGCGCGAACCTCGCCGAACGGCGAATCGGCGGACAGATCCGCTCCCCGACACAAGTCCACGAGACGATCAAACGTCGCCGCCGCCGCCGCCCCGCATTGTTCGGCGTACACGCGCGCCAGGACATCCGACAACAGGTCGATGTCGTGGCTGAGTGTCGCGCTTCGCTTCGTCCGACCGGTATTGGCTGTCGATGTCATAGCGGGCAGAGTATAGACGCAATCCGGGCCGCTCGCTCAGTTAAGAGACCGGATACCACGCGACCCGCTCGCTGCATTGAAAATCGACCGCCTGGACGAGATTCCCTTCTCACCGCTGGGACGAGAATCCCTTCTCGTCCCCACACCCGCCGCTGGAACGAGATTCCCATCTCGTTCCACCTCCCCGCTCGCTGTTACGGGATTCCTTTCCCGCAGCGACATCGCGCGGGATTCCCTTCCCGCCCCACTCGTTATGCCTGCATCGCGCGACCGACTCGCTGACGCTCGCGGCTCAGTGACTCGGCGACTCGGTCTACGTTCGAGCTTTGCGAAGCGGCCTCCGAGCCGTGCCAGTCATGGCTCGGTCGTACCGCCAGACACATTCACGATTGCATGTCGACCGCCGCATCACTGCGGCGGCTCAGATGGTGAGCGGCCTACATCGAAACGGCCGCCCGCCGGAACGAGATTCCCTTCTCGTTCCACCCCCCGCTCGCTGGTACGGGATTCCTATCCCGTACCCACATCCGCTTCGCTGGTACGGGATTCCTATCCCGTACCCACATCCGCCTCGCTGTTACGGGATTCCTTTCCCGCTGCTACATCGCGCGAGATTCCCTTCCCGCCCCACTCGTTATGCCTGCATCGCGCGACCGACTCGCTGACGCTCGCGGCTCAGTGACTCGGCGACTCGGTCTACGTTCGAGCTTTGCGAAGCGGCCTCCGAGCCGTGCCAGTCATGGCTCGGTCGTACCGCCAGACACATTCACGATTGCATGTCGACCGCCGCATCACTGCGGCGGCTCAGATGGTGAGCGGCTCACATCGAAACGGCCGCCCGCCGGAACGAAATTCCCTTCTCGTTCCCCGGCGGCGCGGCCCATCGTTCGACATCACCCTCCGTGATTCAGCCGCCCAGCAGCAGACTCACGATGGCGCTGACGTCTCGACCGTCGACGACCTCGTCCCCGTTGACGTCGCCCGAGCAGACGCCAATCCCGTGCCCCGCGAGGGCCACGTCGACAAACGTCGGAACGTCGTCGAGCGTCACTTCGCCGTCATTGTTGAAATCACCGACCACGCCGACCGCGTCCTGCGTGAACTCATCGACGCCAATATCGACGTGGCACGCCATGCGCCGAGGCTCGCCGTCGATGTCGACGGCGCCTGTGTCCACGATGAACGCGGGATTTCCGCCATCGATGCACGGACTTTCCGCCCGCAGGTGATAGTCACCCGGCGCAAAGACATCGTCTGAATAGTCCGTCGGTGTCCCCATGTCATCCCAGCTACCGGCGTCAACGAATTGCGGCGCCAGATCGATGTTCCCGAACCACTCTTCGCCGTACCCATTGGCCGGAAAGAACGCCGCGTAGTTCTGAATGTTGCAGTAATGCGCGTGCGCAAACCCGTTCGCCTGCTGTTGCGTCGACGGCGTGGACGGTCCCTGCTGAAACACGACTCGATTGTCATAGACGATGGTATTTTCGAGCATTGTCGCGTATACGCCCGCGGGTTGCGTCTTGGAACGATTGCCGACCACTGTGCATCCTTCGACGCCTCCCGCCGTCAGCCGGATCCCGCCGCCGGAACCGTTGGACACGTTCCCGGCAACCAGTGTGTCAATGACGCGAACACCGCCGCCACCAATGGCGCCCCCCTGCGTACCGCCGACATTGTTCCGGAAGACGCAGTTTCGAATCACGCAAGTGTCGGGCGTACTGAACACGTACAGGGCGCCGCAGACAGACTGCCCCGTATTTCCTTCAAAGGCGCAGTCGGACACTTCCACGGGCGTTCCTGAGATTCTCAGGGGGGCGTATCGCGCGTCGTTGTCGGAGAATGTCGAACCGACGATCGACACCGGGCCCTGGGCGTATATGACGGCTCCCGTTGTGGCCTCATTCCCCGAGACCTCGCAGTCGACCATGGAGAGTTCGCCGAAGTAGAGCATCTCGCTCGCCGGTGATGTGTTGTTGACAAACTCGGTTCGCTCGACCAGCGCCCGCGCCGTATTGATTACACGGCTTGCCGCCATGTTGTTGTCGAACCTGCAATCACTGATCTGAACTGAATCCACCATGATCAACTGACCGGCGGAGTTGCCCGTAAAACGACATTCGGAGAAATCAACCGTAGCGCCATAGACCAAGCGCGATACGACGTTCGCCTCGAACAGGCAGTCCTCGAACCGACCACAGGTGTTCGGCAGCGAGCAGGCCGCGAAGCCGCCGAAGTCAAATCGCACTGTATACGTTCCCTCATGCTGAATGCGACATTCTCGAAACAGCGCATTGACCGAATTCACCGTCATGATGGCCGTGGTTCCCGGCGCGTTGCCGGCGATGTCACACCGATCGAAGAGCGGCCCGTCACTGTCAAAAATGGAAGCCGCGGACCCCAACCCCGAAGAATTCCCTGAGATGACACATCGCCGAATCGTGGGCGCCGCCCCAAGGCACGTGACACCGCCGCCGCGACTCTGTGTCGAAACCTGCCGTCCGTTGATAAGCGTCAACCCGTCCAACACTGAATCGGGTCCCTCTCCCGTCACGAAATACACAACGCTTCCCGCCATGTTTCCGTCAATGGTCGTCGCCGCGACGACGTCCGGATCCGCCGGGTTGGCGCACTGCACGCGAATCGCCTTTCCGACGAAGTTGATGTTCTCCACCCATCGCCCCTCCGGCGAACAGTCATTCGGCAACACGACGACCACGTCCCCGTCGATCGCCGCGTCGATCGCGGATTGAATCGTCGCAAACCCGAACGCCCCCTGGCATTCGACGACAAGCGCGGCGCCGCCCCCGCGTGGCGATCCGCCTCCGGCGTCGTCCGCCACGATTCGCCGAAGATCCTCCCCCGTCAGCGTCACGCCCCCGCCCGAGTAGGGACCGACCGCGTCGGCTGGATCAATCCGCTGCGCGTTGGCCCCCGCCGGCGCCAGAAGCCAGCCGATCGTGGTCGCCCAAACCAGCACGTTGCCATTCTTCATTGCCATGACTCTCTCCTTTCATTCAGAACGGACGATTCTTCACCTTCCCCGCTGAAACGCGATTGAGATTTTCCGGCGCATCGCCATGGACGGTGCGCTACGAGCCGCGCCCCCGTGTTCCACATGGGCGCAACGATCACGCCCACTCGCCACATCGCGTCTGGAGCACGCGCGGCGAACGCCGAATGGCGCAAGATGCAATCGCAAGGGGCCATCGCGGACCTGCGCGGGACGCGCACGCCAGCGCCGCCGCGTATGCGAATGCAAAACGACGCCACAGGAACCAACCTGTCAGCTGGAGTTCGGGAGAGGAATGATCAACGAAGAAGTGCGGAGGACTGAACGGTTGCGACCTGTCGATCGCGAATGAGATAATAGCTTATGATATCGATTGAATAGGCCGTTCGGCGATTCTCCGCAACTGGGACGTCAAATCATACTCTGCCCGGCTCTGGCTTCCTGTATTCTAACACATTCATGGCGCCAATAAAAGAAAAACCGGAACAAAAGTCATATGCGTTGTGCGACACATCGCTGTCACAACGTCACGCGCATTCGATACGATTCGTCAATAACCGACACCTGGCGCAACAGACGGGCCCGCCCGGCATTCCCGGCAGCGCGCTGTCAGATTCCGACATACAGGTCCGCCCTTCCAGGCCCAATCGATCGATACGCTGAACAGGATCACTGCCCAAGCAGCGCCGCTGTCATTACCGCAAGATCCTCTCCGTTGACGAACCCATCGCTGTTCAGGTCCGCCAGGCAGAGCCCCAGACCGACCGGATTCAGTACTTCCGCGAAGAAGGCCGGC
Organism: Phycisphaerae bacterium; assembly: GCA_035399845.1. GTDB lineage: Bacteria > Planctomycetota > Phycisphaerae > UBA1845 > UTPLA1 > ECT2AJA-110-A. Next base: position 113,663 of record DAOPJV010000005.1, on the reverse strand, counting down.
AGATCCGCCGCCGTCACGGCGCCATCGCCATCAAAATCGCCCGCCAGCGCGACGTCGTCCTGCGTGAATTCGTCCACGCCCATGTCGACACGACAACTCTGCACGCGCGCTTCGCCATCCAGATCGGCGGCGCCGTCGTCCACAACGAACGCGGGATCGCCGCCATCGATGCACGGGCTGTCAGCCGCCAGGTGATAGTCGCCGGGAACGAAGACATCGTCCGTCAGATCGGCCGGTGTCCCGTTGTCATCCCAGTGGCCCGGATCGACGAATCGCGGATCGAGCGAGATGTTGCCGGCGAGGGCGTTGGGAACGCCGCCGGGTGTAAAGTTGTACTGGAGGTTCTGGATGTTGCAGTAGGTTGCGGTCGTCGCCTGAGAGACCTGCGACTGATGGCCATCGCCGTTCGCGTCGCGGTTGTTGTAGACGATGGAGTTTGTTAGTTGGGCGCCCGTCACGCCGGCGGTCAGCCCCGTTGCGAAGTTTCCGACAATCGTACATCCAACGACGGCCGCCCCAGTCGCGTTTATCGCGCCACCCGACTCACAAGAGTTTCCGACGACAAGACAGTTGATCACGGTTCCGTTCCACATCTGGATTGCGCCACCGGTTCGGGGACTGATGTTGTTGATGAATCGACAATCCCGGATGGGCCCGATGGTGTCAGGGTTCGCCTCAGAGAGAACGCGGATGGAGGTCCCAACGTTTTCGAGGAACTCGCAACGTTCGATGGATCCTCGGATCAACGCCGTCGTCTCGACAATTCTGGTCTGCGTGTCATTATTCGTGAATGTGCAATCGGTTAAGTGGGAATCGCTGCCGCCAAGTTGAAAGAGCGGACCCGCGGCTTCGTTCTGGTCGAAGACACAATCACGGACCAGAGCGCCAAACGCCATAACTACGAGTGTTCCCGGAGCATGGTTTTGGATAAACGTCGTGCGCTCGAGCGTTCCATAGTTGATCAAGACAAGGAGGCTGCTCGAATTGTCCTCAAAATGGCAGTCTGAAATGCTGAACCGCGTGCCATACGCACACGTATCCGTATTTCGTCGGAACGTGCAGAACGAGATCGCCATCCCGTCGCCCCGAAGCAGCTTCTTGCTGCTGTTGTCATGAAATGAACATCCGATCGCCTGAAAGCAAGCATCTTCGACGTTGCAGTCAGAAGGTCGACCCGCGTGACCGTAATAGAGTGTGCTCCCACCATGATTGGAGAAGTCGCAATCGATCACGACCGGCCAGACGGAGAGTCCCCAGATTGAAATCGCCGACCCCGACAACGATGCGGCGTTGGAGTCAAAGCGACATGAATCAAATGTCGGCGCACTGGCGCCCTGTGAATAAACCGCGCCACCACGCTCCGCCTGGTTTTCGTTCAGGAGGCAGTGTCGGATCGTCGGTGCGGACTCGATCGAGGTAACACCACCGCCATGGCCGCCGACGCCAAGCCCATTCGTCATTGTCACACCGTCCAGCACCGAGTCCGCCCCCTCCCCGCTGACAAAGCTCACGACGCTGCCGGCGGCGTTTCCGTCGATGATCGTCGCCTCCACGATCCCAGGGTCCGCCGGGTTCGCGCTCTGGACGCGAATCGCCTTGCCCAGGAAGTCGATGTTCTCAAACCACCGCCCCTCCGGCGTGCAGTCGTTTGGCAGGATAACGACGATGTCGCCGTCCTCCGCCGCGTCGATCGCCGACTGGATCGTGGCGTACCCATAGGCGCCGTTGCACTCGACGAGCAGCACATTTCCGCCGCCGCCCCGCACGCCGCCCTCCCCCGCGATTCGACGCAGGTCCGCGCCTGTCAGCGTGAGGCCGCCACCCGTCCAGGCGCCCGTCGCCGTCGCCCCGTCGATAGGTTGCGCGTTCGCAATCGGAGCGAATGACAGCCAGCCCACGAGACTCGCGCTCAGCGCCCGCCTCGCCAGGACGCTCGCCGATGACCGCCGCGACTGACTTCTGGAAAAATGTCGAATTGACCACATGACCCAGTCCTTTCCTTTTGGCCCGCCTGAGGCGGCGCCCGCTTCAGCGCCTCCGGAACCTGCGCCGCTTAGCGCGACGCTACGCTTGCGCGCGATCACCCATCGGGGCGTCGCCTCCAATCGCGACCCGAAACACGCGCATCGATCACGACGACGCGCACAGCGACATCAGAGCCGCTGCAGCAACGCCGGGACCTTCATTCTGCGACGAATGCGACTCCCGAGATGCGGCGAACTGCGCGCACAACAACTGGAGCCGAACCGCGACGCTGAACGACAACAACAATCAGAATGTCAGGAAGGAACGGGAGAGAATGGCGGGACGTGTTGACGAAGGAAGCTCGGCGGGGACGATCCGAAGATCGAAGTGATTAAGATGAAAAATAATATCGAGTGTATGTATTCCGCCGTATTGCCAGCCCTCAACCAACGCGACGCGTCAAACGCCGCCCGGCTTCACTGTTCGTATTCTATCGTCGCGAACGGCCAATACAAGAAAATCGCCCGCAAATCCGGGGCGCTTTCCGTTGAAGGCCGCGCGTCACTACGACGCCCGCGCCCGGTACGACGTGGAAGTCGCATCGGACGTCGCGCTGTCGGCGCCGCGCCCCACGCCGCTCGGTCGCTCAAACGGAACACGCGCGGACTCAAACTGTCGCAGCCAGAGTTCCAGGTTGAGCAGCCCCCACAGCTTCCGATTGAAGCGCCCTGAATCGCCCATCTCACGCTCGAGCCGGCCGACATCCCAGAGGCCCCTTTGCCGCGCTGTCGCCCCCAGCAGGGCGTCGCGAACAAATGATCGCACCGGCTCCCGCCCGAACCACGCGTCGAACGGCACGGGGAAGCCCATCTTGTCACGCCGATCGAGAATTGACTGCGGCACGACACCCGTCGCCACGCGACGCAGAACTCGCTTGGAACACGCCCCACGAAATCGCATGACGGGCGGCATCCGCGTCACAGTCTCCACAACCCGATGATCCAATAGCGGCACGCGCGACTCCAGCGAAGCCCCCATGCTCACGCGATCTTCGACGTGCAACAACGCCGGAAGCAGCGACTTCAGGTCGAAATGCGTCATTCGCACAAAATAACTCGGCGCCGCTGGCGCTTCGAAGTGCGATCGGAATCGCTCCGCCACGCGGACCCGCGCTGAGACGTTCCAGACATCCGGCGACATCACGGTATCCAGCCCCGCCGATCGATCGACCAGCGCCAGATAGCGCATCGACATGTCGTCGAAGAGACCGCGAGAGAAGAAGCCTTGCAATAGCGCCGTGTACTCCCGCAACAGCGGCAGGTTGGGCGCGATCTCCTCCCACGTCACGACATACTCGGCGCCGTCCTGCGTCCCGTGAATGGCGCCCTTCAGGCACTGTTCCAGGTACGCCGCCAGGTAACGCGCATAGCCGCCGAACAGTTCGTCGCCGCCCTGTCCGCCGAGACACACTTTCACATGCTGCGCCGCCAGGCGCGACACGTGATATTGCGGGTACAGACCAGGCCCCGCGGCGGGTTCGTCCATCAGCCACGCAAGCGTCGGCATGTCGCGGCAGAAGCCCTCGGCGTCCGGCCGAATCTCGTGATACGCGGCGCCGCACGCGTCGGCGACGCGCCGCGCGTGATGTGATTCATCGAAGGCCGGACCGTCGTCAAACGCGCCAGTGAATACCGCCAGGGCGTCGCTTCCCTGTCGGGCCGCCAGCGTCGCGACGACGCTGCTGTCCAGTCCGCCCGAGAGATACGCGCCCACGGGAACATCGCTTCGCATCTGCAACGCGACGGAATCCCGCAGCAGCATCGACACGCGCGCCACGTGATCCTCATACGCCGACGATCGATCGAGCGCGTAGTCGAAATCCCAGTATCGCTGAATCCGCGCCCGGGCGTCGTCGAACGGTCGAATCGTCAAATGGGTACCCGGTTCCAATCGACGCACGCCCTCGAACATCGTTGCGTCGCCCAGTAGGAACTGGAATGTCAGATACTCCGGCAGCGCCTCGACGTTCATCCTGGGGCTGACGTCGCGCGACGCGAACAGCGCCTTGATTTCCGACGCGAACAGGAACGCGTCGCCCGACTTCGTCCAGTAAAGCGGCTTGATCCCCAACCGATCCCGGGCAAGAAAGAGCGTTCGCTCCCGCTCATCCCAAATGGCGAAGGCGAACATTCCATTCAAATGGCTGACGCACTCGGCGCCCTGCTCCTCGTAGAGATGCAGTATGACTTCATTGTCGCTGCTCGTTCGGAATCGATGCCGCCCCGACAGCTCCCGCCGCAGCTCAAGATGGTTGTAGATCTCGCCGTTGCAGATCAGCCAGATGGAGCCGGACTCATTGCGAATCGGCTGCGCCCCACCGGCGACGTCAATGATCGCCAGGCGACGATGGCCGAGGGCCACGGGCCCCTTGATATGAAAACCCTCGCCATCGGGACCGCGATGCGCCAGCGTGTCCGTCATCGCGTGAATCAGCGACGCGTCGACGCGATCCGAATGATCGAATTTCAGGCAGCCTGCGATGCCGCACATGACACTGGCCTTTCTTCCTGCGGCGACGCGCTCACGCGAGGATCCCGGAATTCGGCGATCCGCCGCTTCCAGTACCCGCGGCGCACGCCGAACCACTTGCTGTACTTCATCGCCAGGAGCAGGTAGCCCCATGTTGTCGGCAGACTCGCCATCTTGCTGACGCTCTTCTTGCGATCGTAATGCAGATAGTGCGCGACTTCACCGAATCGGGCGCCAAGCAGGTCCAGCTTGACGACCTTCTCAAGCGTGCACGAGAACCCGAGATCCTTGCGCTCAATGAATCGATTGCCATACACGTCGATCGCCCGCTTCAGCGTTTCCCATCGATAGGCGCGATACCCGCACGAATAGTCGCGGAGCCCGCGAATCGGGAAGAGCAGCTTCATGTAGAGCCCCGCCCCCCAGCTCAGCAGCTTTCGATGGCCTTCGACGCCGGACTGACCGCCCCCCGGCTGATATCGCGATGTCACGACGACGTCACAGCCACTCTGGACTTTCTCGACCAGCGTCGCAACGTACGCCGGATCCTGCGAGTCGTCGCAATCCATGCGCACGACAATATCTCCCGGTCCGCCGATGCCCACGCAGTGCTCGATCCCATCGCGGATCGTCTCGCCGAGACCGCGATTGATGGGATGCCGCAGGATGTCAATCGGCATCTCCCGACGGAACCGCTCGGCCCGGGCGGCGGTTTCATCCCGGCTCCCGTCATCTACGAGGACGACGCGATAGTCAAATCCCCCCGTCTCCATCGCATCGCGAATGCGCGGCAGGAGCGCGGGGATCGAGTCTTCCTCGTTGAACGCCGGCAGCAGCATCAGGATCTTCATCTGTCTCTTTTCCTCGTTTGAGTCCTTACGCAACGCGCGTCGGCGCAATCTGTCCGACAGGATGAGCGCCTCGTCGACGCGCCCATCGAATCAGGAACCACAATCCCGGCAGGCTTCCGATGACCGCCAGCGCCCGCCACGACAATGCGATCTCGGCGCCACCGGCCGTTCCGGCCATGGCGAAGAGCGTGTCAAAGACGGCCTCCCCGACGCCCAGCCCGCCCGGCGCCAGCGGCAGCGCATTCGCGACAAATCCCACGGGAACCAGGGCGCACGTGGTCAGGCTCGGCGTCGCCCCCGTGAGACCGACACAGACGACCACGGCCGCGCCGACAATCGACGCCTGGGCGCACAGGGACCAGAAGAAACCCATCGCCATGCCGGAAGGTCGCCGCGCCGTCGCGCCGATGGCGGAAGTGACGCGCTTCACGACGCCCATGATTCCACCCGTGACGTCTCGCGGCGGAGCGTGCGCGTCATTGCGTCGCGCGAGAGCGAACGCGACGACAAACATTGCGGCGAATCCGATCAGGATCGCAACACATGCGACCAACAGCCCCATCAGCGCCGGCGTTTGTCGAATTCTGTCCAGCGTCGCCAGCATTCCGCCGACCGCCAGCGCCATCAGCGCCGCCAGCCCCAGCAGTCGATCCACCAGCGCGACGCCGATCCCCTTCGAGACGTCACCATCGAATCCACGCCCCAGCAGGTACGCCTTCGCCAGGTCCGAGCCGAGACCGCCCGGGATCAGCCAGCCCGCGAACGCCGCCGCCATCGTGAATCGCATCGCGTCCGGCCGGGAAAGCCGCCCGCCCGCGGCGCGCACGATAGATGACAGTCGCATCGCAAGAAAGACATAATTCGCAATGACGCAGAACATCGCCACGGCGACGATCCGCGGCGCGTCGAACAACTTGGCAAGCGCCGGCCAGCGCAGCGCGCCCGAACGAATCAGCCACGCCATCAGAACTGTCGCAACCGCAATCTGCGCCGCGCTCCTCAACCCGCGCGCCAGCGCCGTTCGCCGCGCGCCCTCGACGCGGATTTCAGTCAGTCTTCCCGCAATGGCCCCGGCGTCACTCAACGACATCCCCCCTCGCCTGCGCCCGCGCCAGGGGCGCCGACAGGTCATACACGCGAAAGACGTCGTTTTCGGCGACAACGCCGAAGTCGAGCCGCTGATCCAGCTCGACAATCGCCAGCCCCACGCCGTAACGCTCGCGAAGCTCCTCGAACGCCGCCGTTGATCGCCTTCGATATCCGTCCGCCAGTCGTCGCATCATCGATCCGTCCGGCGCCACGTTGCGGGCGTCGTCGCCGAGATACCACGACATTCGTTCATAGAGTCGATCCACCAGCCAGGGACCGTAGGCGTAGACCGTCAGTTGCTGCCGGCAGAGAAACGAGCCTCGATCGGCCCACGCGCCGGGATTTCGGAGATCTGGTGGGGCCACGACGATGCGCCCCGGCGGACAGGCCCGTCGGATTTCCGACGCCAGTTTCAGCAGCGCATCTGCGCGTCGCTTCTGCACGCCATCGAACGTCGGCGCCATACCGACCGCCTGCACAAACGCGCAGGCCGCCATGACGAATGCGATCAGGCCAATCGGTCGAAGCGGGCGCCCGTCCCTCGTCGCCCACACCAACAGCGTCGCCACGCCGACAACCACAACGCCCCAGCGCGGCGCCATGTACGATGTCATTCGCGCCAGCGCCGGCCACTCGTCCGCCAGAAGCGCCATCGGGATGGCGCACAACGCAAACCCCATCCATCGCCATGAACCGCGAGTTCGCAACGCCGTGATCGCGATGAGCAACGCCGTCGCAGCATGCGCCGGCGCCGCCAGCGCGGGCGCCATGGGCGCCAGGAATCCCGTCAGGGCCACACCCGCCAGCACGGCCGAGAGTCCGCCGGACTTCGCGATGTCAATCAGCCAGGCAATCCCGACCGCGATCCCCGCGAAGAGAATGAACCGCGTTCCGCGCCACAACGTCAGCTGCGCCACGAATCGAACCGGCCAGACTTCGACCAACACGTATCCCGCGGCAAGCAGGATCGCCGCGGCGAACAGCCAGCCCTCGACAATCGTCAGCTTCTCGCGAAGCGCGCTCCGCGCCGCCGCCCATCCCATCACGCCCGGGACCAGCAGCGCCGCGAGCCGCAGCCAGCCAATCGCCGGCGTTTCGGAAACGAAAATGTGATGCGGGTAGATCCACCTGGGAAATCGCAGCCACTCCTCGATCGAAACGTCCCCCGTCGGCGCCGTCGTCGAGAAGGCCCAGAAAACTGTCGGCGCCGCCGCCAGGGCGCAGACGACACACGCCGCAATGGCCGGCCGCCATCGCCCGCGCCGAAGCCCATCGATGATCGCGGCGCCGCACAGCATCGCGCCGCCAAACAGCGCGATGGAGCCATGGGCGTTGAAGGCCAGGCCGGCCAGCAGACACGCCCACACATGACGCCCCCGCCACGAGAGCGCCATGGCCACGCAGATCATCGCCGTCGCAGGGAACTCCGGATTGCACACGAGGCCGACGCCGCTCGAACCGCCGAGCGACGCGGCCATGCTGTTACCCCAGAGCACCGAAAGCGACACCAGCGAACTTGCGAGCGCATTTCGCGTCAGCGTCAGCGAAAGCCAGTACAGCGCCGCCGCCAGCATGATCAACTCAACAGCGAACGCGCCGCAAAGCAGTGTGAGTCGATCGACATACCTGACCAGAAACCCCATCGCGGGGTAATAGACGCTGAAGAGTCGCGGGTTCAGTTCCTGGTTGAAGCTGTTCCCGATCGCCTCGGGCGCCTTCGTCCAGGCCAGGTACTCGGCCAGCTGGCCGTCGATCTGAAAATGCGTGGGCAGCGCCGGCATTCGCATCATGACAAAAACGACGGCGCCGAAGACGCTCAGCAGCAGCCCCAGCCGCGCGAGCGCCACGCGTCCTTCGTCCCGCGCCGTCTCCGAGTCCGCCGATACCGGCCAATGCGATATGGAAGCCGTCGCCAAACAGCCCACCTTGCAGAAAGACACATTTTTGACTGCGCGCAGCCACATCCCGCCGCAGTTCCGCGTATCTCAAATATCGGCAGACGCCGCCGGATCGCTGGCGACGACCTGCATTGCCGCGATGCGGGGCCCCGTCTCGGCGGATTTTGCGCTCATGCCGCGCGGCCTCACCCGCATTCGCCGACATCGCCGATGGAATCTGAGGCGGGACCGCGCGCCGCGCCGGCGAATTTCGCGACGTGACGCAAGCGCCCGCGATCAGGACGAGCCTATGACCTCTCGAGATGACCGACGTGACATGGACGCCGGACGGATGGCGCCAAGGCGCCCGCGCGAGGAATCGACGCGCATGAGCTATCGCGCTGACGCGCCGAAGAGACCCACGTTTCTGAGCGTCGTGATCCCCGTCCTGAACGAAGCCGCCAACATCCAGGCGATGGTCGATCGCCTCAGACACGCCCTGAGCGACACGACGGACTGCTACGAGGTGCTCTTTGTCAGCGACGGCAGTACCGACGAGACGGATCGACTCGTCGCGGACACCAACACGCGCGATCCGCGTTTTAAGCTGTTGCGGCTGTCGCGACCGTTCGGCCATCAGAATGCAATCCAGGCGGGACTCGATCACGCTACGGGGCAGACTGTTGTCACGATGGACGGCGACCTTCAGCATCCGCCCGAGGCGATTCCCGACATGCTCGACGCCTGGCGCAAAGGCGCCGACGTGGTTCACGGCATCCGCGAGTCGATGAGCGAGAAATCCCGTTTTCGGCGCCTCGGCAAACGCGTCGGCTACGCAATGCTCGAACGTCTCTGCGACGTGGATATCGTGCCCCAGTCCGCCGACTTCCGCCTGTATGATCGATGCGCCGTGGACGCCATGGCCCGCCTCCGCGAACACGGACGCTTCAACCGAGGTCTCGCCCGCTGGATCGGATTCAACCAGGCCGTTGTCAATTACGCCGAATCCAAACGCAACGGCGGCGAGGCCAAGTACTCCACGATTCGACTGATCCGCCTCCTGACGGACGGCGTGTTTTCGCTGTCGGCCAAGCCGCTTCGCTACATGGGCGTGGCGGGCCTGACGTTCTCCGCCCTGTCCAGTTGCTACCTCGTCTTCGTCCTTGTCGGTCACATCGTCGGCCTGCCCGGCTTTGACAAGGTCAATGGCTGGGCCTCACTCATCGCGACGGTCCTCTGCATGGGCGGCATTCAGCTCGTCGGTCTCTGGCTGATGGGCCAGTACCTCGGGCGCACCTACGACGAAGTGAAACAGCGACCACTCTACGTCGTGGCGGACGCCGTCGGCATTCCCAGTCGCGGCGCCCTGCGGCTGTCGCCATCCAAACGCGAGATTCCGAAATCCGTCGAAACGCTCAGCGAGTTTGACAAGCGCATGGAAGCGATTCGACAACTGAGACAGACGGCATGATCGCCGCCGTCACTCAGACTGAATCCGCGTTCGACGCCTGCCGCGCCTGCGGCCGGACAGACGCCGTTCAGCGCGACTGTGTTCGCGGCTACCAGATTGCACAATGCCCCGGATGCCGCCTCGCCTGGACCCACAACGCCCGTCTCGATCCGACGGCCTTCTACGACGCGGCCTATTTCGAAGACGCGAACGCGGCAAAGGGCTACAACGATTACTTCGCAATGGCCGGCGCCATGCGTCGCACCAATCGAAAGCGACTTCGCCACATCCGTCGCCATCAGCCGGGCGCGGCGTCACTCCTCGATGTCGGCTGCGGTCCGGGCCACTTCCTGCACGAAGCCGCCGGCGAAGGATTCGCAACACAGGGCATTGAAGTGTCTCCGTTCGCCGCCGAGTTTGCCCGGCGGGAATTCGGTCAGCCCGTCACGACGGGCCCCATCGATGCGACGACCCTGTCGAAGGTGGACGGCGCGCCGGATGTGATCACGCTCTGGGACACGATCGAACATCTGCCGGATCCCGACAGCGCCGTGAGGCGGCTCGCCGATCGCCTCGCGCCGAACGGCCTGATGTGCGTTACGACGGGCGACATCACATCGCTCGCGGCCCGGCTCTCCGGCTCGCGATGGCACTTGTACAACCTTCCCGAACATCTCTGGTTCTTTTCGCCGGACGCGCTTCGACACATGCTCGAATCCGCGGGGCTGATTGTCATCCACATGGGATCGGAAGTCTGCTGGTACACCGCCCACTACCTGGTCGAGCGACTCAGCTATTCCGCCGGCTTCAGGACACCGCGTATCCCCGGAGCCGGGCTGCTCAGACGCATCCCCGTCCCGCTGACGCTGTTCGATATCGTCTTCGTTACCGCGAAGAAGCCCGCGTAGCGACATCGACATGTCAAGGTCAACGATCAGCAGTTTCGCGCAGCGTCAGCCGGACGCGACCATCGCCGGGCGCCATCGCCCTGTGGCGTCGCGCGCCGCGTGGCGCCCAGACACGAGAATCTGCGCCACGGCAATCGTCCTGCTGGCCGGCGTTCTGGCCGCCTGCTTCCCGCCGGCGGAACGCAATGAGAACTTTCGCCTGCGAAAGATGCTCAAAGCCGGCTGGCGAATCGCGCGCGGTGAAGATGTCTCGCGCGTCCTCACGCAGAAGTACGCCGGATATGACGTCGGCACACCGCTGTTTCTCGCCGTCACGATGAAGCTGACACTGTCCGACGATCAACTGGCCGAAGGCCCTCCGACACAGGCCCCGCCTCTCTTCCATTGGGCGCATCGCGCGGGATTCATCGTGGCGATCACGGCGCTGTTTGCCGCGCTTTGGGGCCTGACGACGCCTTTCGTGGCCGCGGGCGTCGCAACGCTCCTGCTGGCGTCCCCGAACTGGCGATTCATCGCCTGGTCCGATGATGTGTATCTCTTTCCGCTGTATGCGTTCGCCGCGACCTGTGTCGCGATCGCCGTGATCAATCAGCGATCGCGAATCGCCTGGCCTGCGCTGATCGTCTGCGCGATGGCCATCGGGGCGGCGTGCACGTTTCGAAACGTGTCACTGCTGTGTGTGTGTCCCCTGCTTCTGCTTGTCGTCCGACCGACGACACTGCAAACAACAGCGGCGCCACGTTCGACGCGAATCCGCGCGGCCGCGACATTCCTGATCGCCACGATCTGTGCGGTTCTTCCCGGCAGACTCGTCAGCAGCCCGGGCCATGTCTTCTGGCATCCCATGCACTGCGGTCTCGCCGAATTCGGCGGCCACGAGGACGCCCAGGCTCGGCTCTACCCATGGTTCATCAATGAAAACGAACTGCCCGAGGACGCCGTCCCGGTTCAGGACTGGACGGACGAGCGCAGCTATCGCCGCGCCCGGGCGCTCGTCCCCGACATCGTCGTCTGCTCGCCCGAGTACGACGCCATCATGCGCGAGGATTATCTGGCGCTGTGGAAGGCCTACCCCGTCGCGATGGCACAGACCTACGCCCGTCGCCTGATGAATGTCCTCACGCTCAATCCGTGGCAATCGCACACAGCCGATTCGCGCATCATCCACTCGCTCGCCGACACGATGGCTGTCGCGTTTTTTCCGGCCATTCTTCTGATCGCCTGGCGGATCCGCATCCCGCGTCGCGCCTTCTGGCTCACGATCGCCTTCGCGCCCATGATCATCGCCCCGATGATCGCCCACTCGGGCTACATCATGTACAACGCCCCCGCTCAGCTACCCGCCTATGTCCTGGCCTTCTGGACGCTGCATCACGCAATTCGCCGCGTCCGGCCCCGATGGTCCGTCCAGACACGCTGAGCGGCGCCGCCCATCCCTTTCACGCGCTCCGTGCAGCCACTCTCGAATCCACGCTAACGCCGAATCTCTTCCCGCGGACGCGGCGCCGCGCCTACAATCATCGATTCGCACGCGCCGCTACCTCTCAAAGATCGACACCATGCGCCATCCATCGCGGATTCGATTTGCCGTCCTCCTCGTCCTCCTCCTCGCACCGAGTCTGCTCGCACAATCCGACGACGATCCGCTGTCACATCGACAACGCGACGCGAGGGAAAAGGCGGTCCGGGATTATGGCGGGACGCGAAAGACGGAACGCGCTGTCGCCGACGGGCTCGCCTGGCTCGCCGCCCATCAACAACCGGATGGTGTCTGGAATCGAACCGGGTTTCCGCGACAGTGCCCCGCCGGCGATCACTGCAGCCAGGCCGCCGTCGCGTTCGAATCGCGAGACGCCGATGTCGGTCTGACGGCCCTCGCGACGCTCGCCTTCCTCGGCGCGGGCTACACACACGAGGAAGGCCCATACGCGCAACACCTGTCGCGCGCGTTCTCCTACATCCTGGCGCAACAGAACACCACCGGCGGATTCACGGACGCCGTCGGCTATCAGATGTACTGCGACGCCATCAGCACGATCGCCATTGCGGAATGCTACGCGCTCACAAAGGACGAAGTGCTTCGCCGACCGCTTGAACGCGCCATTGCCCACGTCGCTCAGGCGCAGCAGCCCGAAGGCGGCTGGGACTATACCGACGCCCGAACCCATCGGAACGATACGTCGATCACGGGTTGGTGCGTCATGGCCATCAAGTCGGCGCAGGCCGCCGGCGTCGATGTCCCGCTGCGGACGCGTCTCAACCTCATCCGACACTTCGATCGCGCAACGGAACCGGACGGCCGAGTCTGGTACGCCGACAAACGCGAAAACCCCTCCGCCGGCGGAAACAGGACGCTCATCAGGCGTCGCTATGGTCCGGCGATGACGGCGACAGGGTTGTTCGTTCGCTCAACGCTCGGCTTTCGTATGGACGATCGCATTGCAACGCGACAGATCGAACGCCTCCTCGCCGATTTGCCGAACCTGGAGAAATTTCGCGACGCCAACGGCGATGGACTGCACAGCGCCTACTACTGGTACTATGGCTCACTCGCCCTCTTTCACGTCGGCGGCGAGCCCTGGGCCCAGTGGAATCGCGCGTTGCGGAACACGATCCTCGAATACCAGGAACGACCGACGACGCCGAAGGGCGGTCGCCGCCACGCCTATGGCAGCTGGCCCGCCTTCGGTCGCGGATGGGGGAAGTGGGGAAGAACCGGCGGGAGAGTCTATTCGACCGCGATCAACACGCTGACGCTCGAAGTCTATTACAGGTACCTGCCAGCCTATCTCTCACCTCGCGGCGTCATCGGACCACACGAAGTGCGCGATCTCGTCGACAAGGCCGGTCCGGACGACCAATTGGCCCTCGTACGGCTGGCGGCTCGCTTTCACGCCGACATCGCGGAGCCCATCCTCCTCGACCTCCTGGAATCGCCGAGCGCCGTTGTCCGGATCGAGTCCGCGATTGAGCTGGCCGACATCGGATCGCCCGCGGGCCAGGCGCTCCTGGTCGCGACGGAACCGACGTCGCCCCCGGATATTCGCCGCCGCATCCAGAACGTTCTTCCCCACATCCGCGCCACGCCGCCTGAGACTCAATACGGGGAGGTCACGGCGGTTCGCGCCGAGGCGGGAATGGTCCTCTTCGAGACAGGGGAGCGGCGCGTCTATTACGGCCAGCGCGTTCGGATCACGCGAAATGACAGACTCGTCGGGACGGCCGTCATCAATCGGAGATTCACGGTACAGCGAGCCGCCGCCGCCCAGGTTGAGAATACCGACGTGGACATCCGGCGCGGCGACATCGTCATCTCCGATTGACGCATCCGGCGCCAATCGATCAATCGCCTGTTCTGAACCTCCCGGGCTTTCGATGGATCGCCCTCCCGGTAGGATAGCCGAGTCGCCCACGAGGCCCCGGCATGTCCACCTGGCTCGACAAGCTCCGATACGATCCAATCGCCCCGCTGCTCTCCTGTGGTGTTGACGCCGTGATCTACTTCACGCGCCGCGATCTGCTCGGCGAGCGCGTCGGGCCGGCGCGCCAACTCTGGTCGCTTCCGGATGTCGAGAAAAGGCTGCGCAAACAACAGTCCTATGGCGCATTCACATACCCCGGCAAGCGCGTTCCCGTTCATCCGCCACACTATTACGACCTGCTCGAAACCTGGAAGCAGTTTCGATTTCTGGTTGACCAATATGCGATGACAAAGGCGCATCCGGCCGTCGAGCGCGCCGCCGAGTTTCTCTTTTCCTGCCAGACGCGCGAGGGGGATTTTCGCGGGTTTCTCGGCAATCAGGTCGCGACCTACTACACCGGCGCCATCGTCGGTCTGTTGACCAAGGCGGGATACGGCGCGGACCCACGAATCGACAGGGGATTCGACTGGCTGTTGTCGATGCGTCAGGACGACGGCGGCTGGACCCTACCGATCCTGACACACACATTCACGAAGCGCGAACAGGCCCGGCTTTTCATGGCGGACGCCGAAACCGTCCAGGGCGACGCCGGCAGGCCCTTCTCGCACAACTGGACGGGGATGATCCTCCGCGCCTTCGCCGAGCATTCGAGGCGCCGACGAACGGCGGCGGCTCGCAACGCGGCGAAACTCCTGAAGACGCGATTCTTCAAACCCGACGTCTATGGATCCTACAAGTCGCCAGATTACTGGGAGCGATTTCAATACCCCTTCTGGTGGAATCATCTCGTCGCCGCGATGGACGCGATCTCACGAATCGGACTTCTGTCGGACGACCCCGACGTTCGACGCGCATTGGACTGGTTCGTCAGGCGTCAGCAGTCCGACGGTCTCTGGAAACTCAATAACGACAAGAAACGCACAGCGCAGCACGCTGGCGCCAATGAGATGCGGGCGTGGATCGCGCTCGCCATCTGCCGCATCCTGGGACGGTACTGATGACGCGTCGGCGAGTCGGGCGGCGCGAATACACCGGGCGGGGGATCGGGGGCCGATCGCGACCGGCGGCGGGAGACCGTCCGGCTTGTCGCTCCGGAAAACGCCTGAGCCTTCGGGTGAAAAGCCGTCCCAGGCCATCAAGATTGACGCGGCCCCCCAGTCCAGTACCTTATTGCGATCCGTGGACGCGTCCGGCGCCAACGCCGGGCCAATCCCCCCGAACTGGAGACGATCCGCCCCATGAAACTCGCATTCAGCAGCGTCGCCTGTCCGAACTGGAATCTCGCCACGATGGTCGAGAAGGCCAAGGAGTACGGATACCAGGGCATCGAACTTCGGGGGCTCGAAGGCCAGATGCACCTGCCGCTTGCCCCGCAGATCGCCTCCAATCCCGGAAAAGTCGCCGACCTGATGGACGCGACCGGCGTCAGCCTCGTCTGCCTGTCCACGTCCGCGGCGTTCCATCACCAGGATCGCGAGCAGGTCGCCCGCAACCAGGCGGAAGTCCGACAGTACATCGAGCTGGCCAGCAAGCTGCGCTGCCCGTTCGTCCGCGTCTTCGGCTCCGAGATCCCGCGAATGAAATTCAGTCTGCTCGGCTTCGAACGGCGGGAAACGACGCTGCATCGCATCGCCGAGGCCCTGCGCGAACTCGCCGACTACGCCGCGCGACACAAGGTCACGATCCTGATCGAGAACAACGGCGACTTCACGGACAGCGTTTCCATGTGGTACATCGTGGACGCCGTCGATTCCCCCGGCCTGCGCTGCTGCTGGAATCCGTTCAACGCCCTCACGCGCGGCGAGCGGCCGACACGATCTGTCCCCCGGCTCGGCGCTCGCGTTGGCCTCATCCATCTGACGGACGGCAAATTCACCAACGGCGTCTTTGAGGGCTACGCCCTCCCGGGCGAAGGCGCCCTGGAGCTCTATCGGTTCATCCAGTTGCTCAAGGGGATCGCCTACAAGGGCTATGTCTGCCTCGACTGGCCCAAGCTCTGGGAGCCGGGCCTTGCCGAACCGGACGTCGCCCTCGCGAAGACCGCCGCGACACTTCAGCCGATGATCGCCGAAGAACCCGTCACGCTCTCCGCCTACAAGGGCGACAAGCACCTGCCGAAATTCGTCGAAGCCTGAGCCCGAGCGTCTCTTTCCACACCTTACGTCGGAATTGACAACAGTTTCGTCGTTTTTTCTTTGCCGCCCACTCTGGCGGCGCGTACGATACGGTGACTCCGGGGCCGGAGCGAAATCGTTCCGTTCCCAGTGTTTTACTCCAACCGCCCTCTGACCAGGGAGCGTCGGATCGCGTATTTGTCATTGTTCTTCATACCGCGACTCGGGCCCCCGCAACCATAAGGAGTATTCGCATCATGTATCGACTCATTCCATGGATAGGCGGCGTCATCGTCTCGTTGACGATGACCGGCGTCGCCTCCGCAACCAACTACATCTGGCTGGAAGCCGAGCCACTGACGGGTGGCGCCATCGTCGTCGAGGACGGCATGGGCCATGCGCTTGATCTCAAGTGCGATCCGTGTTTCCAGAACGGCGACGCCGAGTGTCGCTGGCTCGTGACAATTCGAATCGGCAGCGACGATCCTCTCTTCGGCTGGACACTCGACCTCGGCAGCCGCGACGTCAATACCGCCATCCTGTCGGCCGGCTACCTCACACCGATCTACGGCTCCACGGGGGCGCTGATTGAGTATTTCCCCTTCGATGGCCCCCTGACCTTTGTTCCCGGCAGCGGACCTCAGCTCATGCGAAGAATGGGCGCAGGCACAATTTTCGCCGTTCCGCCCGCGATCGAATCCGATGACGGAATCGCCTGGAATGTCGCCGAGTTCATTCTCTCCAAGACGGCGACCAGCGCGGACTCGGGCGTCGTCGAGATCTATGGCCGGACAGGCGTCGGCGCCTACGGTCCGGTCCCCGGCGAGACCTTCCCCGCCGTGGTCGGCGACAATCCGGAAATCGAGATCGAGCAACCGCTCACGATCTATCCCAACGCGCTGATCACCATCTCGACGCGCATCGGCGCCGACTACGTCCCGCCCGCCGAGGGCGAAATGACGCCCTTCCTCTGGGACGATGAGCCGATCGTCGATCCGGCGGACGCCGGCACGCCGGGCGACTCGATGTGCGGCGGCACGGGCGCGTTCGGCGTCAGCGCTTCCGGCTTCTCCGGTCCCTCACAAGGTGGAACCGTCGGCGGCATCGCCATCAGTGAAGGCGGCCGCAGCGTTCGCGATCCGATGGGGGGCCTCACGGCCCTCTGCGCTCCGACCTCGCTGATGAGTTCGGCGATGACACTCCTCTGCATGATGTCGCTTCGTACCGCTCGACGCCGCAGGCGTTGAGCGTCGCTCCTTTTGACAGGCGCCCCTTCTTCGGCGGCGTCGATCGGCGGAAACGTCGTTCGGCGCCGCCAAGCGTTTTCCCGTCTGGTTGACGAACAACGCGCGTCGCCGAATTGGCGTGGTATCGCATGACGCGATCGATACAATGCGACCATGCCAGGGACGGCGACAATCAACGAGACCTTCGTCGAGAACATGCGCGGCCTGTGGCGCCTGGATGCGCGGCTCGCATGGGAAACAGACCAACTGCCGGCCGACGCCGGCCTGGAGGTCCAGCCCTCCCGCCGCGGCGGTCCGACGGCCGCCGTCACGACGGCCGACCGGCGCACGCTCTTTCTCCACAGCCGATACGATCCCGCTCGCGAGGCCGCTGAGTTTGCCGACAACCTCGAAATCGGCGAGGCCGCCTGCGTTGTCCTCTGTGGACTCGGCCTCGGCTACCATCTCAAGGCGATCTTTGCGAACACGGGACGAGACACGATCCTCCTTGTCTCGGAACCCGACATCGCGACCATCAAATCGGCGATGGAACACGTCGATCTCTCACGCGAACTTTCGTCGCATCGTGTTCGGATTCTGACGCGCATCGAAAAAGACTACCTGCATGATCGACTGGCGCCGTTCTCCACGCAGTTGATGTTCGGCGCGGCGTTCGCCGTCCCGACGTCTTCGCGAGAGTGGAACGCCGAATTCCATGCGCAATGCCGGGACGCCATTGTCGACTTCGCGGCATTTTCGAAGGTGTCGCTGACGACGCTCGTGCGAAACGCGGAGATCACCTGTCGGAACATCGCCAACAACCTCCCGACCTACGTCGCGACGCCTCCAACGCAGGCGATCCGCGGACGCCATGCGGGCAAGCCGGCCATCCTCGTCGCGGCCGGGCCGTCGCTTCGCCGGAATATCGACCAGTTGCGGGAACTGAAGGACCGGGCCGTCATCATCGCTGCGCAGACAACGCTGGAGCCGTTGCTCGAGCGCGGTATCACACCGCACTTCGTCACATCGCTCGACTACAGCGATCTGTCGGCTCAGTTCTTCGAAGGCCTGCGTATCCCGGAGGAAGTCGTCCTCGTGGCCGAGCCGAAGGCCTCATGGAGGGTCATCGACGCCTTCCAGGCCGCGGTCGAAGGTCAGGCCAGAACCATCCTGCTGGACAACGTGTTCGCGCGACGCTGCCTGGGCGACGCGCTGGCCGCGCGGGCGCCGATGGAACCCGGCGCGACGGTCATGCACCTCGCGTTCTACCTCGCCCAATGGCTTGGCTGCGATCCCATTGTCTTCATCGGGCAGGACCTCGGATTCGGCGGACACGTGTACTACGCCCCCGGCGTTGCAATGCACGCCGCGTGGGGACCGGAACTCGGGCGGTTCTGCTCACTCGAAATGCGCGAATGGGAGCGGATCATCCGACAACGCAGAATGCTGCGTCAGGTTCCTGACGCCAACGGCCAGCCGATCTACACGGACGAGCAGATGTATACGTATCTGCAGCAGTTCGAGCGGGACTTCGCGAAGGCGCCGCAGCGTGTCATCGACGCGACGGAAGGCGGCGCCCGAAAGCGCGGCGCCGAGACGATGCCCCTCGCCGACGCGGCGCGACAGTTTCCGAAGTCGTCCGCGCCCGTCTCGTCAGTGGTGGACGGCGCCATTCGATGGATTGACGCGTCACGACTCGATCCGGCGCTCACAGTTCTCCGGGAACGCCTGGAGGCGCTGAACGCGTTCGAATCGATGTGCGTCGAAACGCGCGATCTCCTGAACGCGATGGAAGACGCCGTCGAGACGCCGGCTCGATTCAATCAGCTCGTCGTGCGCGTGGACGAACTCCGCACACTCGTTCAGCAGCACGAACTCATGTTCCGCATGGTGCGCGATGTCTCTCAGCTTGCCGAACTCCAGAAACTGGCGGCGGACCGCAAGCTGTCGCTTGACGCGCCCGACGATCGGAAACGCGCCGTTCGACAGCTTCGTCGCGACGTCGCGTTCATCGACGCCATGCTTGATGGCTGCCAGCGCCTGCGCCGCATCTTCCAGGAAGCCATCGCGCGATTTGAGGCGGCCCGCGCCTCAGGCGTCGGCCGTTCGGCGCCGGCGACTTCGCCGCCTGCGACGGACCCCGCCTCATGAACATCATCGCCGCCGTCAATGTCAACCTCGACGAATCGCCCATGGGGCTCTCGTCGCGGCTGCGCGAGCCGCTTGAGAATCGCCCCGTGTTGCGGCGGACAATCGAGCGCGCCTTGCGTGTTGAGGGCGCCAGCGGCGTCCACGTCCTTACGCCGCCGTCTCAGGTCGAAGAAGTGCGCGCCATTCTGGACGGACTCGACGTGCGGATTGAAACGCACAACGCCCCGGCGCCTCCCTATCAGGCGCTCGTGCGGGCGGGGCGATTCTGGGGACTCGACGGCTGGCGTGGCGGCGTGGGATCGCTCTGCGTCTTCGATGAGGACTTCAATGCGCCCCTGCTTCAGGGTCTCGTCGCCAAGACGCGGGCCGACGCCGTTATGTCGATTCCCGGCGCGGCGCCCCTGCTCGACGCCGACCTGCTCTCGTCAATGATCGCCCATTTCAGAGCAAACATCGACATGGCGCGCATGACGATCATGCAGGCGCCGCCCGGACTCAACGCCATCATTGTCGCCCGCGACATCATTGAACAGCTCGTTGGCGTCGGCATGCCGCCCGGCGCGATGCTCGTCTACCAGCCCGATGCGCCGGCGCCCGATCTGACCGGCAGGGAGGCCTGCTATCGTCCGGATGCGGCGATTGTCCGCGCATCCGGTCGACTTCTCTGCGACACATCCCGGTCCGTCGAACGCGTCCGTCGAATCATGGCCGCCGGCGGCGACACCTGGAACGCCGCCACCATCTGCCGCTGGCTGTCCGACGTCGATCAGCAGCATCTCGTGAATACGCCGGACGACATCGAAATCGAACTGACGACAGAGGATCAGTTCGGGGCCGGAGATCTCTTCAATCCGCGCGGCGACGCCGTCCCGACGCGCGGTCCGATCCGGCTGACGGCGATCGAGCGTATCGCCGAGTCCATCGCCGGCGTCGACGACGTGCGCATCGTCTTGGCGGGATTTGGCGAACCGACACTGCATCCGGAATTTCCCGGGATCTGTCGGGCGCTCCGAGAGGCGGGCGCCGGCGCCATCTGCGTCCGAACCAACGGCGTCGCGCTGACAGGCGCCGCCGAGGCTGCGCTGTTCGATACGCCCGTCGACGTGGTTGAAGTGATGATCGACGCCGTGAGCGCCGAAACCTACCAGCGCGTCCACGGGCTCAACGCGTATGACAAAGTGATCGCCAATCTGAATCGATGGGCGGCGCTGCGAATGGAACGCGCGTCGGTCCGTCCGCTGCTCGTCCCGTCTTTCGTGAAGTCTCACGATACCCTGGCCGAGCTGGAGCCGTTCGTCGATACCTGGCAGCGACAGCTCGGCGCCTACGCCGTCCGCGGCGCCAGCCACTACGCCGGACAACGCCCGGATCGGGCCGTCACGTCGATGTCGCCACCGCGAAGGGACGCCTGTCGACGCCTGTTTTCGCGCATCGTTGTCCTCGCCGACGGGACTGTCACAACGTGCGATCAGGACTACTCGGCAAGACAGGCCATCGGCTCGATCCTGGATCATTCACTCGAGTCACTGTGGCGCGGGGAGGCGCTCACGGCCGTTCGGGCCAATGATCCGGGGCGATGCGCCCTCTGCCCGAAGTGTGACGAATGGCATCGACCCTGATCGGCTGGAAGACGAATCCCTCGGCCCATAGGATCGACACCTGACTTTTTCGGGAGGCCTGTCGAATCATGCATAGTCCGTTACCCGCCTTCGTCAAACGCGATCTCGACGGCTTCTTCGGCCTGTTCATCGATAACCTCGTCCAGCTTCTGCTCATCATCGTGCTCTGCGTCAACCTCTGCGGCATGTCGGATGATCTCGTGTTCGGCCGAATCCTTCCCGGCGCCGCTGTGTCGCTCATCATCGGCAATCTCTTCTATGCGTGGCAGGCCCGTCGCCTGGCCGCCCGGGAAAACCGCACCGACGTGTGCGCCCTGCCCTATGGCATCAACACACCTTCACTGATCGTCTATATCTTCTTTGTCATCAAGCCCGCCTTCGATGAGTCCCATGACGCCGAGTTCGCATGGAAGCTCGGGCTCGTGGCGTGCATTGGAAGCGGCTGCATCGAATTCTTCGGCGCATTCGTCGCCGAGCGCCTGAGAAAACACACGCCCCGCGCCGCCCTGCTCAGCACCCTCGCGGGCATCGCCATCGGCTTCATCTCGATGACCTTCGCGCTGCAGATATGGCAATGGCCGCTGGTCGCCATGGCGCCACTCGCCATCATCCTCGTGACCTATTTCTCGGGGGTGCGCCTGCCGCTCAGTCTGCCCGGAGGACTCGTCGCCGTCGCGATCGGGACGCTGATCGCATGGATCCTGCCCCATGACTGGTCGAACAAGTCGATGACGCTCGACAGTGTGTCAAAGGCCTGGGCGGCCCACGGACTACACTGGCCCGGGGTCTATCTCGCCGACATCGTCACGACAATCGCGGAACACCGGCAGCGCATCCTGGCGCTGCTCGGCGTGATCGTTCCCATGGGCCTGTTCAATCTCATTGGCTCCCTGCAGAACATCGAGTCCGCCGAGGCGGCGGGCGATCGATACGCGACGGGCCCCTCCCTCGCCGTCAACGGCGTCGGCACGATCGTCGCCGCGATCTGCGGCAGCTGCTTTCCGACGACGATCTACATCGGGCATCCGGGATGGAAAGGTCTTGGCGCCCGGGCCGGCTACTCCACACTGAACGGTATCGTCATCACGCTGCTGATCTTCACGGGAACCCTGTCGCTCGTCGCATCAGTGGTCCCCGTTGAAGCGGGCATCGCAATTGTCTTCTGGATCGGAATTGTCATCACGGCCCAGGCGTTTCAGGCCACGCCGGCTCGCCACGCCCCCGCCGTCGCCATCGGTCTCTTCCCGGCGATCGCCGCATGGGGAGCGACAGTCGTCATGGGCGCGTTCAGCGCCGCCGGCGGCGCAACGATCGAGGCGAAACTGGCGTCCAGTCCGCAGGCGGACGTCAGCGGTTTCTGGCTCCACGGCCTGCTCACAATGGAACGCGGGTATATCCTGACCTGCATGATCATCGCCGCCGTCAGCGCGCATCTGATCGACCGGAAGTTCCTGCATGCCGCGGGCTGGATGTTCGCAGCGGCGTTGTTGACGGCAATGGGGCTGATGCACGCCTACGCGCTGCATGGAAATACCATCGACTATCACTTCAGCTGGTTCGCGGCGGCCTCGGACGGGGGCGGCCGCATCTTCGACGCCCGCCTGATCGCCATCGGCTATCTGTTGATGGCGGCGCTCTTTGGGGGCGTGCACCTGTTGTCGCGCGATGACGCACTTGACGCGCCGCACATCCCGCACGCCTGACGCCCGCGTGTGCGGATTGGCCTCGCCTGTGGATTGGCAGTACGCTACCTGCGATGACAACGCCCTCGGAGCTGAAACATCGCGTCGACGTCGCCGCCGGTCGAGCGCCGGCTGATCTCGTGTTGCGCGGCGGACAAATCGTCAATGTCCTCGCCAACGAAATCCACGAGGGCGACATTGCCATCGCAGGGGATCGAATCGTCGGAATCGGCGATTACGATGGCGCCGTCGTTGAGGACATCTCGGGCCTCTGCGTCTGCCCGGGATTGATCGACGCGCATGTCCACATCGAATCCTCCATGCTGGCGCCCCCCGAGTTTGCCCGGCTTGTGTCGACCTGCGGGACGACCGCCGTTGTGACGGATCCCCACGAAATCGCCAATGTCCTTGGGATCGATGGCATTCGATACATGCTGGCCGCCAGCGAAAAGACGCCCATTGACGTGTACGCAATGCTGAGTTCGTGTGTCCCCGCGTCGCATCTTGAAACGGCGGGCGCCACGCTGCTGGCCGAGGATCTTCGCCCGCTGTTCGACGAGCCCCGCGTTCTGGGGCTGGCCGAGATGATGAACTATCCCGGCGTCGTCGGCGGCGACGCCCAGTGTCTCGCCAAGATCGCCATGACGCCGGGACGCGTCGATGGTCACGCCCCGGGACTCAGCGGCCGCGATCTCTGCGCCTACGTCGCAACGGGCGTTGCCAGCGATCACGAGTGCGTGTCCGCCGCCGAAGCGCAGGAGAAGCTCCGGCTCGGACTGCGCATCATGATCCGAGAGGGAAGCCAGGCGCGCAACCTGGAGGCGCTGCTTCCCGCCGTCACACCCGCGACGGCCGATCGCTTCATGTTCTGCACGGACGACAAGGATGTCGATGATCTCCTGGCGCAGGGTCAGATCGATCACATGGTGCGCAGCGCCATTGCGTCGGGCATGGACCCGATACTGGCGATCCGACTGGGAAGCCTGTCGGCCGCGCAGTACTTCGGACTTCACGATCTCGGCGCCGTCGCCCCCGCTCGCCGCGCATGCCTGACGATCGTCGATAACCTGCGCGACTTCCGAGTTCGCCGCGTCTATCACAACGGTCGCCTCGTCGCCGCCGATGGAAAGTCCACGATTCCGGAAGTCGCAACGACGGGAACGTCCCACGCGAATACAGTGAACATCGCGCCCCTGGATCGCGAACAGATCGCGATCCCGTCAGGCGACATCACGGGCCCACAGCGCGTCCATGTGATTCATGTAATCGAGGATCGAATCGACACGGAGCGGAGTATCGAGACCCTCCAGGCCATCGATGGACGGCTGCACGCCGATCCGGGCGCGGATCTCGCCAGGCTTGTTGTGATTGAACGGCATCGGGCCTCCGGCCGCATCGGCGCCGGCTTCGTACGGGGATTCGGGCTGAGCCGCGGCGCTCTCGCATCGACCGTCGGTCACGACGCCCACAACCTCGTCGTTGTCGGTGTGGATGATGGTGACATCATTGTCGCCGCCGAGCGGCTCGCCGAAATTGGCGGCGGTTTCTGCGCGACCGCCGGAGGAAAGGTCCTCGCCGAGGTTCCCCTGCCCATTGCCGGCCTCATGAGCGACGCCACGGCGGACCAGTTGAGTCAGCGGCTGGATCGACTCCACCAGGCGGCCCATTCATTGGGCGGAAAGCTCCGTCGCCCCTTCATGGCGCTGTCATTTCTGCCGCTTTCGGTCATCGGACGGCTCAAGCTGACCGACCAGGGCCTGGTCGATGTGGAACAGTTCCGGCTGATTGACGTTATGTCGGAATAGTTCATAGACAAATTGTGCTTTCCCAGTCAAGTCATCCGCCCTACAATCAGCACCTGATAGGTACGGCTTCGCGGCCACGTAAAAACCCTCGCCAGATTCGAGAGACCGCAAGCCGCCAGGAACGCCTTTGCAGCCGGTGTGTCCTCGCACACGAAAGTCCGAGCGACAAAGAGCTGATTGGAGAGTAAGCGGATCATGATGAGCCTGACCAGCGAATACGCGTTACGGGCGGTCGTTTACATTGCTCAGAACGAGGAATGTTGGCCCCTCGCTGGGAGCGAAATTGCATCAGCATCCGGAGTGCCCAGCAAATACCTTGCGAAGATCCTGGGCGATCTGGTCCGCCACGGTGTCCTCGACGCCAGACGTGGACGCGGCGGCGGCTTCAGCCTCGCGCGCAACGCCAAGGAAACGCCATTGTGGGAAGTTCTCGCCCCGTTTGAGCGGTTCAAGCGAACAACTTGCCCCTTCGAGGATCAGGGCTGTCCGGACGCATCTCCGTGCGCGTCGCACCCGCGATGGGAACGGGTCCTTCACACCTACCACGGCTTCCTGAAGGAAACGACGATCCACTCGATCGCCTTCGATCGCCCGAGCGGCGCGAGAAACGGGTCCCACGCCGGCAAGCGATCGCGCAAGAAGTCCACCCTGACGCGACGGCGCTGACGCATCCCGAATTGTGACTGGGCGCCGCGAGTTGCTGATCTATCGTCGGAGCAGCCAGACTCCCAGCGCGCCGAGGATCGATCCGATGGCGGCGATCATCGCCTTGCTGGTGGAATACCGCCCGGCGATTTCGGCGGCTGTCGCGTGCTTGACCTCAGCCGCCAGGCCCTCCAGTCGGGCGTTCACCCGCTCGATGTCCCGCCCCTGTTCGGCCACTCTGATCGGCAGACCGTTCAGTCCGCGTTCGACCGCCGACAGCGTGATCTGAACGGCGGCAACGGATTCCGACAGCCGGCGCAGCAGGGAATCATGCTTCTCCGTCACGCCGCGCTCCAGGCGAACGGACGACTCCAGCGAGACGATCGCCGTCTTCAGGTCGGCCATCCCTCGTTCCATCCCCTCGATGCGCCCCTGAATCCAGCGTTGATCAATCATCATCACACCTCGGCGGTTCGGTCCGATCTCCCAATTACCTCACGTCACAGCGCCTTCGCGCCTTGCTCCGTGTTTCGCCAGTCAGTGATTGGCTATGGCGCACGGCGCCATGGCGACGCCGCGGTTCGATCCACAGTTACTTGAGCGTTGTGAGGGTAATTGCGATCTCAAACGCGATCAGAATGATGATGATCCACTCCAGCGTTTCGCTGCGCCGGGCGCTCTGCAGGTCCGACATCTTTCCGTAGATGCTGTCCAGCGCGTCCAGCTTTCGGATGACGCTCGCGTCCCAGTCGTTCAGGTGCATTCGATCGGACGCCACATGGTAAACCCGCGCGAGGTACTGATCGCCGAGCAGCTTGATGGCGTTGTTAACGCCTTCGAACATCGACACACCGTCCAGCTGCAACTCTGCGATCCTCGCCAGGTCCGTCCGAAAGGTCGATCGTCGCCACCATCGTCGGGGGCGCGTCAGTTTGTAACCCTCGTCGAGCGCCAGATCGAGGCGTTCGTCGAGATATCGCATCTCGAGCATCTCGACGTTGGCGTATTCCAGCACCGCCTGGACGTCGTCGGCGTCCGCGTTGAAGAGAATTGCGGCGTGCCAGTCGATGAACGAGACGTCGCCGGCGCTGTAGGACACGCAACCTGACAGAAGATCCTGCTGCTGCTGGCGCGACAGCTCGGCGTCTTCGGCGCTGATGATTCGTGCAAGGGACGGTCGGATCCTGTCAATCATTTCCGGCGTCGGACTGGCGCCCGCCAGCGACTCAATCTGGTAAACGACGTAATCCTCGACGATCGCCGACACCCCCGGACGATCGATCGCATTGGTAATGTCCCGAACCAGCGACTCGACAGCATCGCGCGAAACGCGCAGCAGCGCTTCATTGTCCCAGAGCAGACCGCTCATCGAAACGACCTCGTCGATCGGCCCTTCCAGCGGAACATGAAACGCGATCGAAACGGCCCCGAAATCGTACAGCGTCATCTCAATCGTCGATCGCGTCGTCGCCCGCCCCACCTGGACGCTTCCGATGTCACGCGTAATGCGCAGCGGCGGTGGTGAAAACTCAAAGTACTCCGGCACGCGGCGCGACCGGCGAACGCGTTCACGATGCTTCTCATCAGAGACGAGGCGTTCGACAGCATCCAAGTCGATGCCGTACCCGACATCGTACGCATAGAACACGCGACAATCGCCTTTCTGGATCTGGATCATGGCGAGCATCCACCCATGACGTCGGCGCATCAGGCGCCCGGCGCGTCGTAAACTGTCGGATCCTCAACCCCCGCGATGCGAAAGGCCTCGCGACGCTCGACACATGTTCCGCAGCGGCCGCAATGCGCGTCGCCACCGACGTAGCACGACCATGTCCGCTCAAACGGAACGCCAAGCGCAGCGCCAAGACGCACAAGATCGGCCTTGGACTTTCCGACGAACGCCGGCCTCAGCCGAACGGGGCGCCAGTCGCAGAGCCCCATCGCCCGATCCATCGCCTCTGCGAACGCCGGCCGACAATCGGGATAGATCTCGTGATCGCCACCATGCGCCGCGTAGGCGACGGCGTCGTACTTCAACGACACGGCCCACGCGGTTGCGATGGAGATGAGGATCATGTTTCGATTCGGCACGACAGTCGCCTTCATCGACTCGCGATCGTAGGGCGTCTGCGGGACCGGCGTGTCGTCCGTCAGGGCGCTGCCCGCCAGCAGCGGCGTGATCGAGCCAAGGTCGACGGAACGCTGTTCGACGCCGATGGCCTCGCAGATGGACGTCGCCGCGGCAAGCTCACGCGCGTGGCGCTGACCGTAGTCCACGGCCAGGCAGCGAACAACATCGCCCTGATCCCGCAAATGGTACAGAAGCGTTGTCGAATCGAGCCCGCCGCTGTGGAGAAGCACGACATTCATGCCGTCAATATAGGGCGAATCCGTGACACCCGCGATACCGAAAAGAGGCGGTCCCGCCGGCGGATTCGATTAGGATAGCGCGAATGGCGACGCAGACCTTCCAGCCCGAGCGCGTGCAACTCTGCATGGAATCCTCCGTCGATGTGTATCGGGAGCAGATTGCCGCGTCGATCGCCGCCCTGGATCGCGTGGCGGCGGAAGAGGCGGAGCACCTCGTCGCTGTCGCCGGGGAAGACGAGCGCAACTACGCGCCGCGCCATCGCGCCAACGTCTTCGAAACACTCTGCGCACGCATTGACGAATTCCTCCTCGATGATGATGGCGGCTACTACCTCATGCGAGCCTACCTCTGCTCGCATGAGCGAAGCGCAGCCGTCCTCGAAGTCTGGTTTCAGGTAACGAAACCGGGGGCGCTGTCGCGCGGCGCGTGGTTTCGTCACCTCGTTGTCGGACTCGACGAACAACACGTTTATGCGGACATGGGCGCCTCCGTTGCGACGTCGACGACTGCGCCCGCCGAGTGAAACGTTTTCGCGCTCCCTTATGGGACGACCTCCAGTGCGGCCGCTGTATCCCCGGCGCAACTTCATCAACTCTTCGCGCACGTCGCCTTGTCGCTTACGGGATTCCCTCTAGATTACATCTCAACACCTACCTCCCCTATGTGCCGGCGCCGCAAGCCCACCACCCTGCGGCGCCGGTATCTTTTCATGCGGTCGGATCCCCCGCCCATTGCCGCCTTCAAAGCGCAGTCGCCACGCCGGAACGGTTGTCCCTCCACATCCTCCATCCGCAGTGACGCGGAATCGGACCGCCCCGTTCGTCGAGGGCGTCGCGGGACGCGCGCAGCCTGTCGCAGGGAAAACCAGATTGCTATCGGGCCGCATCCGTCAAAGTCGCGGCCTACAATCGGTCAAACGTCCGTTGGAGAGGACGCAACTGGGGATGAAGACATGGAACAGACACAACCGAACAAGGCAAAGGCGGCACAGATTCATCGCATCGTGAGCATGCTGCTGGAACTCGATGAAGTCACACTCGCCCGTATGGAAGAAGCGCTCAAGTCGCACGTCCAGATCATGACGCCCAGCGTCATCGTCCGAGATCGCTGACAAGTCCGCACGGCGCGTCGTGGAACGGCGGGCGTCGGGAGGGCTTCTCACCCGCCCCGCTGCCGTGTGCCAAATCGCGCTGCCAATCTGGCACAGACGACTCAGATTCCGACGAAAAACCGCCATTCTCGGCGTCGGCGCCCCCTATGGCGCCTTGGCACGTCGCATGCATAAAGTCCTCCCGGTAGCCAGTCCCATACTGCGCAACCGGAAAGGACCCTTAGCGCCATGCGACCTGACCAATTCACGATCAAAGCCCTTGAGGCCGTCCAGAATGCGGAACGACTTGCGCAGAGCGCAGGGCACGGCGAAGTCACGCCCGTCCATCTGCTCGCCGTTCTGACCGGCGCCGACGCGGAGGCGGATGGGGGTATCGTCACGCCGATTCTTCAGAAGGCCGGCGGGAGCCTCACGCAGATCCGAAGCATCACCAGGTCTGAACTCGATCGCCTACCCAAAGTGCAGGGCGGATCGCTCTCGTTCAGCCAGAACGCCCAGAATGTTCTCCATGCCGCCGAGAACATCGCTCGCGACATGAAGGACGAGTACGTGTCTACGGAACATCTCCTTGTCGCGCTCGCGGATGTCGGCGGCGACGCGAAGGAGATCCTCAGTGTCAGCGGCGCCCGCAAAGACACGCTGCTCGCGGCGCTCAAGGAGATTCGCGGGAGCGCCCGCGTAACGTCGCAGTCGCCGGAGGATTCCTACCAGGCGCTTGAGAAGTACGGCAAGGATCTCGTCGAAGTCGCCCGCCAGGGCAAACTCGATCCCGTCATCGGTCGCGACGACGAAATCCGGCGCTGCATGCAGGTTCTCGCCCGACGCACCAAGAACAACCCGGTCCTCATCGGCGAGCCCGGCGTCGGCAAGACGGCCATCGTCGAGGGACTCGCCCTGCGCATTCTCGATGGCGATGTCCCCGACGCCCTGAAGAACAAGAAGCTCATCGCGCTCGATATGGGCGCGCTGATCGCCGGCGCCAAGTACCGCGGTGAGTTTGAAGAACGCCTGAAGTCCGTCGTTCGCGAAGTCGTCGATTCGGCCGGACAGATTATCCTCTTCATCGATGAACTGCACACGATCGTCGGCGCGGGAAAGACGGAAGGCTCGCCCGACGCGGGCAATCTTCTGAAACCTGCGCTGGCGCGAGGCGAGCTTCGCTGCATCGGCGCCACGACGCTCGACGAATATCGAAAGCACCTGGAGAAGGACAAGGCGCTGGAACGCCGCTTCCAGTCCGTTTACGTCGGCGAACCGAGCGTCGAGGACACAATCGCCATCCTCCGCGGTCTCAAGCCGCGCTACGACGCCCATCACGGCGTGCGCATCCAGGACAGCGCGCTCGTCGCCGCGGCGACGCTTTCGGCGCGCTACATCACGGATCGACACCTGCCGGACAAGGCGATCGACCTCATCGATGAGGCGGCTTCGCGCCTCCGCATCGAGAATGACTCGATGCCGAGTGAGCTCGACCAGCTTCGACGCCGGATCATGCAGCTCGAGATCGAGCGCGAGGCGCTGAAGAAGGAAAAGGACGAAGCAAGCCGTCGACAGCTCGAAGGCGTCGACCGAGAGCTTGCGGACCTACAGGAGCGCAACACGGCGCTGACTGCCAGGTGGGAAAATGAACGCGCCGCGATTGAAGGCATGAAGGCGCTCCAGCAGGAGATCGACGCGAAGAAGAACGAACTGGAAGACGCCCAGCGGCGCGGCGAACTCGAACGGGCGGCGCGCATCAGCTATGGCGAAATCCCCGAGCTCAATCAACGGCTTGAGGCCAGCGAGCGAAAACTCACGGAGCTGCACGCGGCCGGTGGCGGTCTGCTTCGCGAAGAGGTCACGGCGGAGGAGATCGCGGAGATCGTCAGTCGATGGACCGGCGTTCCCGTCACGCGCATGCTCGAAGGCGAGCGCGAGAAGCTCCTCAGGATGGAGGATCGCCTGCACGATCGTGTCGTCGGCCAGACGGAGGCCGTTCGCGCCGTGTCGGACGCCGTGCGTCGCAGCCGCGCCGGCCTCGGAGATCCCAATCGCCCCATCGGCTCGTTCCTCTTCCTGGGACCGACAGGTGTGGGCAAGACGGAACTGTGCAAGGCCCTCGCAGAGTTCCTGTTCGACGACGAGTCCGCCTTCGTGCGGATCGACATGAGCGAGTACATGGAGCAGCACAGCGTCGCCCGACTCATCGGCGCCCCGCCGGGATACGTCGGCTTCGAGGAAGGCGGCCGTCTGACGGAGGCCGTGCATCGGCGCCCTTACAGCGTGATTCTCTTTGACGAGATCGAGAAGGCGCATCCCGACGTCTTCAACACGCTCCTGCAGGTGCTCGACGACGGTCGCCTGACGGACGGGCACGGCCGCACGGTCGACTTCCGCAACACGATCATCGCGATGACGAGCAACATCGGCAGCGCGCACATCCAGCGGATCTCGGAACACGCGGCCAGTCGGGACGCGTACGACAAGGCGACAGGGCGCGGAACGACAAGCGAGACGTCGGCCGTCGCCGAGAGCGATATCGCGACGGACATCGAGATCGAAATGGCCGTGAAGGAAGAGCTGAAGAAACACTTCCGGCCGGAGTTCCTCAATCGCATCGATGAGACGATCATCTTCCATCGCCTTGGCCGCGAGGATCTGCGAAGGATCGTGGACATCCAGGTCGCGACGCTGCGCAAGCGCCTGGCGGATCGCGAGATCACGCTCGAGCTCAGCGACGAGGCGAGTGACAGGCTGGCGAACGAGGGCTACGACCCGATGTATGGCGCCCGCCCGTTGAAGCGCCTCATTCAGCAGCAGATTGAGAATCCGCTCGCCCGGCGACTGCTGTCTGGCGAGTTCGGCCCTGGCGCAACGATACACGTCGGCGCCGACACGAACGGCTTCTCATTCAGCGCCAATCAGGCGCCAATTCAAGCGTAACGATTCGCGCGACGCCGAGCCTCCTGATGATCTCAGGGGGATTCGGCGTCGCGTTCGTCATACCAACAGCCGAGCGTTCGCTCGCGCGCAATCGGTAACGCAAACTAAGTCAGACAACGGCCGACGCGCATCAACGATCGGTCTATCCGACTCAACGCAGGAAAAAACGTGGGCGCAAATTAGACTCGCTCCGTTTTGCGTGCGT
This sequence comes from Phycisphaerae bacterium, assembly GCA_035399845.1. GTDB lineage: Bacteria > Planctomycetota > Phycisphaerae > UBA1845 > UTPLA1 > ECT2AJA-110-A. The sequence continues at coordinate 81,721 of DAOPJV010000005.1, read as the reverse complement.
ACAATCATTGGAATGGGTCCGAGAAAGAAAAATCCCACCGAATCGGGTCGAAAATCATGCCTACGAAACTCCGCGCCGTCAGTCTGATTGACAGTCTCGTTGTTGTTGCGATTGTCGCCGTCGTTGCGGGTGTGCTGGCGCCGGGTCTGTCGAACACAAAGACAAGGCGCATCCGCGATCTGGAACTCGCCCGACTTCGCGACCTCGCCGCAACGCTTCAGGCGTACGCGATGGAGGATCCGAACAACATCCTGGGACCGATTCACAGTGGAGCGCCCGGCTTCGTTGGCGAAGGATACGCAGAATACGGCGGCGGCCCGGGAAACTCGTTCTTCGTTGGATGGGGCGCGAGCTTCGGGCCTGAGAATCGACCTCTGAACCTGCTGCTCTACGGATACTCGGGCAGAGCGATCCCGCCAGAGCGACAAACGGAACCAGGAGATCGATCTGTCTATCGCGAATTCCAATGCGCGGGGAATGACCTGGGCTGGCAGGCAATGGACGCGAGCCCCTTCCTGCCCGAGGAAACAGACGTTCCCTATTTCGACTCGTATGGCACATCATTCCGACTCAACAATTTGTTCGCAATCCCAAACGACATCGGCTACGGCATCTACGGCCGGCCGACGAGCCGGATTCCCGCGCCGTCTGAGACAGTTGAGTTCATGGAATCTCGCGTTTTTCAGACCATGGTGACAAGCCCCAACTCTCCGTACTTTGGTGGCGAGTCGCTGGACCTTACGGGGTTCCACGGAAAGCGAGCCCATTTCATGCTCACCTATGCGGACGGCCATGCAAGTTTCGAATACATGGGAAGTGACTCGTACATTGACGCCAGTTCCCTGGCGTTCGGTGTTCGTGGGTCGTGGGGACGCATGGACTGCTCCGAAGATCCAATGGCCAATCCTTAGCAGTTAGTTTCGCCACCGGAGACGTGTTCATGTGTCGGAACACGGGAAGATTCACAGGTACTCAATCGCTTTGCGGTTTTCTCCCTAACAGCCAGGCGTCGGGCGCGAAAGCGTGGCGAGACAGTTCGGACTCGGCGCAACGGTTCACTTCCTCGCCATCGAAAACGGCAAAGTCATATTCGGCGCCAATTCATCGACAACTCAACCGCAACCCAATGCGCGACGCCGAGCCATTTCATGATCTCAGGGGCGTTCGGTGTGGTGTTGGCGTCACCGAGCACCGCGCGTCCGCTCGCGCCCTGTCGGTCGCGCGAACAAAGCCAAACAAGGGACGACGTACACCAGCGTGCGCCGTAGCCAACTCAGGGCAAAAAAAGTTCTGGACGCAAATAGACTCGCCCCGTTTTGCGTGCGTACAATCATCGGAATGGGTCCGAGAAAGAGAAATCCCACCGAATCGGGTCGAAAATCATGCGTACGAAACACCGCGCCGTCAGTCTGATTGACTGCCTCGTTGTTGTTACGATCGTCGCCGTCGTTGCGGGCGTGCTGGCGCCGGGCCTGTCGAACACCAGGACAAGGCGCATCCGCGATCTGGAGCTATCAAGGCTCCGCGACCTCGCCGCCACGCTCCAGGCGTACGCGACGGAGGATCCGAACAGGATCCTCGGGCCTGTCCACCGGGACGCCATCAGTTATGTCGGAGAAGGTTACGCCGAATATGGTGGAGGTCCCGGATCGGCGTCATTCGTCAACTGGGGCGAGGATTTTGATCCGTCGGCGAGGCCGCTGAATTATCTGTTGTACGGATTTGACGGCGATCCCCTGCCGACGGCGGAAGAGACCGAACCGGGCGATCGCTCCGTCTACAGAGAATTCCAATGCGCGGGAAATGACTTGGGTTGGCAGGAGATGGGGAACAACAACTTCGTCCCTGATGAAGTTGAGACGCCGTACTTCACATCCTATGGAACCTCGTTTCGCCTCAATAACCTCGCAACCACAATGCACAACGTTGGTTACGGCATCTATGCGCGACCGACCAGTCGAATTCCCGCGCCGTCCGAGACCGTCGAGCTGATGGAATCGCGAGTATTTCAGACAATGCTGAATAGCGTCAACTCGCCCTTTTTCGGAGGCGACGCTGTCGACCTGACGGGTTTCCACGGAAAACGCGCGCACTTCATGCTCACTTACACGGATGGCCATGCGAGTTTCGAATACATGGGAAGTGATTCGTACATCAACGCCAGCGCCCTTCCGCTCGGCGTTCGTGGTTCGTGGGGTCGCATGGACTGCTCTGAAGATCCGATTTCCAACCCGTAACTGACTATGGCGCCGCCGGAGACATTGTCATGTTTCGAAATTCTCGCAAATTGCCGACTGGCTACTCACTCTGTTGTTTCTTTCTTGCCGGCGCGACGTTGCAGGCGTCTGACCCGATTCTGGTCGACGACCTGAATCTGGCGCCGGACCTGGCGCCACGAACGACCGTTGCGGCGTCGCAGTACACCGTCATCGGTTCCGTCGCGTTCTTCTATGCGGACGACGGCATCCATGGCGTGGAGCTGTGGCGAACGGACGGAACGACGGGCGGAACTTTCATGATCCGCGACATTCGTCCCGGTCGGTCCGGCTCGAACCCACGGGAGATCACGGCGCTCAACGGCGTCGTGTATTTCGTTGCGGACGACGGCGCCTTGGGCGCCGAACTCTGGCGATCTGACGGTACGTATGCCGGTACAACAATCGTCGCCGATATCGTCCCCGGCTCGGCTTCGAGCTCGCCGCGCGATCTTGCTGTCTTCAACGACGAACTCCGATTCACCGCCGATGTGGCGCTCACCGGCGCGGAATACTGGGGCAGTGACGGAACAGCGCCCGGAACGGTGATGATCGCCGATATTCGCGCTGGCGAGTCCTCATCGACGCCCTTGCAGCGAACGCGACTTGGCGACGCGATCTTCTTTGTCGCAAATGACGGAATCACAGGCTACGAAATCTGGCGTGAGACCATCGACCAGGGCCAATCGGTCATCGAGCGCGTCAGCGACCTGGGACTTGGACAAACGAATCCGATGATCTCCGAGTTGACAGCCGTTGGTTCCGAACTCTTCTTCGTCGCCACGTCGGACAATCTGGGAAGAGAGCTCTGGAAAACTGATGGGACGCCGATGGGCGAGACCCTGGTTCGCGACATCCGGCTCGGCGGCGCGGGATCGGAACCTCGCAGCCTGACGGCGGCGAACAACCTTCTGTTCCTTGTCGCCGCCAATGGCGTCGAAATCGGCGCCCCCCCTCCGCAGCCGTCCAACAGCGGCCTGGAACTCTGGGTGAGCGATGGAACGACGGCGGGAACCACGTTGGTGCGTGATTTCTGGCAGTCGCCGTTCGGCGGTGACTTCGGTGGATCCCCGACCGAGCTGACATCGGGGCTCAACGAGGTTTACTTTATCGTTTCCGAAGGGGCGCCATTCAGCTCAGTCGCCCGACTGCAGATCTACCGATCGGATGGAACCCTGAATGGAACAATCAACCTGACGAATCTTCCAATCGTTCAACAGGAATGGCATTGGTTTCGATCGCTGACGTTTGTCGATCCCCTGCTGTTCTTCTCGTTTGAAAATCGAACGCCCGGCGCCGAATCCGCCGCCGAACTCTATCGCACTGACAACAACGGCAATTTCCAGATGGTCAGGGACATCGTCCCCGGCCCCGACGCGGGTTCGTATCCACGAGCGCTGACGGCCTTCAACGGCTCGCTTCTGTTCGAGGCGACGCTCAACCCAGGACGCTGGGAACTCTGGATCTCCGACGGAACCGAGACGGGAACGCAATCCGTCCATGAATTCAATGAACGCCCGGGCGACGCCTTTCCGATGGACCTCGTCGCGTTCGACAATCAGCTCTACTTCAGCGCCGACGACGGCGTGAGCGGAACAGAACTGTGGCGCACGTCGGGCCCCGACGGCGTGACCGAACTCGTCGCGGACATTCTCCCCGGCCCGCGCGGCTCGAATCCCTCGCAACTGACGCCGCAGGGGAATCGCCTTTACTTCAGCGCGATCACAGCGGCGACTGGCGAAGAGATGTTTGTCTATTCTCCTGCGGACGACACAGTCACGCTGGTGAAGGACATCGGATCCGGCGTGCGCTCGTCGCGGCCCGACCTGCCGACGGCGTTTGATGGATCACTTGTCTTCAAGGCCTTCGACAGTGACAACGGACATACGCTCTGGCGCACGGACGGCACAGACGCGGGCACGTCCATTTTCATCGACGCCTGGCCGGACGAGACAACGGCGCCTTACGAACTGCTCGACATTGACAACGCAATCATCGCCGCCGCGGACGACGGCGTCAGCGGGCCCGAGCTCTGGATCACGGATGGCACCCCCGCCAACACGTCGCTCTTCGCCGAGATCATTCCGGGCGACGAAGGTGGCGATCCATCCGATCTGACGCGCGTCGGCGACACGATCTTCTTCGTCGCCGAAACGCCCGCCGCCGGCGCCGAACTCTGGCGCGTCAACACAGACGGAAGCGACCTGCAACTGGTTCTCGATATTCGACCGGGCCCCGTCGGCGCCGAACCGCGGAACCTCGTCAATGTCGGTGGCGCGCTCTACTTCACCGCCAATGACGGCGTCTCGGGCGAGGAGCTCTGGACATCCGACGGCACGCCGGCGGGCACACAGATGGTCGACGATCTTGTCCCCGGTCCGCTCGGTTCGAGCCCCGAGTTCATCATCGACGGCGGCCCGCTCTATGGCGCCCTCTTCGTCGCGTCGTCGGAGGCCAGCGGACGCGAAATCTGGCGGAGCGATGGTTCGGCCGCCGGTACCCACCTGATGGCCGATCTCGTTCCGGGGTCCGAGGGCTCGAATCCCGAGCGACTTACACTCGTCGGCGAAGACCTCTACTTCATGGCCAATGATCACGTCAGCGGCTGGGAACTCTGGACGCTCTGCCTGACGGACGCCGACGAAGACGGAATCCCGAACGCCATCGACAACTGTCCGGCGATCGCCAACACGGACCAGTCGAATACCGATGGCGATCTCTACGGCGACGTCTGCGATCCATGCCCGAATCGCGCGACCGCCGACGTCAACGGCGACACGCTCGTCAACGCGCTCGATATTCAGGCGATGGTTGCGGCCCTCACAGGCGCCGTGGATCCGGATTCCTATTGCGCCGCGGACATGAACCAGGACGCGATCGTCGACACAAACGACATACCGCTCTTTGCCGAGTGTATTGTCAGCGGCGCCTGCGCAATTCCCTGACACTGTCGGTCCGCGTACGGGGCAACGTCACAGTCCGCGGACCTTCCGGGCTCAATCCTTCCAATACGAGCCGCGCACTCACGATCATCATGACCGGAGTGCGTGGTCTCGTTCGTTCAGCCACGACTGGATCACTGTTGCGTCCACGTCGGCGTGCGACGACGCTGCGCACTGACATGCGCACGATGTGGGGACGTCCCAATCGCACGAAAAAACTTTCGCGAATGCAGGATGAAATTCCGCATGGACTGCCACGACGCTGGCAATCCTGTTGTCGACGCCGCATATCCTTAACCACATACTCACTTGACGGTATTACGGTTGAGGAGTAAACCCGCATACGATGTAACTTGATGATCATCAAGCGCGGCGAAAGCGCCGCCATCACGAAGTGGAGTAGGATCTCTTAACAACCATGGAGGATTCTGATGAGGATCACACGACGTGATCGTCTTGCGCCCAGCCTGCGCGCAACGACGACGATGATCGCGATACTCTCGGTCACATCGACCGCGATGGCGCAGATATCAGGGGGCGGAACACCTGTTCTGATTGGCGAGGGCCCCACGCCCCAGCCGATCGAATGGATGAAGCTCAATGGAGGTGGCTTCGTTGACGCCGGCGAACCGCTGATCTCGGACACACAATTTTCGTCGATCGTGACGGACGACGGCGATCTGCTCTACATGTTCCGATCGGAAACGATCAGCACAGCGCTGGGGCGTCTTTCCTCGGACAGGAACTGGGAACTGTTCACAGACGGAACGTGGTCCGGCACACCGGAGACGACGGCGACAGCCGCGGACCACGCATTCGGGAACTACTACGAGAAGAAACTGTTTCAGCATCCTGACTATTCGGGCGGGCTGCTGGGCTATGCGCGCGGCGTGATACGCTCGGGCATCAATGTCTTCAACCAGCACGGGATGGCAATCAGCTTCCGTTTCGACGGTTCGACCTTCGAACAATATGACAACAACGCAAATTACGATCCGTTTCGCAACAAATCGGTAATCGCCTCCTGGTCCTGGCTCCTGGCGGATTTCGATTTCGATCCGGTATCACGAACCGGCATGCTCGTCAGCACCGTCGGCCAGGCGAATTTCCAGAGCAAGGAGTTCCTGACGGCCGCGCTTTATCTGCATGACGACACAAGCAGGATCTGGCGCCGCTGGAACAAGCCGGAAACCGGCGACGCCGACTGGGGGCCCGACGATTCGCCCGACTCGCTCCGATCGTCGCTGATCTTCGACAACGATGTCGATTGGTTCGCCTATCAGCAGGACAAGCCGCGCGTGACGCATATTCGCGGAACGTCGGATTACTTCGTCACGTTCACGATGTCGGACTACGAGGGCGATGTCGGACTGACCGCCGGGAGGTATGTCGCAGGCGCGCCAAACCAATGGAACTGGTGGGACGGCACAGCGTTCCGGCATGGCGCCCCCTACAGCTTCACGTCCATCCTGCCGATCAGCGCCGGGACTCGGGATCAGTTCTACTGGCGCGACGGGCTGATCGAGATTCTCCATAAGGTCGGTGGCGATCTGCACGAGATGGTGTTCGACAGCGCGACCAACACATTCACGGACAATGGCGCCGTCATCACGGACGTTGGGAGCTACTGCTACGCGGTCACATCGAGCGGCGTCCTTGAAGTGTATTTCTGCGAAGATGGCGGCACGATCCAACGCACGCGAAAGAGCGCCAGCGGAATCTGGTCGGCGCCTGTGACGGTGTTCACCAACACCACGGAGACGATTCAGCCCGTCGGCGTCTCCTATTTCGGCGCATCGAGTCGCCCCGTGCTGTTCCTGACAATCCTCGTCGATGGCAAGAAGCGTCTGTGCGCGATTTCGCCGCAGTCTTCCTACTGGAACGATCAGGGCGTCATTGATCTTGACCCGTTTCCGGCGGCGGAGGTTCTGGATCCGGCCGAATACGGCTTTGAGAAGTCTGTTCCGAATGACGCGCCCGGCAACACGTACGGTCCCGGCCGCCCGGCGCCGATGGCGATTGACCCTGACGGCTACGTTTACACAGGGCGCTACGGCAACACAGCGGTCATCGTGCACCCGCCGCACAGCATGGGCGTGGATGACAACGCGGCGTGGGGCGCCCACTGGGATTACTTTGACTTCCCCGGCGGCGCCGATGTCGACGCGCTTCGCGGCAAGGTCTATATCACCGATTCCATGGTCGCCGGCGGTCAGGGCGGGCTCGTCACGAACAGCGCCGTGCAGATCTGGGAAACGGCGCTGCGTGACGTCTCTTTCGGCTACCAGGCGGCGCCCGGCGGCGGGGAGCCGCCGCCCGAGTACTTCGATCGCTCGCTCGCCGGCCAGTCGTTCGGCGGCCTGAGCTGGGCGGCCGACGTGGCGGTCGACAGCGAAGCGGGACTTCTCTACGTCACGGATGGCCTGAACCATCGCGTCAAAGTCTACGACATCGAGAACCTCGTTGATACGGGCGCCTCGTTCGGACGGACTGGCCTGTTCGAGAGCAAGATCATCGAAGCGCACAAGCCGTTTGTTCAGGCGATCGTTTCGTCGATGATCGACGCCGACCTGCTCAGCGACGGTGGCGCCCCCGGCGATGATGGCGGAACAACGCTGACCTGGGTCAGCCAGGATCTGGAGGGAATCGTGGTTCCCTTCGTCATGGCGCTGCCCGAATTCGGCGATCTCGACTCGTCTTATGACGACCAGGAACTCCTTCGGAACATCCGCCAACACTACAAGGAGCGGAACGATCGGCCGGTCTACCTGACGTCATTCGGAAGCTACGGAGATGGTGACGGCGAATTCCGCTTTCCACAGGGAATCGATCTGGACGCTGACGGCAATATCTACGTAGTGGACTGCGAAAACAGCCGCATTCAGCACTGGACGAACAACAGCGGCGCATACACGTTTGATTTCGCCTTCGGCGTCCTCGGCCGGGGTCCCGGAGAGTTGTTCTATCCCGTCGGCCTCGCGGTCGATCGCGCACACAACGAACTCCACGTGAGCGATCCGATGAATCGACGAATGGAGGTCTTCGATCTGAGCGGCGCATTCCGTTACGAATGGGGCGCCTATGACGTCGGGACGATCCAGACGCTGGACGCGGCGATGGGCGTCGCCTGTGACCAGCGTGGCGGCCTCTACGTCGGCGACAGCGGGAATCTCGTCACATTCCGCAGGAACGACGAGCGCCCCCGGATCAAGATTCACGAGCCGGGCCCATGCGATGTCCTCGGCGTCGGCGTCCACGAATTCAGCGGCGTCGTGTCGGATGACTTCGGCGTCGAGGGAATTGAACTGCGCATTTCGCTTGACGGCGTCAACATCGTCGATGACATGTATGACGTGGCGACGGGCCCCTTCTCGACGACCTTTACGATTCCCCCCACGATTCCCTCGGTGGGTGTCGCCCGGCTGGAGGTCAATGTCACAGACACCATCGGACAAGTCACAACTCGCGTGTTCTTCGTGCAGGTGGGCGCGGCGGGTGATCCAACAGATACAGACGGCGACGGTCTGCCGGATTCGTGCGACAACTGTCCCGATCATGCGAACGCAAATCAGGCGGACTGCGACGCCGACGGCGTCGGTGACGTCTGCACGATCGCCCTGGGATTGGACACGGACTGCAACGCCAACACGATCCCTGATGACTGTGACCTCGCTTTCGGCTCCAGCGTTGACTGCAATCTCAATCAGATCCCGGACGAGTGTGAGACAGACTGCAACGCAAACGGCATACCGGACGACTGCGACATCGCGAATGGCGACGCCATGGACTGCAACACGAACGGTGTACCGGACGAATGTGATCTGCTGTCGGGGGTCAGCACGGATTGCGACGGAAGCGGCGTGCCCGATGAGTGTGAGTTGGACCTGTTCGACTGCAACGACAACAGCATCCACGACGCGTGCGACATTCTCAGCGGCGCCAGTCTTGACTGCCAGCCGAACGGCGTTCCGGATGAATGCGAGTTGGCGGTGAAGATCGCTCGCGTCGCTACGAATCCCAGGGCCGTCTTCATCGACCAGGTTCGGGACCCCGCCACGGGCCATATCTTCACGGCGTCGTACAACAGAGTCCAGGAGATTGACGACCAGAACGTCGTGACGGACTTCACGGGTGTGACACTCCTCGGCTCGTACCTGGGAATCGCGCTTGATCCGTCGAATGGTGACCTGATCTTCAGTGGCTCAAGCTCATCCGGACAGGCCCGCGTTGTCCGCTACTCCCAGGCTGGGGGTGAATCCGTCGTCGCGACGAGCGGCGGCGGCGCCTTTGTCGGCCTGACATTTGCGGAAAACGGCGACATCATCGTTGCGGCGCCGACCGAGGGGACAATCTATCGGATCGACGCGTCAGGACTTCTTACGCCAATCGCCTCGGGCGCGCCACTGACGCAGCCGTCCGGGGTGGTTCGGATTCCCGGCGCCGCCGAATACGTCGTCACGGATCCGACGGGCGTCTTTCACATAGATGCGGCCGGCGTTGTGACCCCCATCGCGACGGGTGGCGATGCGACATCCGGCTTCGGCGTCGCCGCGGCGCCCGACGGAAGCGCGTTCGTCGTCGGACGCTCCGGGTCCCCAGCTGTCATCCAGGTCCTCCCGGACGGAACGTTGACCCCGCTTGTGGGCGATATCCAATTGACGGCGGCGTTCGGCGTCACGGCCGACGGCGATCGATTCCTGATCAGTGGCTTCGCCGACGCGTTGTCGCAGATGTACAGTCTCTACCCGGACAATGACTGCAACGACAACAGCGTACCCGATGAATGCGATCTGATCAGTGGCGTACTGACTGACGAAAACGAAGATGGCATTCCGGACGCCTGTCAGGACATCGGAGGCTGCTGCGTGGATGGATTCTGTCAGATCCTGCTCGCGAACGAGTGCGCGGACCTCTGCGGCATCTACTTCGGCAATGGAAGCGACTGTTCAACGACAGCGTGTCCGCTCTACGCGGCGGGCGCCTGTTGCATCGATGGCGTCTGTGACGACCAGATTCCGGGACCGAACTCGTGCGCATGTGCGGGAGGAACCTGGGAGATGAACCTCAACGGAACGGGATGCGCTGAGATCATCTGTCCGTAACCCCTGGATCAATGAACGCACGGCGTCTGAGAGGACGTCGAGGCAAATGCGCGAGTCCGTCGATCTCGAACCGATCGGCGGACTCGTGTCCTGCCGGGAATCAGACGCGGGAGTTTCCGGATCAGTTGTCGAGGGCGATCCCCAGCCATGCGGACAGATCGCCGCCATCGGCGTGACCGTCACGATTGACGTCCGCCCGCAGCATATCGCCCGGCGACATTGGCTCGCCGACCAACGCCGACGCGAGCGCCTGGGCGTCCAGCGCGTCGACCGCTCCATCCGCATTGACATCCCCTGCGCCGAAGGCCAGCGGATTTCGGAACGCGACAAGCGCCCCATCCGAGCGCCCCACGAAGATCCGCTGATTGTCCGGTGAATAGACGATTCCCTGCGCGCCGGAGCCGATGTCGATCGTGTAGTTCACCAACTCCGTACCGCTCTCCACATCCCAGAGTCGCAGGCTGCGCCCGGCGTAGATTGTGCCGGATGCGACAACTGCGCCGTCCCGCGAAAATGCGACGCTGCGCACCCACGCGTCAACGGGTCCGAGTGTCCTCACCAGACCGCCCGTTGCCACGTCCCACAGCTTGACCGTCCGATCGATGGACGCCGTTGCCAGGAGCGTTCCCGGCGCATTGAAGTCGAGGCTCAGCGCGCCGTACTCGTGACCCGAGAACGAACGCAGGAATCCGCCATCAGTCGTGCGAAACAGACTGGTCACACCAATCCCCGCGACGCCGATGGCGATGGTCGCGCTGTCCGGTGAAAACGCGCTGCCGGCGGAGGAAGTGAAGGTCGCGCTGAGAGTCGACGCCATCGTCAGGCTCGGGAAATTCCAGAGCGTGGAGACGCCGCTGTCCGATCGCGTCAACATCAACTGGCCGTTTGGAGAGAAGGCGACATCCACCACTTTGTCGTTGTGTGCGACAAAGGAACCCATGAGCGCCCCGTCAGTGGCGTTTCGGAAGTCAACGACGCCATTCGCTCGCCCGATCGCAAGCTGAGCGCTGTCCGGCGTGAACGCTATGAAGTTCTGCAGACTGTCGTCCGGCGAAATCCAGAGCGGTGTTCCATCCGTGGCGTCGAAGACGTGGACCCGGGCCGGGTAAACGGACATGGCCACACGGGAACCGTCCGGCGCCATCGCGAGATCCGTGAATTGGCGTTCGAAGTGCGTGAATTGCTTTTGCAGCGCCCCATCCGTCGCGGCTATCTTTCGGATGTGCGGCGACGGGGAGCCGAAGTGGCTGCCGGCGGAAACAATCATCGATGCGCCGTCCGACGTCCACGCCAGCGGTCCAACGCCTTCGCCGCCGAGCGGCGTCATCATTCGAAGGAAGGCGCCGCTCTGGGCGTCCCAGACGCGAATCGTCCCGTCATGGCTGGATGTCGCGATCTCGGCGCCGTCGGGCGAATAATGCACGCGCTGGATGGGCCCCGTATGCCCGGACAGTGTGTGCCGCAATGCGCCATCGGCGACGTTCCACAACCTGGCCATACCGTCGTCACCACAGGAGGCGAATTCAGTTCCGTCGGGCGACAGCTCAATCCAGTTGATGGCTCCGACATGCGCGCCACCAATCGTGCGTTCAAGGCCACCATCACTCATTCGATAGTAGCGAATGTCGCCCGACATCTGCTGAAACGCGATGGCCGAACCAGCGATCAAATACGCGCTGTCGGCGGTGAACGTCGCGGCCACGCTTCCGGCGGGTTCGAACATATGCAGAAACGCGCCGTCGGATCGTCGATAGACATATGTGTCATCATCGAAGCCTGATGCGGAACCGGCCAGGCCGAGATACTCGCCGTCCCGTGAGAAGAAAATCTGCTCGCCGGTCTCCACGGCGCCGATGGCGCGAAGAAAGGCGCCTGTGTGGGTGTCCCACTCATAGGCGCCGCCCACACTGGCGCCCCAGACCGAGTCTCCGCTGGGATCAAACGACACGCCGAAGATCGCGGCGTTGTTCGAGCTGAACTCCGACGGAACCGCGACGGTCAGTTCCAGCTTTCCCGACGCAATATCCCAGATCTTCAGTGAGCCGTCTTCGGCGCCGCTCGCGGCGCGCAGACCATCCGGCGATACCGCGATTTCCCGCACGCGAAACGTATGTCCGCCGACCTGCCAGTCGACGTCGGGGCGTGGTTCAGCGTGTACGCCGGCGGGCGCGCAACACGCGATCATGGCGAGCGCAGGGCAAAGTCGCGAGAACATCAGGTGGCTCCGTGGGATGGGGAATTGTGCTCGTTACGACCTAATGTCATGGCGTCCGCCACCTATTGCGGCCGGCGCTTTCGGCGTTTTTCCGCCGATCGGCCCCGGGATGGCCAGTTCCGTTATCATGCACCGCTGGATCGCTGATGTTCCACTCGACATAGTCAGGAAGGGCCGCCAGACCGGCGATCCTGAGAACCTGGGGCGAATCGTCCTGCGATCCGGCAGGCCCCAGTCACAATGGCCCCCTGGAATCGGATTGAGCCTCATTCATGTTGCTGCTGTTTCTCTACGCCATCCTCGCGCTCGGCGTGTCGTTTCTCTGCTCACTGCTTGAGGCGGCCCTGCTCAGCATTCCTCGAAGTCATGTCGCGCTGCTTGCGGAGTCCGGTTCGCGAACGGGCGCTCGGCTCTCGGACATGAAGGCCAACATCGACAAGCCTCTGGCCGCCATCCTGACGCTGAACACGATCGCCCATACCGTCGGCGCCGCCGGCGTCGGCGCGGAGGCGGCCATCATCTTCGGCGACTGGTCGATCGGCGTCGTCAGCGCCGTCATGACGCTGCTGATTCTCGTTCTGAGTGAGATCATCCCCAAGACCCTGGGCGCCGCCCACGCGAAGCGACTCGCCGGCTTCACGGCGACGACGACGCGCGGCATGATGATCCTGACGCTGCCCGTCGTCATCGCCCTGGAATGGATCCATCATCTGATCGGATTTCGACGCGCCGACGCGCCCGTCAGTCGCGCGGAGTTGCTCGCGACGATGCGCCTCGGACACGAAGCCGGCGCCCTGGACGCCAGGGAATTCCAGATTGTGCGAAACCTGATCGCGCTGAAGAAGGTGCGCTTGCGGGATGTGCACACGCCCCGTTCCGTCATCTACGCCCTGCCCGCCGATCGGACCATCGCGGATCTGAGTGAGGAACGCGGCGTCTTTCAGTTTGCGAGAATCCCGATCTACGAGGGCGCCATCGATCATCCCATCGGATACGTCACGCGCAGTGACATTCATCGATGCCAGCAGAACGGCGGCGCGGACATGCGGCTCGCGTCGCTCGTCAAGCCGATACGACTGCTCAACGAGGAGGTCAGCGTCGCCGATGCGCTGGAGTCGATGCTCGCCCACCGTGAACACATCGCCATCGTCCGAGACGCCCACGGCGGGACAACGGGCCTTATCACGCTGGAGGATGTCATCGAGACAATGATCGGCGAGGAGATTGTGGACGAAACCGATCCCGTCGTGGACCTTCAGGCGCTCGCCGGCCGACTCGAGCGGGAGATGCGGAATCGCCGCCGCGATTCAGCTGACGAAGATCGCCCGGATTGAGCGACTTTCGCCCTGGTCCATCGCGAACGAATTCGGCTACTGAACCCAGCGACGAAGCTGACTGAGATCGAACCGGCCGTGAACGCCGGTCTCGATCGATCGATCGGACAACACAAACCACGGCGACTGCTCTGACGCCCGCAGCACGTGGAATGTCGCCGCCGGATTGGCGCCACTGCCAAGCAGAATGGCAACACGGCCATCGACATCGACGGCGGCGTCCAGAACTATCAGCGCATGGGCGTCACGACCTTTGCGGAGCAGCAGGTCACCTGGCGCGATCGTCCCATCCTCGACGACCCGCGTGTCATCAAGAAGACTGTCAAATGACGTGAATTGCAGCTGGGTTTCGATCCACGCGCAGAAGCTGTCGCGACTCTCGTCGATCATTCCCGATTGTTCGAAGCGCGGCCCGGATTCATCCGCCAGGGCCCGGACCCCATTCCGCCATGCAAGCCAGCTCATGCGCTGGCCCGATGTGAAATGGAAAGCAATTCGATCCAGCGACCTGGTTCCCCAGCCATGCTCGGCCCGCAGCCGAACCATCATGCCGGCGGCGCCCAGGAAGTTCGTATGAGGTTGGAGAGCGATTGTCAGCTCGACCCGCGGATCGCCCGATTCGGACGCGGATTTTCCGTTCGCGCATCGGATATCCGCCGCCGGCGCGCCGACGGGGAGATGACGAAGCCAGTCACCGAATCCACCTGATGGAAGCAACACGCGATCAAATCCATCCGGTGGCGCGACGTGATCACTGAGCGCCTCGTACCCGTCCGACTGTGACCGCGTGAGCCAGGCGTAGTCCCCGGCGTGTACATTTCGCCGCGCGGCGGCGACAAAGTCCTTGATATCGACAGAGGGCCCCGGAACACCGACAGCGACAGGCGTCAGCGCGTGCGTCGCCGTGCCGACTGCGATGATTCCGATGGCGAGAGGTACGAGTCCGCGAACGGAACACGCCCGGATATCACGCCGCAGACCGAGGAGCTTGGCGCGGGCCCGGCGTCCGGCCGGAATCGCGGCCCTGTGTAGCGCCCAGTTTCCCCATGCCTTGAAATCTTCCGTTGGAAAAGCGAATCGGACGACCATTGCAGGAATCAGACTCTTCCGGGCGAATGTTCAGTGTTGCTCGATTGACGCCGCAATTTGTTCGTCAGCTCCGACGGTCCACATCGTCGGGCGCGTCATCAGGGTGACGGCGAATCGGCGTTCGGGTCCGCGGCGAGTTTCATCTCGCCGATCGGCCGGTTTGCGCGAACCGTGACGTGTGACGGCTGTCCGGGCGTGACGGGTCGCGTGATTCCCGGCGAATTCGCCGGCGTCGGCGCGACGGGCGCCGTCCGACGTCCGTCTAGGGAGGCCAGTCGCTTGATGGCCGGCTCGTAGTCGGGCTTGACGGCGAGCGCTTCGCGAAACGCGCGTTCGGCCTGATGAGGATCATTCATGTCCATGCAGACTACGCCGACGTTGTAGTACGCGGCCTCCGCCGGCACCACACGACTGAATTCAACGGCGGCGTCACCCAGTCGGCGCTGTCGCGCCAGCGAGATGCCGAGGTTCATGCGGGCTCGTTCAAAATCCGGCGCCAGCTCCAGGGCCGATCGAAACGCGGTTTCGGCGCCCTTGAAATCGGCCGCCGTCAGCAGACAGAACCCGAGGTTGTTGTGCAGGGCCGGGGCGTCCGGCTCCAGCTCGATCGCACGACGAAACGACGTTTCCGCCGGACCAAAGCTGCCCAGGCGCGTGTACGCCATGCCAAGGCGATTGTGAGCGTCAACCAACTTCGGATCGCCCTTGACCGCCAGATCAAACTGGCGCGCGGCGCCGACGAAGTTGCCCTGTCGTTCGAGCATCAGACCGGACGCGTAGTGCGTCTCCGGTGCGATCTCGGGATCGGGCGCATCCTTGATCTGCGAATCATCCGGTTTGCGGTCGGATCGATCGAAGAGCTCCGCCCACTTTTTGCTCATGTCGCCGGAACAGCCGGCGCTCAGCAGGAGCGTCGCAAACGCCAATGTCGTGAAGCGCATGGAATTCATGTGTTAGTTCCCCGAACTTCCGGAGTCGACCGCGCCCGTCAGGTGATATGCGGTGTCGCGCGGCTCAGGCTGCTGCGCCACGCCGCGTCCCGCCGCCGATTCGACGGCGTCCATTCCACGGCCTCGCGGCATGCCCAGCACCACATCGATCCGCTTGCTCCCGGGTGAAACCTGCATCAGGAATTCCCGGGCGACGCGCAGCCGCGCATCGACAAGCGTCGCATCCTGGATCTTCGTGTCGTAATAGAGGCGGCCGCCGCTGGTCGCGAGCAGTTCCGCATATCGCTCAAGTCGCGCCTCGCCCGTGCCGCTGAGATGCTCGGAATCCGCGATGAAGTGCATGTCGGCGATCGACAGATCCGCCATCATGCCCTGGTCGTTGTGATAGGCGAAGTACTCACCCACAGTGGTGCGATTCGTGTCATCACCGCCCGGCGGCGAGTTCATCGTGATCGTCGGCTCGGGATCGTGGCAACCCGCCAACAGGCAGATCGCCGCCAACGACGGCAACATCATGCGAACGCTGTTTCGAAACATCTCATTGACTCCCGCGCGACTGCAGTCCGATCCGATCGCGCTGCATCCGTTCCGCAGAACGTGACAAGCGCATCGGGGTCCGTGTTTTCGGTCGGCGACTCGCAGTTCTATCGGCAGACAGCGCGGCGCAGGGCGAATGTAGTTGTCGCCGGGAAAAGGATTTGCGCGCGACGGCGGGACATGTTTGCCGCGCAGAGATTGCACGTCCGGTATTGATTCTGCGCATCGACAAAAAAGAGCCGGAGCGATGCGTTCGCCCCGGCTCTCATTGTCTCAATGTATGTCTCGGCGAGCCTCGAATTTCTCGCCGCAATAACGCGTAACGACTACGTGTGACGCGTGTGCGACGTGAAGCGACCGCCGTTGTCGTCGCCGTCTGAGGATTGCGTCGGAACCGGCGGCTTCTGCGCTTCGTGCCCGATCAACAGCGCCTGCGTAATCTGATCGCCGACCTGCGACATGCCGTCCGGCGTGTACGGGATCATCATGATCGTGCTCTTGCTGTGGGCGCCGACGGCCGTGACGGTATCGTAGTGCTGCGTCAGAAGCACCATCTTCGTCGCTTCCTCCGGGGAGATGCCCGCCTCGGAGCACGCCGCGACAGACTCTTTCAGACCATTGGCGATCGCAAGGCGCTGCCGGGCGATACCGACACCCTGCAGTTCCTTGGCGCGGGCCTCGGCCTCGGCGCTCGCGATCGTGCGGATCTTCTTGGCCTCGGCCTCGTTCTTCGCGGCTTCGCGCATTCGCGCCGTCGCGTTGACGTGGTTCATCGCCTCCTTGACCTTCTCGTTCGGCTGAATGTCGTTGACCAGCGACTGCATGATCGTGTAACCGAACTCCTGCATCGTCGCTTCGAGCCGGCCTTTCACGGCCAGGGCGATCTTCTCCTTTTCAGAGAAGACGTCGTCGACACGCATCTCCGGGACGAGCGCGCGAACCGTATCGAACACGTAGGATCGCATCTGCTCGCGCGGGTTCATCAGCTTGTAGTGGGCGGCGAGAATCGTATCCTCGTCCTCTCGCACGAAGAACTGCACGGCGACGACGAGATTCACAAACACGTCGTCGTGCGTCTTCGACTCGACATTGACCTCAAGCTCGCGCACGCGATGCGTGACGCGGCCGGCCACCTTGTCGAGAATCGGCATCTTGAAATTCAGGCCGGGACCGCAGACCTTGTGGTAGCGGCCGAATCGCTCGACCACGGCGTGCGTCGCCTGTTCCACGGTAAACAGGCCGCTGAAAATCACGGTACAAAGGAAGACCAGCAGTACTCCACCGATGATGTATCCCATCGCTCTGTCCCTTCTCCCGGATGGAAACCGGGTTCTCGAACGACGTAGCAGCAACTTTACTGATACGCGGCCGACTAGCGACCGTAAACGGCGGAAACAAATTCGACCCGAACCTCCGCCGGCGATTCTTCTATCTCGTAGGACGGCACCTCGAAATTCAATTCGGCTCCCTTCGGCGCCGAAGCCAGTTTCTGCGGGAAATCGAAGACCGTTCTTCCATCGACGTTCACACCAATCACGCGGACTTCGAGCTGCTCAAGCGCGTACCCGGCGTTGAAGATCGAGACGCCGAGATTCTCGGTCCCGAGCAGCCGTCGGCCGCCCCACGCGGAGCCGATCCGGTAATACAGGTCCGCGGCCCGATCGCACGCCTGGTACCCCGCCGGGACCGCCGACGGGGCCGGATGTCGCGCCCGTCCGACCGAACGAGGCGCCGAGTCCAACGGAGCGCCACACTGGCAACAGAAATGCGCGACCGGCACGTTCTCCGCCCCGCATTCACCGCACACCCCGTCACGCCCCATGCATACCAGCCTCCAGAACGGCCCCTCATTATTGAGTGTAGTGTATGGCCCTCGAAACGCCACTATAAAGCCCGGCGCCGCCTATAGCGGGCCGGCCCCGTCAAACGGGACGCGTACACGAAGGAAAACGGCTTCGCTGGGCGTTGCTTTCCGGCGGTTCGCGACGGTTCCGCTAGAGCTTCACGAAGTTGCGCAGCATCGTCCGGCCGGCCGAGTCTGAACGCTCCGGGAAGAAGACGGTGCCAAAGATGTTCTTCTGGTGGATCACGCTCGTGAAATCGACGCAGTGATTCGTCGTGGCCGCGACGGTCCTCCGATCGAGCGGCTCCGGGTGAACACAGTGATCGAAGTAGAAATAGGCGCCCGATTCGAGCCCCTCGAACAGCGCGCAGTCCATCGCCCAGTGGACCTGGTTCCAGCCCTGGTGCGGAACGGAAAAGTGTCGCGACGCCGGATGCCGGCCGAAGTCAAATCGTGTCACTTTGCCGTGGACAACGCCGAGCCCCGTGTGCTGCTGATCCTCGTAGGAAACGTCGAACAGCGTGTTGAGACCGCCGCCGATCCCGAGGATCGGTCGATCGCTCTCAATCGCGCGAATCAGTGGCGCAGTAAGCCCCCGATCGCGCAGGCTGCCCAGCATACGCCGATAGGACAGACTGGGCGGCAGAATGATCTTGTCGGCCCGCTCCAGCGGTTCCGGCGTCGATACCAGCCGAGCGTCAGCCTCCAGCTCCTCCAACGCCGCCATGATGGGGCGTGTCCTGCAACCTTCGCAGTCTACCACGGCGATCATGTCGTCTCTCTTCAGAATCAAAAAAGCCCCGATCGTCAGGCGCAATCCCGACGATCAGGGCTGTCGCAGACTTGTTATGTATCGGCGAACACGGGGCTTCGCCGCCATGACGACGGACGCCGCTCAATCACGAGCAGACGGGCGTGTCAGCGTCGGGCCGTCGAGTTGGTGAGAACGCCGCCTCGGGGCACCGCGTAGAATTCGACGCGACGATTCTTCGCCTTGGCGTTTCGCGAGGCGTTTGAATCCGAAGGTCGGAACTCACCACAGTTGGCCTGGATGAGCCGCGTGCCGTTCACACCCTGCCGCTGAAGCTGGCGAACACACGTGAGCGCGCGGGCCGAACCCAGCTCCCAGTTGTCCTTCCACTTGCTCTTGCGAATCGGGTCGTTGTCCGTGTGGCCGATCACGAAGATATCGCGATCGCTGTAGCGCGCCTGGATATCGCGGGCCAGCTTCGCCATCGTGCTCTGACCGTTGTTTGTCAGATCGGCCTTGCCCGACGCGAAGAGGACTTCGCCGGGAATGGAGATCATGTCGAACGACGGCGTGCTGATCCAGCCATCCGCCTGCACGACGGGCTGCTGAATCGGCTGCTGCTGGATCGGCTGCGTGGGTCGCGACGAACCCCGCGAGGCCAGATCGGCGCGGGCGCGGGCCAGTTCGCGATTGAGTTCATCGATCGTCGCGCGGGCTTCGTTCTCGCGCGCCTGCGCCTCGGCGAGCTGACGATCGCGGTCATCCAGCTCGCGCTTGAGCTGATCGTTCTCCGCCGTCAGATCTTCAATCTTCAGATCCTTCTCATTCGGGGCGCAGCCCACGACGAGAAACGTCAGTGCAAAAAGGGAAATCCCGAAGCGCGTTGCGGCAGTGCGTGCCGTCCTTGTCATGGCAGACTCCTCCAAGTTGATGCAGGCGAATCGACATCCGCCTCTGCCCCGAATACCACAAAATACGGGTTGTCAGCGCAACACAGATACCAAATATAGGACGATCCGTCAACAGATACAGGCCATTTTTGCGCATTGTGCGATGCGTATCTGTACGCCACCCATCAGGCGCTACGAACGGCGCGCACATTGGTTCGATTGTGATTTTCAGCTGAGTCGATTGCGTGTTCGCCGCCACGCGCCTGAAAGCGGAGTCTGTGGTCGAAATTCACAAGCTGACGACGTACCAAGGACGGCGGGAAATGTCAGTCGTCGTCGTTGTGGCGAATCCGAAATGGGCTTGAAACATCCGCCACTGTCGCGCCGAGCGGTGTCGCGTTTGCCAGCGCGTGAAGCTTGGTGATGTGCGCAAGGTCCGCCGCCATCGCGGCGTCGCCGGCCATCTGCGAGGCGCAGGTGTTCGCCTCAATCACTTCGAGTTCCGCCACAAGCGGTTCGATCACTTCGGCCAGGATGCGGAAAACCCGTTCCCGTTCCCCCGCCAGCCAGAGCGCCGACGATCGGATGATGGCGGCCGCGACGGCGGGCTCCTCCAGCAGCAGGCAGCCAGCCGACGACGGACCGATTTCTGACAGGCGGCCTCCGACACCATCACTCCCCAGGCTTTCCACGGCCACGCGGGGAAGCGTGACGCGACTTGAGAACCGCCCGAGACCGTCCAGCAGGTCGGCGTACCACGCCCCGCTGAGCAGCGGCGCGCCATCGATATCGGCACATGTTGACGCGAGGTCAATCGCCGACAGCGAGCGAGCCGCATCCGCCATGATTGCCTCGGCCTCAATCGAATCGGACATGGCCCCCATTCGACGACGCGTCAGCAGATCGAGCTCTCCGACTTCACCGATGATCCGGGCGAACGCCTCAAGCGACAGATGCAGGGCGCCGGCCGTTCGCTCTGCGACCGCCAGGGCGAGCAGCACCGGGTGCGACGTCGGCGCTGGCGTCGGCGCGCCATGATTCAGTCGCAGGGACGGCGCGCCCGTTGCCGGTCTCGGCGGTCGCCGAAACGGCCGCAGTCGCCCGGCCAGCAGTGGTCGATCGTTAGTTCGCTTACGCGTCATTCGTGAACCAATCGCAGCCCGTATCTGTTGCGGCGCGTCGTCGCAGTCCGCCAGTGTTTCGTAGATCGTCGCGCCCGCCCGGCCGTGTGAGAAAAATGACGCCGGACCGCCGGCATGGATGAGCCCTACGCGACGCGAGTCTGATCCGGCGGAGCCCCACTGTCTCGCAGCGCCGGGGCGTCTCCCCACGGCGCGGGATTGATGATCTCGACGCCACTGAAGCGCGATCGCAGCGTCTTCTCGGTATCTTCCGCCACACCGGGCGACAGTGAACCGATGAGCAATGCGTCCACTTTGATATCTGTTGCAAACTCGGCGTCATGAATCGGAAGACCACGCCATGTGGCGGGACTTTCTACGTCGGCGAATCGAGAATCGTAAACGCACTCAATACGAATGCCAGCGCTTTTTGTGACATCAATGATGAATTCGCAACCTTTTCCGCGCCGCCATATGGCAACGCGACGCAATGTTCGCTTATCGGCCCGCTCGCGCAACATCTGCCGCAGGCGCGACAATCCCAGCAGCGCGTCGAAGTGATCCTCCGACAGAGGACGTCGCCGCCGCAGGCGCGCCGCCTTCTCCGCCTCGGCAAGCGCGAGCCCCGACGCGAACCCGTCTGACGCGCGCTCCTTCACGGCGATACGCGCGTATCGTTCGATGTCACAGTCGATCGCCATCGATCGACGCGATTCCGGCGCATACGTGTTCCAAAGGCGAACGTTATTGCGTACGAGATACGTCAGCATTCTGTTCGCATCGCGGTTGACGTTCGTGCGCCGATGCCAGACGAGCGCATCGCCCATCGAATCGACCCGCCAGCCGCGCCGCCACAATTCGCACGACAGCGCGTACTCCTCGACGTAGTAGTCGTAGTCAATCGGGTATCCCCCCGCCGCGATGAAGGCGTCGCGACGAATCGCGGCCCCGCAGTTGAAGAATGTCCCCGGCGCCCCCCCCGCGTCGTGACGCTCCGGCGCATCCGCCAGTCGCACACGGCACGCGATCGCGCCGACGGCCGGACGCTCGCGCATCTCCCGAACGACTCGATCGATCGTTCCGGCTGCGGGCCAGCTGTCGTCATCGAGCATGAACAGGATCCGCCCCCGGGCCGCCATGGCGCCGATGTTTCGCGCGCAGGCCGCGTGGTTCCGCCCAAGGTCAATCCATCGCACGTTCGGATGTCGTGATCGCGCTGTCGAATCATCCGATGACGATCCATTGTCGATGACGATGATCTCAAACGGAGCATCGGGAAGGCGCGCCAGTCGATCCAGCGTCTCGCGGACGCTGTCCGGACGATCCCGTGTCGGGATGATCACGCTGCACGCCGGCGGCTCGACACAGTCGCCCTCGAACCGATCATTGACCTCAGTCGTCCGCCTCATGCCACGCGCCCCTGTTGAGGTGATCGGCGAAGCTCGCTTCGACTTTCCAGCTGCGACTGAAGTCGATCGAGGGGCACGGCCGTCGGTCCGACAACGCCCGCCTCCAAGGCGGACGCAAGTGTCGCAAGATACGCCGCCTGCATGAGGCCGCCGCCGGTCGCCGCCACGCACGCGCCCGTCGCCAGCATGACTTCGCCACAGCCGAAATGATCGACAACGCGATCCGTGAGCGCCGGCAGATGCTCGCTGAGCAGTCGCCCCTTCCAGGCGGGGGCATGGGGATCGTCGGACGGTCGCTGAAACGTAACGACGCCGCGCTTGCCGAGCGTGACAATCATTCGTTCGGCGCCGCTGCGATCCATCGCGCGGTAGACGAGGGCCGAGAGCCCCGTGTCAAAGTCATTCATCGCCAGCCTGAGTTTCCGCTCCGAGCACACCAGCAGGCCCGCGTCGCGGATGGCGAGCAGATTCGCCGGCGTCTCACCGCAACCGC
Organism: Phycisphaerae bacterium; assembly: GCA_035399845.1. Classification (GTDB taxonomy): domain Bacteria; phylum Planctomycetota; class Phycisphaerae; order UBA1845; family UTPLA1; genus ECT2AJA-110-A. Next base: position 58,790 of record DAOPJV010000005.1, on the reverse strand, counting down.
CGGCCAGTGTCACGCCTCGACTGCGAAGCGATTCATTCAGCCCGTTGAGCAGCCCGGGGCCGAGAAGCCCCGCGCCGGCGTCGAAGAGTATGACGGACTCGGCCTCGGCGCACTCCTGGACGGCAATGCACGCCGCCTCATGCTCGGACGCCGAATCCGCGGCGAGCGGCTCGGCGTATTCCACTTTGAAGAGCTTTCGATCATCGACGACGAACCGCGTCCGGAGCGGCGCCTCTTCACGTTCCAGGATTGAGCGAACGCGCACGCCGGCGCTGACGAGCCGCCGCTGCGCCCAGCACGACAACTCCCCCGGTCCCGTCGCCGTCAACAGCGTCGGCCGGGCGCCGAACGCCGCGAGCTGCAGCGCGATCAACGCCGCGCCGCCGACGTAGTCTTCCCTGCCAAGCGCCTTGAGCGACATCATCGGTGATTCACTCGAGACGTTCCTGGCGTCGCAGAGCACATAGCGCTCGACGACCACATCCCCCACGACCACGACGTTGGCCCCCCGAATGGACGCGACATGGCGCGACATCGTGGATCGATTGATGTCATGGCGATCGCAGAGGTAATCGAGGCGTCGCTCGGAAAGTTCATCCGTCTGGCCCATCGCGCCGATGATGCGCGACGAACTGAACACCACTTCACCGCTGGAGAAGATGACGCGACCACCGTAGGCCTCGACGACATCGCGCTCCCGCAGGAATCGGGGATCCTCGCTTGTCGCGTATTCGCGGCCCTTGACGTACACGTCCGGGCGCAGAGCGCCGAGGATTGCCTCCGCCGTCGGATGCGGATCGATCACGACCCAGTCAACGAATTCGAGCGCGGCGAGATTCTCCGCGCGGAGTTCCTGCGGAATCTGGGGACGCTGCGGTTCCTTGTCGATCGTGGCGTCGCCCGTGATGGACACGACGAGCACGTCCCCCTGCCGCCGCGCGAACTGCAGGTATCGAATATGTCCCGGATGAACGATGTCGAAACAGCCGTGACACTGCACGATCGTCGGCCGGGACGAACTCTGTCCGTCGCGTGCCGCGGCGAGCAAGTCGGCGAGGCGACTGGGACCGACGATTTTGCGTCGGTAGTCGCGCGCCGTTGAGGCCTCGCCGGATCGCGGGTTCACATAGTCGTCGTTCAGCATCAGCCGGCTCGCGCAAGTCCCCTGACGATCTCAAACACGCCGCGCGCGATGAGACTGATGATCAACAGCAGCAGAAGCCAGCCCAGCGTGACGCCGAGAACGGGCCACGACTGCTCGATGAGCTTGCCCGGCGCGGGTGACAGCGTTCCGGCCAGCCACACGGCGCCACCCGTTGCAAGGATCGCCGCGAAATGCCCCTTCACATTGCCCGGAAAGGGCGCCGATCGGACAGCGAGACACATCAGCAGGTACACGAACGCCCACGTCTGCCAGCGATCGAAATCGGCCGTGCGAATCGCGTCGCAGGTCCCCTCGGCGAGATCGATCAGCGAGCGGGACTGCGACCAGAACGCCCCCAGGGAGCCGGGCGTTTCCGCGGCGACCTTCTCGATCGGCACTTTCTGCGCAATCGGGTCCCCGAGATGGTTCACCACCAGGTAAATCGCCGTGCCACAGGCGACGAGCGGCAGGAATCCGATAAGAACCGGGCCGAAGACCGGGATCTTCGGCTCGTAGCCGGCGTCTGTGAGCGGAGCGCCGCGTTCGTCATCCCCCATCAGGGCGGTATTGTTGACCTTTGCGCCCGTGATCAGTAAACCGACGATTCTGCCCAGCGTGGCGACAAGCGTGCCCGGCAGAAGTGCGATATTCACATAGCGAGGCTTGATCATCCGCGACCATTGGTAGTCCACGGCCCACGCCAGGACGACGATCATCAGGACCCAGATGGAGGCGCTCAGAAACAGCATTTTTGGTCATCCGACATTGGAACGCGCACGGCGGGCGCGGCGTCTACGAATTGATATCGACGAGTCCGATCGCGGTTCGCCATTGAAGGGACTTGTCCGCGGAAAGGCGCAGATCCCGCCGACAACCGGCCCCCATCGGGTTATAATCCTTCGGGAAACGTTTCACGCTCCCGGGCCAGGTTGCGACCAGTCCGCGCCACGAATTATCCGGATAGTAGGAAAGCCCTGAATGGCGATTTTGATCTGTTGCCCCTGCGGATTGCCTCTCGATTGCGAGAACATCGACCTCGTGATCGACGCGGCGTGCCCGCGCTGCAAGCGCAATCTCGATCTGGAGTTCGAGGACGAATCCGGCGCCCGACGCCGCGCCGTCCTGACGATCCTGGATGGCCCCATCTGGAAGGGCGAGCAGTTTGTCATGCCGATCGGCCAGCAGCTCACGCTGGGCACGGGGACGGACGGCTGGCTGTCGCTCGAGGGAGAAAACCTCGAGGACAAGCACTGCCGGCTGCGCGTCTCAACCGGAGGCTATTGCGTCGTTGAGGACCTCGATACGGCGTCGGGAACCTGGATCGACAACGCCCGCATCGTGAAGGGCAAGCTCTTCCCCACGCAGTCGGTCCGCATCGGCGAGTTTCGCTTCCGGCTCGACTTTCGATCGACCCTCGGACAGGACCAGCCGGCGGTGGCGATCTCAGATGTCGGCGCTGTCGCAATTTCGCCCGACCAGACCTTTGAGCGCCTGCGCCACGTTACGTCGCCTCTGGGGAAGCTGATTCAACGGCGATTCGTCTATGCCCGAAGCGCCCTCTCGGCCTTCGCCTGGATCACGGCCGCCTATCACTGCGTCCATCTGCGATATGTCGCCGAACCCAACTGGCCGGGCTACTGGGCCGTTATCGCGAGCGCGATCATCGTGACAATCCTGCTGGCGTCGACGCGACTCGTCGCCCTCGTCCATCGATACGCGAAGTACGCCGGCATCGCATCGCTCGTTCTGCTGGCCATCGTTGACCTCGCGGCGTGGCGCCTGCACGGCGCCGCGATCCCGCCGCTGATTCTGGCGGCGGCCGTGTCACTGGCGATCACACGCACGCCGGGCCCCGCCGGCGCCCTTGGCGCCGCCATGCTCGTCGTCGGCGCCGTCACGACAATGGCCGTCATGACGCTCAATATCGTCCTGCCGCTGCTGCCCGTCTGATCCACAATTTTAGACATGAATCTAAATAAGCTCGCCGGTCCGGCCCGTCGATGACGAGGCGTCATCGCGGCCCGCGCCGCCCCCAATCGTACAATTCCGGCGCCGATTCCCGCCTTCCGCTTTGCCAAACCGGGGATCCGGCGCTTGATCCTGGCGCGGCGTCGACGTTAGGATGAATCCGGATTCCCACGATCACGTCTTGCCGCGATCGGTCCGGCCGGACCCACGCGAGAGAGGGAGCAAACCATGTCCGCGACGCAACCACGACACTGCCAGGTATGCAATTCGGCGATCTCGAACGAGGACATTGTTGAACGACGCGCGGGACTCGTCGCCGGCGTGCTCCTGTGCCATATGTGCGTCGAGAAGAAACGACAGGAAATCCAGGCGCAGGTCAGCGCCCAGGCGGCCGCGGCGGCGCCCGTCGCGGCCCATGCGGTGTCGCACGGCGATGAGGTCGGAACGACCCAGGGCGGCGTCTATATCCCTCCCGTTCACGAAGGGGAAAGAGACATCTCCGACGAACCTGTCGCGCTGATCGACGTGGATGAAACGCGTGTCGCGGGCTCCACGATGATTCGCAGTTTCGCCACGGGCAGCACCCTCGCCGGCTCACATGACGACACGCGCTACAAGCGCGCCCTGGCGGCGCCCGAGCTGCCGGCGACGCGCGTCCGCACCTTCCACGGCAAGCTGACGGAAGCGGGCATGGCCCATATGGATGAGCAGATCAATGATTGGCTTGAGGCGCATCCCGACGTCTTTATCAAGAGTTCAACCTCCGCCATCGGTCTCTTCGAAGGCAAGACGAAGGAACCCCATATGGTCCTGACGCTGTTCTATTGATCATGTGATCCCTGAACTGGAGCGAGATGACGGGAAACTCAACGCCCGTCTCGCTCGACGATCTCCGCCAGCCGCTCACGAAACCAGGTCGCGGACGCGATCTCCCGCCCGTCCGCGAAGCGGATCGTGTAAGGCCTGCCACTCATCGATGACCCCGTCGCCGCCAGTCGGATGAAATCCTCGGCCGTCTGGATCTCCGCCGTCTTCCACTCCCACTTGCGCCGCATGTGCTCGATTGCTTCACGGGTATCGTGCGATTCCCCGTTGCGAATGAACGACGCGCCCCGCAGATCGGCCAATGCGGCGATCAGCGCCTCGATCCTTTCGCGCTCAGTCATCTGGGGCTGGGCGTCACGCCGCGGCGGATCTGAAGGCGCCGTCGGATCGGACGACCCGGCAGCCGCCGGCGTGTCACGATTCGACCCCGTTGTCGCGGACGTGGGCGTCTTGTCGGGCGCCGCCGAAGGCGACGCGTCACGACGGCAGGCGACGGCTGAGAGAATCAGCAGGACGGCAATGACGACGAGGTTGGTTCGAACAGGACACATCGCGGCTCCGATCACTGACAACGCGAAGCCACTGGCCCGTTCACGCGATTATTCGTGGCCGCGATACCACTCGATCGTTTGTCGAAGCCCCTCATCCAGGCGCGTTTCGGCCTCGAATCCAAACGCCGCCTTCGCGCGCGTCGTGTCCAGACGACGACGTGGCTGACCATCGGGCATGGACGCGTCCCAGTGAATGGCGCCGCGAAAGCCGACATGGGTCCGAATGAGCTCGGCCAGGTCAGCGATCGTAATCTCGTCGCCGGTGCCGATGTTGACGGGCTCGCCTTCGTCGTACTCCCGCGTCGCCATCACGATCGCCCGCGCACAATCCTCGACGAACAGGAACTCGCGGCTGGGCGTCCCCGTGCCCCAGACAACCACCTGCGCCTCGGCGTTCGCTTTGGCGTCGCAGAATCGGCGAATCAGGGCCGGAATGACATGGCTCGAACCGGGATCGAAGTTGTCGCCCGGTCCATAGAGGTTGGCCGGCAGCAGGGAGATACCATTGAGATCGTACTGCTGACGATAGGCCTGGAGCATGACCAGCAGCGCCTTCTTGGCGACGCCGTACGGCGCGTTTGTCTCCTCCGGGTAGCCCTTCCACAGATCGTCTTCGACAAACGGCGTGGCCGTAAACTTCGGGTAGGAGCAGACTGTCCCGACCTGTACAAACTTTCGCACGTCATTGCGACGCGCGTGCTCGATGAGATGCATCCCCATCGCCAGATTGTCGTGAAAGTACCGGCCGGGATTGGCCCGATTGGCGCCGATGCCACCGACGACGGCGGCGAGATGAATGACGATCGTCGGTCGCATGTCTTCGTACATGCGCTCGACATCGCCCTCTCTTGTCAGATCGTAGTCCGAGCTGCGGGGAACAAGGATCGCCCCGGCGTCGACGTCCGCCGCGCAGAGCTGTTCACAGACATGATGCCCCAGAAATCCGGCCCCGCCCGTGACGACGATTCGATGCGATGAGAGATCCAACATACTCCGCCACCGCTCCTTTGGGACGCGACACTACGTCTGAAGATCCCCTTGGCGCCTAACGACAGTATCAATGACGTCTCTGACGGGACCAGGGTTCTGACAACCAGAGATACGTCCATCGTATGACGCGGCGAAACAACCCCGTCGTGGAGTCCCCGATCTCCCAGCCAACGATATTGGCGTCCTCGGGCGCCCTTCCAACAAGGGATCGCCACGAAGCCTGAATGCGTCGATAGTCACTGTTCGCGAGCCCTCGGTCAAACTGAGAATAGAGCTGCCCCCTGCCCATTTCGAGTATCGCCTCCAGAATCTCATCGGCGCTGCCGGGCTCGATGACCATTTCGTCGGCGAGCTTCGATGAGAATCCGGTCCAGTCGGGGAACCTCTTTCGAAAGGCGTCAACTTCCCATTCATCCATCCGGCTGCGGCGGCAGTAGTCAGAAGTTGCAAGAAGCACATCGAGGAGTTTCCGCTGAATCTCGGAAACGGCCTGAAAGTCCCGAGACGCAAGCGCCGCGAGTTCAGCAATCAGCGGGCGGAGCCCGACCTCACGAATTGCCGTCGGACTTTCCTCGTGATGCAACGTCGGCGCCCCTTGCGTTTCCTGCGATGCGGGGACAGGACGTCGATCGTCAGTCATGGCGTCGTCGATCGCGACGACCGTCCGGCCCGAAACCACTCGACGAACATCGCCAGCCCGTCCGCCAGATGCGTCCGCGGTTCGTACGCCAGTTCCACCTGCGCACGTGTCACATCCGCATATGTCGTCTGAACGTCACCCGGCGGAACAGGCTTTCGATCAATGACCGCCTTTTTGCCAAGCGCGGCCTCAATCGCCGCGATCAGATCACTCAGTGACACCGGCCTTGACTCGCCGAGATTATACACGCGGAATCCACCGGTATTGTCGATCGACGCAACAACGCCGCGAATGATGTCATCGATGTATGTGTGATCGCGCATCATGCTTCCGTCGCCGAAGACGGGAATCGGCTGGCCGGCGTCAATCAACCGCGTAAACTTGTGTATCGCGAGATCGGGTCGCTGCCGCGCGCCATATACCGTGAAAAACCGCAGGCAGGTAATGTCCATCCCAAAGAGATGGTGATACGTGTGACAGATCAGTTCGCCCGCCTTCTTCGTCGCCGCGTAGGGTGAAATCGGATGATCGACGGGATCGTCCTCGGAGAACGGCACCTTCCTGTTGTTGCCGTACACGCTCGAGCTGCTGGCGAAGACGAACTTCTTTACGCCGCGTGAACGCGCGGCCTCCAGCATGACATTCAGACCGCCGAGGTTGACGTCCTGATAGACGAGCGGCTGTTCGATGCTCGGCCGAACACCCGCCCGCGCCGCCAGATGCACGACGCAGTCGACATCCGCCAGGGCCGCCTCCGCCGCAGACAGATCGCGGATGTCCGCCTCGATGAGTCGATACGACGGGTTCTGACTGGCCGCCTCAATATTCCGCCGCTTGATCGCGACGTCATAGAACGGGTCGAAGCTGTCGTATGCGATCACGCGATCGCCTCGCGCCAGGAGCGCTTCGCACAGGTGCGAGCCGATGAAGCCGGCGCCGCCCGTCACGAGAATCGTGGAGCCGCCTGCGCCACTCATTGGGGCTTCACCGTGGGGCGACCGACGCTGTGGTACTCGAAGCCCTGCTTGGCCAGGTACGCCGGGTCGTAGAGATTTCGACCATCGAAGATGACCGGCGCCTTCAGCGCCTGACGAACCAGCGCGAAGTCCGGCGTGCGGAATTCCGGCCAGTCCGTGAAGACGACCATGACATCGGCGTCCTTCAGCGCCTCGTAGCCATCGGCGTGATACGTGATGCGCTCCCTGCCGAGCATGCGTTCACCGTTGGCCATCGCCTCGGGATCATGGGCTCGAATCGTCGCCCCGGCGTCGCGCAGGATTCGAATCGCGTCGATCGCGGGCGCCTCGCGCACGTCGTCCGTCCTCCCCTTGAAGGCCAGCCCCCACACGCCGATCGTCGTCTGCCTGATCCTGTCGCCGAAGTAGTCGAGCAGCCGCTGGGCGAAGCCCTGTCGCTGCAGCCGATTTCGCTCCTGGACCGCTTCCGCGACGACCGCCGGTACGCCCACTTCCCGTCCCATGCAGACGAACGCGCTAACGTCCTTCGGGAAGCAGGATCCGCCGTAGCCGACGCCCGGAAACAGGAAGGGATGGCCGATTCGCGAGTCGCTGCCGACACCCTTCCGCACGACTTCCACGTCGGCGCCGAACTTCTCGCACAGTGTTGCGACTTCGTTCATGAAGGAGACTTTTGTCGCCAGCAGGGTATTGGCGGCGTACTTGGTCATTTCGGCGCTGGCCGGATCCATGACGAGCAGACGTTCGCTCTTTCGCATGAAGGGGGCGTAGAGCTGCTTGAGAATCTCAACGACGGCCGGATTGGTCGTGCCGATGACGACGCGATCGGGCTTCGTGAAGTCGTCGACCGCGGCCCCCTCCTTCATGAACTCGGGATTGCTGACGACATCGACGGGGTGCTGCGTCACTTCGCGGATGGCGGCGTCCACCTTCTTGTGCGTGCCGACGGGAACCGTGCTCTTCGTGACGACGATTCGATAGCCGTCCATCGCCTGGCCGATCGCCTTCGCGACGGCGACGACCGCCGACAGGTCGGCGCTGCCGTCCTCGTCCTGGGGCGTTCCGACGGCGATGAAGCAGACAAGCGACTCACGGACCGCCGGCTCCAGCTCGGTCGTAAACTCCAGGCGCCCCGCCTTGACGTTGCGCGTGATGATTTCGCTGAGGCCCGGTTCATAGATCGGAACGTCGCCCCGCTTGAGCCCCTCGATCTTGGTCGCGTCCTTATCGACGCAGATCACATGGTTGCCGCCGTCAGCAAAACACGTCCCCGCCACAAGGCCGACGTACCCGGTTCCGACTACACAGACTTTCATTCGACAATGCTCCCCTGCGAGGCGGCGCCGGTCCCGCCCGGACCAGTCGCCCGCAATCCGCCCTGCAGTTTAAGGCGGTTCGGGAATATTGCGACAAGGGGGCGCCGAAACGTCGGAATCCGGGGATTGTCGCCTGGCGCCATCTGACGTCATTGCCTGCAGAATCGATAGTGCGCGACACCCCATTCCCGACCTTCGTCGTGGCGAAACAGCTCCGCGCAGGCGAGGAAGAACAGTCGCCATCGGACAAACCAGCGTTCGGCGTCGGCGCCATACGTGTCTCGCAGCGCCGGCATGACGGCAGCGCGTCGAGCGTCCAGATTGGCGAGCCACGCCTCGGCCGTTCGCGCGTAGTGAACACCATTCAGATACCACTGCGAGTCCAGCGTGAGTCGCCGCTGAAACTGTGGCAGGAGATCAAACGACGGCATCATCCCGCTTGTGAAAAAGTAACGCCCCATCCAGTTGTCCGCCCCCTCCGTCTCGAACAGGTACGGATAGGACCGATGGCAGAAGATGTGAACAAACAGCCTGCCGCCCGGCGCCAGCCAATCGGCGATGCGCGACATGAGGGCGTCGTAGTTCCGCATGTGTTCGAACATCTCCACCGAGACGACGCGATCAAAGCCGCCCGACGACGTGAATTCGTTCATGTCACACGTGATCACCCGGACGTTGCGTAGCCCCCGTTCTCGACATCGCCGCTCGATGAACGCCCGCTGCGAATGGGAGTTGGAGACGGCCGTGATCCGCGCGGCCGGATAGCGCTCCGCCATCCACAACGACAGCGATCCCCAGCCGCATCCCAGTTCGAGGATGTGCATCCCGTCGGCGATCTCGGCGCGCTCGCAGGTCAGCGCCAGGGCCGCGGCCTCGGCGTCATCGAGCGAAGCGACGCCGTCGGGCCAGTAGCAGCCGCTGTACTTCAGATGGCGGCCGAGCGTCTGCTCGAAGAAGGCGGCGGGCAGCTCGTAATGCTGCTCGTTCGCAACGTCCGGCGTCAGCGCGATCGCGTCCTGTCGCAGTGAATCAGCAAACTGCGACAGACGCTCGCCGTGGAATCTCGATCGCTCCAGCTGAAGACGCTCCGCGTTCAGGCGGCGAATCCCCCAGCGAACCAGCCATTCAGGAACGACGCCGCGTTCGACCAGCGGCATCACGACTCGCAATCCAGGCGTCTGACTCATGATCTTGCATCCTTCGGAAACCAGGGAATCAATGCGCTCGTCGTGCACTGATAGTCGCGATAGGCGTCGCCGCGGCTCTCGATCGCGCGAGCCTCCGTCGGCGGTATCCCCGTCACTTTGAGAATCAACAGAAGCATCACGATCGGCGCGAGCGGCGTCAGCCACACGAAAGGCGATCCGATCGCCAGCAACACGTAGGTCCACCAGTGCAGCCATTCGAAGAAGTAGTTGGGATGGCGGGAATATCGCCAGAGGCCTCGCCGGCAGACGAGCCCCTTGTTCGCGGGCTCGTTTCTGAAGCAACGCAACTGGCGATCCGCGATTGATTCGCCAACGACGGACACGATCCAGAGCGCGATCGCCGCATAATCCGTCCACCGCAGATCGGGCGTCGGATTCAGGATGGCCGTTACGAAGACCAGGGCGAGCAGCCAGTCGAGCAGGCCCTGCGCCTGAAAGAACCAGAAGAAAAACGTCTGCAGGTTGGCCGCCCAGTTCCTGCGAATCGCCTGATAGCGTCCGTCTTCTTCGCCCGAAATGACGCGATCGATCAGCAGATAGCTCGCCAGGCGGAACGACCAGCATCCGGCGAGAACGGCGACTACGAGCCGCCGGTGCGCTGGCCCGTCAAGCGCGATCGCATACCAGATCGCCAGCACTCCGAGCAGGGCCGACCAGCCCACGTCGACGATTCCCGCGTCGCCCGTCCGACGCTGAATGGCCCACAGCGCGATCATCGTCGTGGCGACGATCGCCAGCCCCGCGCCGAGGGCGAAATGGACCGACAATCCCAGCGTCACGCCGTCGCCTCCGCGTCGACACGTTTCGTCGAACAGGGCGACGAGCGCCGGCGCGCCTGCGCCGCGGCGCCCACCAGCAGTGGCGTGACGACGGCCCAGGCGAACGCAACGAACATCCCTCCCCTGGCAATCCCCGCCGGCATCAACAGCGCCCCCAGCCGCACGCCGCCGATATAGGCCAGCGCCCCGCCGGCGGCGCCAAAGAGGATTGCCAGAAACCACCGATTCTGAAGGATCGCCAGCGTGAGATTCAGGCTCGTTCCGAAGTTCGCCCACAACGCGATCATCCAGGCGGGAGTGATCCATCCCGCCGTCACGCCACTGTTGAAAGCGATGACGCCCGACTGCATGAGCAGACTGTCGACGATGAGACCGATGATCGCGGACATCGCGATGAGCGTGGCATCGACGGATCGATGGGGTGAAGCGGCAAGATGGATCGCGATCGCCAGCAACACCAGCGCGGGGCCCGTCCAGGGAAGCCCCCAGGCCGCGCCGAGTACACACGCGAACCAACCCACCTGGAGGGCGATGACGTTGACAATCACTCGCCGCTGTCGGCTCATGCCCCAACCTCGATGGCTGGGGCGTCGACCGCCGGCAGAATCGGAGCGCTTCGATTTCGCGGCCTGGAAAGCGTCATCTGGACCGTCCCGATGTATCGTTCCGCAAATCCCCCCTCGCAATAGCAGAAGTAGAAATCCCACAGTCGGATGAATCGATCGCTGTAGCCCAGGGCTCGGATCGCTTCAATGTTGCGATACATGGTCTCACGCCATCGGGCCAGCGTCGTCGCGTAATGCGGCGTGATGTCCTCCAGGTGCGTGACGCGCAGGTCGCTGCTCGACGCGACGCTCCGACAGATCCGCTCGACGGACGGAATGCAGCTGCCTGGAAAAATCTCGCGCTTGATGAAGTCGACCGTCCGACGCGCAGTCTCGAATCGCTGATCCGCAATCGTGATCGCCTGCAGCGCCATCTGGCCGTCCGGCTTCAGCAGCGAGGCGCACTTCTGAAAGAACGTATCGAAGTACTGGTGCCCGACCGCCTCGATCATCTCAATCGAGACGAGCTTGTCGAACTGTCCGTCCAGCTCGCGATAGTCGCGGAGAAGCGTCTCGACGCGATCGGTCAGACCGGCTTCCTCGACGCGCTTTTGCGCCAGCGCATGCTGCTCCCTTGAGATCGTCGTCGTCGTGACGCGACAGCCGTAATGCCGGGCGGCGTGAATCGCGAAGCTCCCCCAGCCGGTCCCGATCTCGAGTACATGGTCGTCGGGTGACAGCCGGAGCTTTCGGCAGATGCGATCCAGCTTGGCGATTGAGGCGTCGCGCATGCTGGACCTCGACGTCTCGAAGATGCCGGCGGAATACGTCATCGTCTCGTCCAGAAACAGCCGGAAGAAGTCGTTGCCGAGATCGTAGTGGGCGGCGATGTTGCGACGGCTCCCGCTGGGCGAGTTTCTGCGAAACCAGTGATACGCCCGATGCAGTGGCTCGACCACACGGGCCCAGCCGCGATCCGTCGCATCCAGCGTGTCCGAATGACGCGCGAAGATTCGAATCAGCGCCGTCAGATCGTCGCACGTCCACAGACCGTCGGCGTAGCTGCGGGCCACTTCGATGTGGCCGCCCAACGCGGCGCGTCGATAGAAGGCGCAATCATGCACGCTCACGCGCGCTGTCACGGGAAAGTCCGAAGTCACGCCGCCGAATGTGTACGACCTGACGCCATCGACCAGTTCGACGCGTCCCTCTGTGATCTCGGACAACATGCGCTGAACCGCTCGGCGACACCATTGATCGATCCAGCAGCGCCGTCGCTTCGGCGGATCGATTGCGTCACTCCAGCTCATCGATGTACTCATGCGGAATTCCTCGAGAAATCCGCCATCTCGTCGTCGGGATGCGGAAAGAACGGCGCCCGCTTCAGTCGGAGCCGGGCGGCCTGCCAGTAAATCGCAGTAATGACGCGCATCGACATCAGGGGAAAGCGAACGAGCAGCAACCGCAGCGCCGCGGGTGAAATGGCCCGGCGACGCATTGTCATGGAGGCGTCGAACAGGCGCTCGCCGGCCTCTAGATTCACCATCGCGACGTTCAGTCGCTCCCCCGGCTCGCTGAAGCGCCAGTCATACTCGTGGTTCATGCCCATGAACGGCGAAACGTGAAACCGCTTCGCGAACCGAAATCGGAAGGCCTCGCTTTCGTCGGCGCGATCCAACGCGTCGAGCACATAGCAGTGCTGTTCGTTCCACGGCGTGTTGTTGACTTCCGCGACGATCGTTCGCAGCGCGCCCGCTTCGTCAAAACAGTAGTAGAAGCTCACGGGGTTGAATCGATAACCCCAGTACGCCGGATGTGTCAGCAGCCGGATCGGTCCGGTCAATCGACGACCTGTCCGTTCGGCCACGAGTTCGCGCACGCATTCATCCAATGGTCGATCCGCCGCGCCGAGGTGATCGCGCCGCCGGAAACTGGCGACGCCCCGCCCCTCGACCGACCACAGACGCGTTCCTTCAAACACGTGATCCAGCTCGGCCAGGTCCAGATAGAGCATGCAGACGCGATAGCAAAAGGCGTGTTCGACGGGACGCGATCGCCGATGGCGAACCTCGCCCTCATAGATGCGGCTTTCCATCGCTCAGAGCCCCCGTCCGAATCGCCGACAGACCGCCAGGGCGCTGCGGACACCGTCCTCGTGGAAACCGTATCCCCAGTACGCGCCGCAATAGTGTGTTCGGCGCACGCCGCTGATCTCGGCGTGTCGTCCCTGTGCGTCGAACGCGCGATCATCAAAAATCGGATGGTGATACACGAGCCGCCGGATCACGCGCGCCTCATCGATCGCGTCATCCCGATTGAGCGTCACGCAATAGGGCGCCGGCGACGCGAGCTTCTGGAGTTTGTTCATGCAGTAGGTGATCGCAACGCGATCTGTCGCGTCCTTCGGACGATAGTAGTTCCAGCTCGCCCAGACCTTCTCCCGCGCCGGCAGCATGCGGCGATCCGTATGCAGAACCGTATCGTTCCGCTGATAACCAATGGCGCCGAGGACCTCGCGTTCCGCTTCGCTCGGATCCTCAAGCATGCGCAGCGCCTGATCGCTGTGAACGGCGAGCACAATGGCGTCGAATCGCTCGTTTTCGCGGGCGTCCGTCGTGACTTCGACACAGTCATCCCGGCGCCGCACGCGTTTCACGGGCGTGTTCAATCGGATTCGATCGCGAAACGGGCGTGAAATCGCATCGACGTAGGTTCGTGATCCGCCCCTGATCGTCCGCCACTGCGGTCGCCCAGTGACCTGCAGAAAACTATGATTGTGAAAGAACCGAACGAACTGGCTGACGGGAAACGACTCCAGCTGCGTGGGGCCGGCCGACCAGATCGCTGCGCCCATCGGAACAATGTGCTGGTCGACAAAGGCCCGCGAATAGCCGCGCTGACGCAGGTAATCGCCGAGCGTAACACCACGATAGTGACCGTTCCCCGCAATGACCTCCTGCGCGTCTCGATAGAATCGTCGGATATCCGCGAGCATTCGATAGAACGCCGGCCGAAGCAGGTTTCTTCGCTGCGCAAACAGCGTATCAATGGAATCACTCGAGTACTCGAGGCCGCTCGCGGCGCACTGGACACTGAAGCTCATGTCCCCTTCCTGAGACTCGACATTCAGCCGACGCAGGAGACGCGTGAAGTTCGGGTAGGCGCCTTCGTTAAAGACGACGAATCCTGTATCCACGCCGTCCCTTCGATCGCCATTGGCCACATCGATCGTGTGCGCGTGACCTCCGATCCGATCGTCCGCCTCAAACAGCGTGATGTCGTGCGCTTCATGGAGGAGGTGCGCGACGACGAGTCCGGAGATACCGCTTCCGACGATGGCGATTCGCATGACGCATTCACTCCCCGTCCGTCGCGGCCCCGAATACCGACGTTGTGCGCCTGGCGTCGCGCAACGCAACGCCCTCAACCCCGAACGCTTCGCACAGTCGGAAACGGCGGATTCAGTCGATGTTGAAAAAGTCCGGGCGACGTCATGAGGATGACGTCGATGGCGCGGCGCCCAGAATGGCGGCCGACATTGTCCGGCGCCGACGCAGTCGGACACTCAGATACAGAAGCGTTACCAGGTTCCCAAGGAGCAGAAGCGCGATGATCCACAGGGCCGCGGACCACCAGCGACGCTCCAGAATCCCGATCCAGATGGCGACGAAAAACAGGCCGACGTACAGGTCCAGCAGCGTCACGAATCCCCATGGCGTTGCCGCGATGGACTGAAGCGCATCCCACAAATTCGCCCTGCGGCTCGCCCAGACGATCGCCCCGATGAGGCAGAGCGCGATTGACGCAACCAGGATGATCGGGCCCCGGGACCGCATACACCTCCCGCTGTCAGTCTTCGCCGACGATCGCCGATTGGATGCGTGCGGTCCGACCTCGTTTTTCGGGCCTGCCTGCCGGCGCCCGGTCAGGTGAATCCGTTTCTCCGGCCGGGACGAAGTGGATGAGTAACACAGTACGTCGGGACAGGATCAGGAACGCCCAATGCGCCAGTGGCCCTGAGCCACGTGGCGCGAGCCGCTCGGTTTTGAATCAGCGATGCCACGACTTCCGATCACCATCGTCATCGTGACGACACTCGCCGCCCTGACGATCTCCTGCGCCCTGTGCGATCGCGGCGTGCAGACAGCCGATGTCGGCATCGCGCCGCCCGAAGCGCGCTCAATGGCCGAGACTGACCAGCCGGACGCCGCCCGTCCGATGACGATGACCGAGATTGAATCGGCGGGGATGCCGTCAACCCAATTCGTCGATGCCGACGATGATCGCCCTGAATCGCATATTCGCGCGGATCGCCCTCTGACGACGGTTCCCGACGTCGAGCTTGATCGCTACATGGGCCGCTGGTATGAAATCGGCCGATACCCGAACCCGTACCAGGCCGGCGTTGTCGGTGTGATCGCCGAGTACACGCTGCAAGACGATGGCGAGATCCTCGTCCGCAACTACGGTCGGTCCGGATCGCTCGACGCCGAACTGACAGAGTCGACGGCCACCGCCTGGGTTGCGGACACGCGAACCAACGCCAGGTGGTTCGTTCAGTTCATCTGGCCATTCAGGGCGGACTACTGGATCATCGATCTGGATGACGACTATCAGTACGCCGTCGTCGGCCAGCCCGAACGCGAGCGGCTCTGGATCCTCTCTCGTTCGCCAACACTGCCCGACACGACACTCGCCGCCATTATCGAACGGCTTCGCGAACTGGGATACGACCCATCCCGAATTGAGATGACACCGCAGCGGGAATCAGAGTAGCGGCGGTTGGCGCGTCGAGGCGGTCCGGGCATTCGAACGTGGAAAGGCCACCAACGGACTGCGACGGATCACTCGAATTTGCAGGTCAGAAAACGCTCTGAAAGTGCGACACAGGACAGCTCGCGCGCCACATGAGGACTCCACGCAAAGGGCGTGGCGCCTGCCGTCACGAGCCCCGCCCGCGATCCTCACGCCAAGGGCGTGACACAGGACAGCCCGGGGTCAGCGAAGATCGCGAAGCGATCGAAGCGCAACCCCGGGTCAGCGAGTTTTTCTCGATATTGGCCCTGAAAGGGCGACACAATTCCCCGACCGCCTCGGTTGGCCCCGCCGTCACGCGCCTTCGATTGCGTGTGTCTGCAACTGCTCCAGCGGCACAATCGCGAGCGTCGCCTCGTGCGTCGCGGCGAGGTTGACCTTCGGGGCGGCGCCGGCGGCGTAGGCCTCGGCCCATCGCGCGGCGCAGAGGCACCAGCGATCGCCCGGCTTGAGCCCCGGGAAGCCCCATTGCGGGTTCGGCGTTGACAGGTCATTCCCCCGAGACTTGCTGAAGGCGAGGAACTCCGCCGTCACTTCCACGCACACGCTGTGAACCCCCAGATCGTCGGGTCCCGTGTTGCAGCAGCCGTCCCGATAGAAGCCCGTCATGGGCGACTCACCGCACGTCGCCAGGGGCCCCCCAAGCACGTTCAGCGATCCCATTCCCTCGTTTGCGTTGCGAATCATGGCGTCCCTCGCAGTTGTCGTCGCAATCCGTTGGCGGGAAGCCTAGAGGCGTCGCGATCGGAATGCAAAAGGGCCCCCGTGAATTTCCCTTGGCAAGCCGGAATCCGCGAGATTGAATGACGCACGCGCGATCCGATCGTCCGACGAGGCGTGGCGCGCGACTCTCCCGGAGACAGTGATCATGACGGGACGCATTGCGGATCCACTCAACGCCGACGGTCTTCGAGACCTCTGGCCCATCCTCGTCGATCAGGAGCGCGCCGAGGGATTTGCGCTGCTGCTCGACGACGACGCCGAGTCCTTCTTCTCATCATTGCCACCGGCGGATCAGGCGGCGATCGTTCAGCATCTGCCGACCGCCCGGGCGGCGATGTGGATGCGATTTCTCGCGCCGGACGACGTGGCGGATGTTCTCCAGTCGATCGAGCCGGAGCAACGGGCGAGGCTTCGCGCCATGCTCGACGAGGCGACGCGCCGCGAAGTGGACGCCCTGCTCGCGTATGAAGAGGACGCCGCGGGTGGACTGATGAGCCCGCGCTTCGTCCGCGTCCGACCGGATATTTCCGTTGAAGTCGCGATTCGCTATGTCCGCCAGCAGACGCGCAACAACCCGGAGACGCTCTACTACATCTTCGCGCTCGACGCGGGCCAGCGCCTGCGCGGCGTCATGTCCCTGCGCGAGCTCTTCGCGGCGCAACCCGACACACTGATCGCGGACATCATGAACAAGGAGCCCGTCAGCGTCACGGATTCGACGGACCAGGAGGATGTCGCCCGCCTGATCGAACAGTACGACCTCATCGCCGTGCCGGTCCTCGACGAGGAAGGACGCATGCGGGGTATCGTCACGGTCGACGACATCGTGGACGTGCTTCGCGAAGAGGCGACGGAGGATATCCAGAAGCTGGGCGGCAGCGAGGCGCTGGGGGCGCCCTATCTCGACGTCTCGTTTCTCATGATGCTGAAAAAGCGCGGCGGCTGGCTGAGTCTGCTGTTCCTCGGCGAGATGCTGACGGCGACGGCAATGGGCTACTTCGAAGGTGAGATCGCCAGGGTTGTCGTGCTGGCGATGTTCATCCCGCTGATCATCAGCAGCGGCGGCAATTCCGGTTCGCAGGCGGCGACACTGATCGTCCGATCCCTGGCCCTGGAGGAGGTGCGTCTTCGCGACTGGCTGCGCGTGTTTTGGTCGGAACTGCGGACCGGCGCGGCGCTCGGCGCCGGTCTGGGCGCCCTCGGTTTTCTTCGCGTCGTTGTGTGGCAACAGCTTGGGCTGTTCGACTATGGCGATCACTATGTGCGCATCGCCATCGCCGTCGGCGTCAGCCTGCTCGGCGTCGTCACGTTTGGAACCCTGACCGGCGGGATGCTGCCGTTCCTGCTGCGCCGCGTCGGCTTCGACCCGGCGACCAGCTCGGCGCCCTTCGTGGCGACGCTGGTCGACGTCACAGGCCTGATTATCTACTTCACGATCGCCGCCCTGCTGCTGAGCGGAACGCTGTTGTAGCGGAAACACTGTTGAATAAACGTCCTGTTGACGTTCTCGCGCCAACGGCAAGGGAAAAGCCAGCGTGCGATCTTCACGCCAAAGGCGTGAGAAACTCACCGTGAGGTCTTCACGCCAACGGCGTGACCCAGATCAGCCCGAAATCCACGTGAGGCCTTCACGCCAAGGGCGTGACACAGGTCAGCCCGGGGTCAGCGAAGATCGCAACGCGATCGAGCGCAGCCCCGGGTTGCGGCATTCCATCGCGATCCAAGCCCCAACGGGGCGTTACAGAATGACCGTTGTCGCGATGCGCCAACGCCGTTTTGGGGCGAACGCTTCGAGGACCGATGGAGATGGTGGCGTTATGTCGCCCTTTCAGGGCTCAATGGAACTGACGGGCCTCGATCCCAGGGTTGCGCTCCGTCCGCGTTCGCGGACTTCGCTGACCCTGGGCTACCATGTGTCGCCCCGTTGGGGCTGAGAAAGTGACGATCCAGGCGTCCCCGGGAAATCGCCGCCTGGCGTGCGACGAGTGGCTGGCTCTGAAGGACCAATCGCCAAGGGGGCGAGACGTGCGATGACATTGGAAGGGCAACCGCAGTTCGCGAATCTTCCAGATCACCAAATCACGAATTCACCAAATCACCAAATCTATGCTACGGCTTCCTTCACCGCCGCCATCGCGCGCTCGACGCCGTCGTCGGGAATATCGAGATGTGTCACGGCCCGCAGCTCCGTTGGGCCCATCAGCGGGCTGAACCGCACACCGTGTTGGATCACGCGATCGAGGAATGTCGCCCGATCCAATCCGGTCCCGCCGATGTCGAAGACGACGATGTTCGACTCCACGCTCGCGACGTCCACGTCGATTCCGCGGATCTCCGTCAGTCCCGCCGCGAGGCGCCGGGCCTTGTCGTGGTCTTCGGCCAGTCGCTCGATGTTGTGCTCGAGGGCGTACACACCCGCCGCCGCGATGACGCCCGCCTGTCGCATCGCGCCGCCGAAGCTGTGCTTCCAGCGCCACGCCTGGTCGATGAACGCCTGCGATCCCACGAGCACGCCGCCCACGGGACAGCCGAGCCCCTTGCTCAGGTCGAGCCACGCCGAGTCGAAATGCTCGCAGTACGCCGCCGCGCTGACGCCCGACGCGACGACGGCGTTCATCAGCCGCGCCCCATCCAGATGCGTCGCCAGCGAATGGCGACGCGCGGCGGAGGTCACGTCGCGGATCGCCTCGATCGGCCAGACGCGACCACCGCGCAGGTTGACGGTGTTCTCCACGCAGACGAGCCGCGACGACGGGAAGTGCGGGTCCTTCGGGCGAACGAGGGCGTCTACATCGGCGCCGCTGAAGATGCCCGTCGGCGAATGGGTGAATCGCATGGCGGCGCGCGAGTGGAGCGAAGGCCCCGCCCCCTCGAAGTTCACGGGGTGATACGACACGTCGAGAATGATCTCGTCGCCCGCGCGGCAGTGAATGAAGTGGGCGATGAGATTGCACATCGTGCCCGTCGGCAGGAAGAGCGCCGCCTCCTTGCCGCAGAGCTCGGCCGCCATCGCCTGCAGCCTGTTGACGCTCGGGTCCTCGCGCTTCTGCTCGTCGCCGACCTCGGCGTTGGCAATCGCCTGGCGCATGGCCGGCGTGGGGCGCGTCTGAGTATCACTGGACAGATCAACGGGATAGATGGTCATTGCGTTTCCTTGCAGGGGCTGTCGCCGGCGAGCGCTCAATTGGCCCGCCAATCGCGGCGAACATGACCATCTTACCCGCCGACGGCGTTTTCGCGCCCGGGCCGACAGCAGGATGTCACGCGGAACGCGCCCCCCCTTGGCGCAAAGCCGCGCGGGGCGATAGAGTCATCCATGGCCGGCGAGACTTGACGCCGACGCGATCCGACCGATCGGTCGCATTCCGGAGTTCAGGGCCATGACAGACGCATCTGAGAAACTGGCGATCGACTGCGCCTGCGGGATTCACTTTCTCGTCCCGACGACAGCGCGAGGTCGAAGCGTGTTGTGTCCGGAGTGCGGCGTGTCCAACCGAGTCCCGGCCGAGACGACAGACGTTCCCGCTTCTCCTACGGCGCCCGTTCCCGTTCCGCAGACGCTCAAGTCGTTCGGGGCCGGCCGGCTCTGCCCGAACTGCACGGACTCGCTGGCGTCGGACGTGATCGTCTGCAAACGCTGCGGTTTCAATACAGTCACCGGCGAACTGGCGCCTGCGGCGGCGCGTCCCGCGATTGAAGAGATCGTCGAGGAAGCGGATCGTGATCCCGAGCCGTTGATCCATCGTGAGGTCATCTCGACGGAACGCGGATACTGGCTCCTGGGATTCGCGTTGGCCGCGGTGGGCGCCTCGCTGGGCGGCGCCATCTGGTATCTGATCGGCGTCGCGTTCAAAGCCGAGAGCCCGTGGATCGGCATCGTCACTGGGGGGCTCGCAGGCGCCGGCGCCGCCGTCGCCAACAAAGGTCGCTCCAACTCGCTGCGAATCGCCAGCGCCTGCCTCGCGATCGCCGCCATTGTCGCGAGCCGATACTTCGTGTTTCTGATGCTGCCCCGGCAATCCTACAGAACGTCGGACGGATTCCGGCCAATGCGTTTCGGCGATTTGTTCAGCGCCTCAGATTCTCTATGGATTCTCCTGACAGTGTGCGCCGCCATGGGGGTCGCCGGATTCGGCCGTCGGTACCAAGTCTGAGGCGATTGGCCCCACGGGCGATTGGCGAAGGACCGCAGATTCGGCCGATGGAACCATGACTGGCGAATCGAGCGACGCGACGGCATAATTCGAAGCGAAGCAGCGGCGACGGACCGTCGGGCGTCGCGGACCCAGGTGGCCAACCCAAAGCGAGGCGCGAAGGCATGAAGGGCTACATTCGACACAGGAAGTGGATCATGCTGGCGACGCTGACCATGGGCGCGACTATGCAACTCGCCTCCTGCCAGGACGATTTCGCCCTCTTCGGCCTGCGCTGGGCTTTCTCGTCAATCACGCTGCCGATCAACACGCTCATCCGCGACCTGCTGCTGACGGTTCTCTGATTCCGCCTGACGGCGATCCCACACTTCCTCCGCTTCGGGCCGTCGCACATAGGCCGGAACCAGATCCGGCGCCGCCACGAACTGTTCCGACTGCGCCATTCGCCAGCCAAGCTTCAGGACATTGGTCGCCGTCGGCGCCCAAAGCGACTCATCCGCGGCGACACAGCCAGCCGCGTCGATTGCGGACCGATGATGCGTCACGCCCGCCCCGAGCACGACGGCGGAGCGGGGAAGCGACTCGAGAAAATCCCCCGGCGCGACCATGCGGACATCGCCCGACGGCTCGTAGATCCCGTCGGCGGGCGCGCAGGCGGCGGCAAAGACCTGGTCCCTGCGAGCGTCGAGGAAGGCCACGACGAGATCGGGGCACGGAGAGATTTCGAGCGCATTCTGAGCCATCACACTGAGCGTCGGTACGGCGCAGAGTCTGCAGTCCGTGGCCAGCGCCAGATGGCGAGCAAACGTGACGGCGACGCGCAATCCCGTGAAGCTGCCCGGACCGACGGAAATGTAACAGTGATCGATCTCTCGGGGCGTCCAACCCTGCCGCCGAACGGCTTCATCGATGGTTGGGAGCAGGTCCCGCGCCCGTTCGCGCTGCGTGGCAAAGACGACCTCCTCCAGCAGGTCGCCGCCGCGTCCCAGTGCGATGGCGCCGCGTTGTCCGGAGGTTTCGATGGCGAGAATTCGGGGCGGTTCCATTTGCATTTTCTTCATGTTCGCGTCCAAAGGGACTGGCGCCTAGAATACGTCGCGCGACGATCAGGGTAAACCTTCACACACACACGACTCGGAGCGGCACATGGCGGACACGCGACTCTTGGTGACGGACTACGCGGGCGTTACCGTCGTCACGTTTCAGGACAATTCGATCCTCGACGCCCGGCAGATCGACCAGATCGGCAGGGAACTGTATGAACTGGCCGACAAGAAGGACAAGCGGAAGTTCATTCTGGACTTCAGCAACGTTCGATTCCTCGGCTCGCAGACCCTCGGCGTCCTGATCAACCTCCACAAGAAGGCGGCGGCGGGCAAGGGCGAGGTGGTCCTCTGCTGCCTGCGAAAGGACCTGCTCAAGGTCTTCAAGATTACAAGCCTGGACAAGGTCTTCAAGTTCTTCAATGACGACGCGTCGGCCTTGAAGCATTTCGGCGTCCACGTATCCTGACAGCTCACCCGGGCCCGGCGCGTCCCGCCATCATCCGCGCCCGCGCAGTCCAGCCAGGCGACGTTGAGAGGCCAACGGCATGTCGGAACAATCGACGCAGATCACGGATCGTCACTTTGAGTACATCGCCGAGCGGACGATTCGCGAGGACGCGTTCCTGGCGGCGTTGAAGGAGGCGGCGACGTCCGAAGGCATTCCGCAGATCTGGATCGCGCCCGAACAGGCGGCCCTGATGCGAATCCTCCTGCGGTCGACCGGAGCGAAGCGTGTCGTGGAAGTCGGTACCCTCGCCGGCTACTCCGCCATCGCGATGGCCCGCGCTCTCCCGTCCAATGGCCGCGTGACGACAATCGACATCTCCGAGAAGCACGCCGAGTTTGCGCGACGCTGGATCGCCCAGTCGGATGTGGCGGGAAAGATCGACGTCATCGTTGGCGCCGGGATGGAGATCCTGCCGACGCTGGATGACGACAGCGCCGACGCCGCATTTCTCGACGCGGACAAGGCGTCGTACCCCGAGTACCTGGCGGAGAGCATTCGCATCGTTCGTCGCGGCGGCCTGATCATGGTCGACAACGCGTTCGCGTTCGGACAGCTCTTCGACGAAGCGCCGACGGACCCCGAGGCGCCGGCGGTCAAGGCCTTCAACGAGATCATCGCGAGCGACGCCCGACTGGAAAGCGTGATCGTCCCGATGGGCGACGGTCTCTGGGTCTGCGTCAATCGCGCCTGAGCGACGCGGTCAATCGGGGCGGTATTTCAGCGGATTGTCATCCTTGAGCCGATCGATCTCGACTCGGATCATCCAGTCGGCCTTGTCCAGTGGCTTGATGCCATGGCGCAGATCGCCGATGGCCGAATGCCCAGTGGAGGAGGTGTCGGCCGAGAGTTTCACGCCCACGTCGTTTGTCGATCCGAAATCGATGAGGACCACGAACTTCGGCGGCAGACGAGTCACGGGAATGCTGGCTCGATACCATCGGCCGCCCGATCCGCGCAACATGCCGTAGGGCTGCGTCCAGGCGCCGATCGCCTTGAACTTCTCATCGAGAATCGTGATCGTGAAGTCCTTGCCGCTCCGCGGAACGTTTCCGTAGCGCTCGGCGAAGAACTCCACTTCCCTGACATACCACTGGTCCTGCGGCGTCTGAAAGGTCACGATGTGTCCGCCGGCGGAAATGGCCGTCGCCCCGTCACCCTGATCATCATCATATTTCAATGTCTGCGCATCGCGCGCCAGTCGCCCGCTGTTGAAGGACTTCTCGAACTTGGCGCGCCGACTTCGCGTCCAGACGCAGATCGGCTCGAAACCGCGAAACCAGCGGCGGAGCTTGGATCGCTTGTGCGACTCCGTGACGCGCGCCGTCAGAACACCGAGGAGTTCTTCCGCCGGTCGCGTCGGCGAAATGGTGGCGCGCCGCCACAGCGCCAGCGTGTCGCCGATCGACTTCGCGTCGAACTCAGATTCGAACGCGTGCCATTGGCCGGACGCCTTGATGATCCCCGACTCGTTGCGCCGTTTGATTCGCTCGCGCAGCTCGCGCCAACCCGTTTCGACATAGTCGTAGGGCTGGGGCCAGAGTTTGGCGCCATAGAGATTATGCAGTCGATCGATGATGCGGCAGGCGAGCAGGTGTGACAGACCGCGGGCGCCGTCGTCCGAGAGCCAGAGGGCCTCGCCCAGTGTCCGCTCCCGCCCGAGATCGGCGATGCGATACGTCAGGCCATAGATCGTGTCGACCCGGCTTCGATGCGGCGGCGCGAATTCGCGCTCGTTGGTGTATCGCAGCTGAATCGTGTGGTCGTCTGAGATCCAGACACCCAGGCAATTGTCATCGGCGACACTCGTCTCGATGAACAACCGATCCGGCATGTCGAGGTTGTAGTAGGTCTTGTAGAAATGGTACGTGGACGACGCGATCGTCGCGATTGCGTCGGCGTACTCCTTCGGCAGGTTTGCGTATCGGACCGAGATGTTCTCTCGCTCGATCAGTCGCTGGCCCGTCGCGTCCGCCGGCGCCTCCGGCGTGACGGGACCGCCACGGCGCGGCGCGGCGCCGACGGGCGCGCCCGCGGAGACAACCACCATCAGCGCAGCCACGAACGCGAGCCATCGATGCGCGAAAACGCGCCGCGCCCCGCCGTCGCCCATGTCTTCTCTCATCACGCCAGCGTCGCCCTCTTCGGCGTCCACGTCAATGACGCCGCCAGATCTTGTACCCGCTTGTTTGTGCGCCGCCGCGATCATTCCCCGTCGGCGACAACGCCCAGGCGCCGCCATTCGACGGCGCCGCCCGCCTCCACAGACACGCCCCAGGGACCGGAAATCCGAAGATCCGAGACCCGCGCTTCGCACCGCGTTCGACCGGCGACCACAAGGCGAACCCGATCCCGGCTGATGTGCGCCTCAAAGTCGCAGCGGGATCCGATCGGCTCATCACTGCGAGCCAGTTCCGCCCACTCGCCCAGGCGCTCATTGAATCGGCGAATCGCCAGCCCCCTGCCACGCTCGAACACCACTGCGAGGTAACCGTCCGCGTCACGCGCGAAAAGCAGCTTCGCGCCCGGATCGTCCTCCGAGAGAAAACGCAGGGCGCCTCCGATTCGATAGACGGAATGGGCCGGACCACGCCTTCTCCAGGCGATTGCGTCGACGCCGGGAAATGCGAACTGGAGCCACGCGTCGCCCCGGCGTTCGAGGGATCTCGCCACCTGGTCCCACGCGGGCCGGAATGATCGTACGTAGGTCGCGAACTGGCCCATCGAAACGGCGGCGTCTCGACACAGGAACGCGATCAGTTCATCCATCGAAACGTTTCGCAACGAGGCGTTTGTTCCGGGTCGCGCGGCGTCGAGCCGCCATCGACACCACGCCCAGTCCAGGGCATACGACGTCCGTCGATCGTCCGCGGCAAACGGATCATTGGCGCGCGATGGCGGCGCGATGGCGCCGAGTCTGTCGCCGACCCGCTGGGCCATGACCATCCGCGACGCGAGAAACGGGTCATCCTCCGCCGCCTCGACAGCCCCGAGTTTGCGCATCGCGGCCTCAGAGGCCCACGTCGCCAGACCTTCCCGCAGCCATCTCGGCGCCGCACGGTAGTCTCTCGGCCAGCGCCTGTCGCACCATAGATGGGCGACCTCGTGCGCAATCTGCCGCTTCGTGAGCAGTGGAAGCCCGGCGCCGCGGATCACCTCCCGTCGACACGGCGGCTGAAGCGCGACATGCGACTCCCGTCGACCGTAATCCGTGAAGGCAAGATTCTCCTCGAACGCGCCGGCGCCGACGCGACGGATCGCGGACTGGTAGGACGACGACCTGCGATAGAGCGTTACCCGTGTCGGCTGTCGCGTTCCCGGTGTTTCCGTGACGGGCCCGAACATGTCAGACAGAACGTCAATCGTGGCCGCCATCGCGGCGTCAGACTCCGCCATCAGCCGATCCGACGCGGAAAAGCGACCGTCAAGTTCCGTGATCACTGTGAAGGCGTTCTCGGCGGCCCGCGACATCTGAATATCGGGCCCCGACAGGAGGAACACCATCCCGCCGGCCATCAGCAGTCGACGGAGCGCGCAGGCGCGAACTCGATACGCCCGCGGCATGCCGATCAACCCCAATTGCGAACGAGTTCCCTGAAGGTCTCGCCTCGCTGTTCGTAGTTGACAAATTGGTCGTAGCTTGCGCACGCCGGGCTGAGGAGCAGAACATCGCCCGACTCGGCGAGCGCCCTGGCGTGATGGATCGCCTCCGCCAGCGACGGGCAGACGACGGCGTGAGCGGTCCGGCGTTCGGCCAATTCGTCGGCCTCCGACGCGTCGAGGATTGCGTCGTAAATCGCCCGGCCCGTCTGTCCGTAGCAGATCGCCGCCTTGGCGTGCTGTGCGACGAATCGCCCGAGGGGCGCCTGGCTCCCGCCCTTGTCGGACCCGCCGAGCAGGACAATCACGGGGGCGTCAAACGCGCGCATCGACGTCATGGCCGCTTCGGGCGACGTCGCCTTCGAATCGTTGTACACACGAACGCCGCCGAAATCGCCAACGAACTCGAGACGATGCTCCAGGCCGACAAACGCGTTCAGTGCGCCGATCGCCGACGCGTCGTCGACGCCCAGAACGCGGCAGATCGCCAGGGCGGCGGAGGCGTTCGCAAGATTGTGGGCGCCGGGAAGCGTCAGGTTCAGACCAACGCGATCGCGAACGTCCTCTGCGGCATTCCCGCGGGGGACCATCGCCGCGCGCTTGGCCGGATCGACGCCGAAACGTCGGACGTTCGACACGCATTGCTCGACGCCCGGCAGATTCTCAGCGCCGCCGTCGTCGGGCAGGAGCAGCCAGTCGTCCGCCGTCTGATCCACAAAGATATTCGCCTTGGCGGCGGCGTAATCCGACAACGTTCCGTGACGATCGAGATGATTCTCACGCACATTCGTGACAAGGGCGATGTGCGGAGATCTGTGAATCGACGCCGCGTTCTCCAGCTGGAAGCTGGACAATTCGAGAATGACGAGATCGTTCGACCGCATCGCGGTCAGATCGTCCAGCAGCGACTTGCCGATATTGCCACCCAGCCAGACACGTCCCCAACGCCATTCCGGCGTTCGGGACGCCGCGTCAAGCGCTGCGGCGGTCATCGCCGTCGTCGTGCTCTTGCCCGCCGACCCCGTGATGCCGACGACCCGCGCGGGACATCGTTCGAGGAACAGGTTCATCTCGCTGGAGATCGGAATACCGCGTTCGACAGCCCGTCGGAAGAACTCCGATCTGCGACGATCGACCGCCGGGCTGGCGACGAGGAGATCGCACGCGTCGAGGTCACGCTCGTCGTGGCCGCCGAGTCGAAGCGTCACGTCGAGGTCGCGAATTTTCGCGAGGCTCGATTCCAGCGCCGTGGCGTCCGCCGCGTCCGTTACCGTCACTTTGGCGCCGCAGTGATGCAGCCATCGCGTGACACCGATGCCACCGCCGAAACGCCCCAGGCCCATCACGACAACACGTTTGTCGGCAAATTCCGTCATAGCGCCTTTATTTGCGTTTTCCGGGGCCTATCGGCCCGACACACGCATACCAATATCACCACGGAAAATGGCGCCGTCGAACGCGATCCTGCGAACCGCCTCATACGCCGTTGTCCTGGCCTTCTGAAGATCCTCTCCCAGCGCCGTCACGCCCAGCACACGTCCGCCGGAGGTCTCGACACGCTGGCCGACGCCCCTGGTTCCGGCGTGAAACACGACGGCGTTCTCGACAGACGCGGCGTCTTCCAGCCCCGTGATCTCCTTGCCTTTTTCGTATTCGCCGGGATAGCCGCCCGACGCCATTACGACACAGAGGCTCGGACGTCGATCCCATTCCAGCTGGACGTCTTCCAGCTTTCCGTCGATCGCCGCATTGATCGTATCGACCAGATCGCTCCTGAGGCGCATCAACAGCGGCTGCGCTTCAGGATCGCCGAATCGACAGTTGAATTCGAGCACCTTCGGCCCCCCCGCCGTCATCATCATGCCGGCGTAAAGCACGCCGCGGTACTCGATGTCCATTCGCCGCATGGCGTCGATGATCGGAACGAACACGTCGCGCTCGATGATCTCCAGGTCCTTCTCCGTCAGCAGGCCCGACGGGCTGAAGGCGCCCATACCACCTGTATTCGGACCGGTATCCTCATCCCCCAGGCGCTTGTGGTCCGCCGCCGATTCGAGCACATAGATCGTCGAACCATCCACGAGGGCGAGAATGCTCACTTCGCGACCGATGAGGATCTCCTCGACGACCACTCGCGCGCCGGCGTCGCCCAGCTCTCGCTGGACCATGAGCTTCTCAAGGGTCAGCAACGCGTCGGCGGGATCGTCATGAACGAACACGCCCTTGCCCCTGGCAAGTCCGGCCGCCTTGATCACAACGCCTTCATCGCGCGTCGACACATAACGCCGCGCCATCTTGAAGCCCGTCTCGACGCTCTCGGGCATTTCGAAATCGTCGCCGCGATGGGCCTGTTTCAGCTGCATGAGCTCCTGGGCCGTCGGCTCGAAGATCCGCGCTTCAGCCGTCGGCACGCCCGCCTCGCGCATCAGTTTCTTGGCCCAGACTTTGTCGCCCTCAATCCGCGCCGCCGCCTTGGTCGGTCCGAAGATGCGAAGCCCGGCGGCGACGAACTCATCGACAATACCGAGACACAGCGGATCCTCCGGTCCGACAATCGTCAGATCGATGGCGTTATCCCTGGCAAACGCGAGCAGACTGCTGACATCTGTTGCGGGAATCGCCACATTCCGGCCATGCCGGGCCGTGCCGGCGTTCCCTGGCGCACAAAAGATCTCCGGCAGGTGGCGCGACTGCGCCAACTTCCAGCAAATCGCGTGTTCGCGTCCCCCACCGCCGATGACTAGCACTTTCATGAATTCAGCCTGTTCCGTTCTTCTCTGTTTCGTCTTCCGCCAGTCCATCCGCCCTGTCTGGCGTATCCATCGGGCGTTTCGAATTCGTCCGCGGCGCCCTCCTGGCGCGTCGCCGACGACCATCGACGATTCTAGCCCCCTTTGAATCGGCTGGAAACACGCGTTGACCCCAGCGCATCCGACGCCGCCAATGTCGTCGGAGGGCGCGATTTCGATGTGTCGCCACTTGAGGTAGAATCCTGAGGCCGCTTTGATCCTGCGGCGGGAAAGGCGCCGATCGGCGACGCATGCGTTCTTTTTTTTCCATCGAATCCCTGATCCCCCAAGCGCTTGACGCGTATCGCGCGTTGATTCTCGCCGCGTTTGAGACATTCCTGGCGATGGCGCCCCCCGAACGCGCCGTCGAACTGGTCGCGGCGCAGCAGTCGCTCCCGACCGACGCGACTTCGGAAACACGGCTTGTCGCATGCATGCGCTGTTGCCCGACGCTCCACAAGCTCGGCCAGGTTCTCGCGCGCGACAAACGGCTCTCGCAGTCGTTGCGGACAGAACTGCAGTCGCTCGAGTCGCTCCCCAGTGATCGGCGTGTGGAGGAAGTTCGCCCCGTCGTCGAGCGCGAACTGGGCGACGCGATTCAGCAGTATGAGATCCGGCTGGGACCGGCGGCGCTGGCCGAAGGCAGCGTCGCGATCGCCTGGCCCCTGACCTGGCGCGCCCCGGGCGAAACCGAAACGCAGCAGGCCGTCGCAAAGATCCCGCATGCGGGGATCCGCGATCGCGTCGCCGGCGAGTTGGTCGCCATCGGAGGCGTCGCCGACCTGATCGCATCTCAGGCGGATCGCTTCGGCGTCAATCCGGACGCCTGCAGGGACGTGTTCGACAAGACGCGTCGCCTGCTCCTGCGCGAACTGGACGCGCCCGGAGAACAGGCGAACCTCGTCGCCGCGGGCCGACAGTACCGCGCCAATCCAAAGGTTCGCGTCCCTGCGCTGACGCCATTCTGCACAACAGACATCACGGCCATGTCGCGTCTTGGCGGAACGAAGATCACGGACGTCCATGACGCATCGAGCTCACAACGCAAAAGACTGGCCGAACATCTGGTCGAAGCGATTTTCGCGCAACCCGCCTTTGCGTCGGATTGCGACGCGCTGTTTCACGGTGATCCGCACGCGGGCAACATTCTCCGCATGGAAGACGAATGCGTGGGACTGCTCGACTGGAGCCTCGCGGCCCGACTCGACGCCGATCAGCGCCGATCACTGGCGCAGATGTTCATTGCGGGTCTCACTCTGGACGCGTCGGAACTCGCACGCCGGCTGGCCGCATTTGCTTCGGGCCGCCCCTCCGAACCGGCCACGCGAAACGTCGCCGAGGCGTCGATCGCGGAGATCGACATGTCGCGCGGTGTCGGGGTGAACTGGCTGCTGGCAACGCTCGACCGGGCCGCCCTGGCCGGTCTCCCTGCGTCGGCGGACGCCCTGATCCTTCGAAAGTCGCTGCACACACTGACCGGCGTCGTCGAGGATGTGGCGCCGTCCATGTCGATCGACCAGATCGTCATGCGCCACGGGCTGTCGGCGTTCGGCTCGGAGCTGGGCGCCCGTGGGTTCGCATGGCCGACGCAATCCGATTTCGGCGTACGATTGTCCAACATGGATCTCTGGCGGGCGTGCATGTCGGCGTCGCTGACACCGCTTCGGTATTGGCGGAACACCCTGATGCGGATCGGGAATCGCGCCGATGAACCACGTCGTTGATCAGGCGCCGGGCGGGACGACAATGCCGAGCGCCGCAGCGCACTTCTCGACGAGCACGCGCTTGTCGATCGGCTTGCTGGCGTAATCATCGCACCCGGCCTCCATGCACTTTTCCTGATCTTCCTTCATTGCGTGCGCTGTCAGTGCGATGATCGGAATCCGAACACCCTTCGAGCGCAGTGCGCGGGCCAGCGCGTAGCCGTCCATTTCGGGCATCTGCATGTCCGTGACGAGCAAATCAAACGGACGGGCGCCTCCCTGCGCGGCGTCGATTTCCTCCATTGCGATGCGACCGTTGTCGACAGTCGTGACCTCCGCGCCGGCGTTGCGAAGATGCAGCGAAATCAGGCGTCGATTGTCCGGACCGTCCTCGGCGAGCAGCACGCGCGATCCCGTGAGTGGTTTCGGTCGCGCCGCGCCGAGATCTGGCGACAGCGCCGGGGCCGGCGAAACGTCGGTCGACGCGCTGACGACAACGGGATGGACCGCGGCGGGATCCGCGCCGTCGATCGCGCCCGTCCGGATCGTGACGCGATATTCCGTTCCGGCGCCGACTTCGGATCGAACCAGATCAATGTCTCCGCCCAGCAGCTGGGCCAGACGCTTGCTGATCGTCAGGCCCAGACCCGTCCCGCCGAACTGGCGGGTCGTCGTGTTGTCCGCCTGCGTAAACGGCTGGAAGATCCGCTCGGTCTGCTCGGGCGTCATGCCGATCCCCGTATCCATTACATTGAACTGGAGGCGTGGACCGTCCTTGTCGGCCACGTACTGCACTTCCAGTCGCACGTCGCCGGCATCCGTGAACTTGATCGCGTTTCCGAGCAGATTGATGAGGATCTGCCGCAGTCGAACCGGGTCCGTGGCAATCGTTCGAGGAATCTCACCAAGCACCTTGGTATGGAACGCGAGTTGTTTCTCATTCGCGCGAACGCGCATCAGCGATGTGACATCGGCGACGATATCGTTGGGTGAACAGACGATGTTCTCCACCGTCATCTTATGGGCTTCGATCTTGGAAAGGTCGAGGATGTCGTTGATGATCCGAAGCAGATGTTCGCCGTTGCGCTTGATCGTCGAGATCGATTCGCTCCAGTCATCGATGTCGTCGACGCAGTTGTCGGCGATGTTCTCCGCCATCAGTTCCGCAAAGCCGAGAATCGCCGTCATCGGCGTCCGAATCTCGTGGCTCATGTTCGCGAGGAATTCGCTCTTGGCTGTATTGGCGTTGTCGGCCTTGGTTGCGAGCTCGCGCGCCTCGTTCGCCAGGCTGTTGGCGCGAGCCGTCGCCGCTTCAAGTGATCGATTCACGTCACGAAGGCGCGACTCGGCCCGCTTCTGAGACGTGATGTCCCAGTTTGTGCCGACGAGCCGGCACGGGCGTCGATCCGCGTCGTGCTCAACGACGGCGAGCGCACGGATGTCATGGATGGATCCATCCGCCCAGACAATGCGAAACTCGGTATCAAATTCCCTTTCACCGCGAACCGCGGCGTCGATCTCCGCTTCAACACGCGCACGATCGTCCGGATGGATGCTTCGTCGCCAGGCCTCAAGCGCGTCCTTCAGCCGGGTCTCGCCGAGGCCGTACAGCCGATGCATCTGATCGTCCCAGATCAGTTGCTGACTGATGACATCAAAATCCCAGATACCGACGCCGCCGGCGCGGACGGCAAGCGCGAGGCGACTTGCCAGTTGCTGCAGCGCGGCGTCCGCCCGCTTGCGCTCCGTAATGTCGTTGCGAATGGAAACAAAACAGTTGATCGAACCATCGGCCTCTCTGAACGGCGCGATGATGCTGTCCACCCAGTAGAGCGAACCGTCCTTGTGCCGATTGCACATCTCTCCGTGCCAGGCTCTGCCGGCGAGCAGCGTGCCCCACAGGTCCGCCCAGAATTCCGATGAATGGACGCCCGACTTGAGCAGCCGATGATCGCGTCCGATCAGTTCGTCACGCGAATAGCCGCTGATCCGGCAGAATGGCTCGTTGACGTCCAGAATGCGGCCGTCGGCGTCCGCCACGGAGATGATCGAATGCTGATCGAGCGCCGTCCGGAAGGCCCTGGCGTCACGCAGCGCGTCTTCGGCGGCCGCCTTGGCCATGGCCAGGTCGGCGGTCATTTCATGCGCCATTCGCAGCGCGCGTGTGCGCGATGTCATCAGCGCAAACACAACCAGCGAGAGCATGACGCTCAGGACGCCGCCACCGACGCCGATCAGGATGGGAACCGAGTAGTCGACCATCGCCTCGAATGCCGGTGTGGTCCTCGTACGGATCGTCCACATCCGACCGCCCACGGGGATAAAGACAAATTCGCTGAACATACTGCTCGCGAGCGGTCGTTCCGTCATGTCGAATCGACCGACGCTGCTGAACAGCTCCGCGTCCTCGATGGCGGCCGCGCCATCAAACACCTCGAAGTCGATTTCGCGGCTGGCGGACTCGTAGAGCCCGGCGAGTGTTTTTTCCAGGATAATCGGCGCATAGACCAACCCGAAGATGGCCGCCTCTCGCGCCTTTTCTGTCGAGACATCGCCGCCGTTCCGGTAGATGGGAACGAAATAAAGGAAACCCGAGCGCCGCTTCGCATCCTGAACCAGCTGAATTCGGCCCGTGATCGCCGGCCTCCCCGTGCGGACCGCCCGTTCGATCCCTTCGCGCCGAATCGCATCGCTGCCGATGTCGAGCCCCCAGGCTTCGCGGTTCGTCTCGATCGGGTAGATGTGCTTGATGACATAGAGATCCGACGCGATGATCGGTCGTGCGCCGGGAACATCCGGCGCCACGGTCCGGATCTGAAAATCCGGAGCGCCGTCTTCACGCTCTTCAACGATGAAGGCGTCCAGTTCCGCTCGTCGCACGTGCTGAACGAAGCCGAATCCGTTGGCGCCGGGGAATTCGTGCGGCAGATCGCGTGACGCCACATAGGCGCGGAATTCCGAACGATCGACATGCTTGCTTGCGGCAAAAACACCACGAGCGCCATTGAGGCCGTAGATCACCTGATTCGATCGCTGTTGAATCTCTGTCGCAATTCGCTCCACAAGGCGATCGAAGTAGGCGCGCGCTTCGAGCTGTACGCCCCGCCGAGCGCCGATCGAGGCCGTCGTCGTGAAGGCGAGCCCCGTCAGCAGGACGGCGAAAGGCGTTGAGAACGTGGAGAGCCGATGTCGCCCGCCGGCGGCCAGCCTGTCCCGCTGAAGTCGCTGAAATGCGGCGTGAATCCGCCAGATCACAATCGGACCGGCGATCAGCACCAGCGCGATTGCCTCAATCGTCGAAACGACGGCCGGATCGTACTGCGACGCCAGGAGGGGATTGACGAGATAGATCGCCGTCGTCGTGGCGCCGCCCACGACGATGATCTCCAACAGGGCCCGACATGTGCTCCGCCATATCTCCACAGAGAGGTTCCACCCGCAACGTGAGCCCCGGACAGCGCCAACGCTCCCGTCGGGCGGTCCCCCCCGCACAACTCGGACGTTTGACAATCGGGCTGCTCGCGTATGGAAGATCGGCTGCGGCGATGACGCCGATTAGGTTGCCCCACTGACGGGGCGCAGTAAGGGACACCGATTAACCCGAACGAGCCGAGAAAATCGGCACAATTCAGGGTGGGACCGACGTCACGCCGAGTGAAGCGGTCGCCGTCGGGCGTCGAACAACAAGGGCGGAGATCGGGCAATCGCGTCCGCAATGTGCGGCCGTCGCATCGACGGATCGTGGCGCGTGGTTCCGGGATCGACGCGAAGCGTCGCGGACCTGGGGGCGGCGCGAGCGGAGTCGCATTCGGATGGGCGTCAGCCGGCGATACGACGGAGGTCAACCGCGCCGCGAGGTCCCGGCGCCCCGCAAACCGGGATTGCCGCCGGTCATCACAATCGGCGCGACGGGCCCCACAGGAGACGCCATCGCAGTCGCCGAAGCCGACATGGGATCCGACGGCGGCAATGTGAACGTCACGTGTCCCGATCCCGGGCCACGACACAATCGCCGGCCGCTTGCGTTCCTGAAACGATAAGTTAAATTGGCGACTTCCCTTGCGATCGCCGTACCGCCGACGCGCCGCGTCGCAGTTGCGGTCACGCGTCCTTCGCAGGAGCGCCATCGCGGGCGTAGCTCAATGGTAGAGCATCAGCCTTCCAAGCTGAATGTTGCGCGTTCGAGTCGCGTCGCCCGCTGTTCGCAATCCCTCGCAAGCTCTCGCGAGTTTTCGCAATTTCCAGCCGAATATCGAGGACTTACGACAGCCGGATCGTGCTTTCGGCCCGTTGGAACTTCGCGCCCGCTCGCCACCGATCGCGAGTTCCCGCCGCCCGGTTGCCGTGGATGTTGCTGGTGTTTCAAATCGGTTCCGCCAACGGCGACAGCAACCGTTGCTGGCGCCTCGATGGCGGCTATCCGTTCGATGGCGGCCGACGTGTCGTTGAGCCCAAGAACCGTGTAGTGAGCCAGCGTCGTCCTGTAGTCCGCGTGTCGCATGATCCGCTGGGCAACCTGGGGCGTTACTCCAGATCGCGCCAGATTCGTTCCAAGAGTCGTTCGGAGGGCATGCAAATCGATCTCGCGCCCCTCGTCGTCGGTCGTGACAATCCGCACTTTCTCATACTTCGACGGTCGGTCGTGCCGCTTGACCATGACAGGCTCACCGTTGGCGTCTCGCACGACTTCCTTGCGAGCGAGCCCGGCGTTCAGGAAGTCTCTCAGGCGTGTCGTATTCGACACTGGATGCGGGAACACGCGCGCCATCGGCATCGCCGTACCGCGGCGAGCCAGTAATTCGTCGGCGAGCTGGGGATGAAGCGGCACAACGTCCGTCCGACCGCTCTTGCCGTTTCGAATGGTCAAGGTCCCCTCATCGAAGTTCACGTCCCGCCATTCGAGATTGACCATGTCGCCGCGCCGGAGCCCGGCCAGCGCCGCGCACAGATACCAAGCCTTGCGTCCGGCCTTCTGAGCGACGCCGAGCAAGCTGACTAACTCAACGTCCGTCAACGGCCGCCGAACACGCTTGCGGTCCATTTCCTCGTTGAGTTTCGCGACGACAGCCAGGGGGTTCGAGGGCATTCGGCCCGTCTTCACGCACCAGTTGGCGAACGCAACCGCCGCCTGTCGAGAGGCGTTGATCGTGCGCGCAGCCTTACCGTCCTGCTTCCGGCGGAACAAGTGCCGCTCAAGCGCATCCGATGTCAGTTCGGCCAGTCGAGTCACGTCGCTGTCCGCAATCAGTCGTTCAAGGTGCCGGCGCTTCTGAAATACATGCTGGGCGGTGTGTCCTGAGCGTTGGCATGATTGGATGTACGCGCCCACGTGTGCCCCGATCGGCTTTCGCCCCTCGTCGGCATGCCGTTCGGCGGTAGCGTCGTACAGCCCCCGCGCCCGCATCGCTTCATCGTTGACGTAGGACGCGAGGATACGCTCGGCGACGGCAAGGTCAGTCGTTTTCGTTGATCGCTCTTTCCGCTTGCCGTCATGGGTCGTCCAACTCGCGATATACGCGCCGTTGGGCGCCCGCTTGTAGACCGAGCCCGTACCGTTGCCACGTTTGGCTTTGCGTCGTTTGGCCATGTCACTTGCCCTTCGTCAGTCGATACCCCAGCGTGTCCGCCAGTTTCATCGCGCTCGTCAACGTGATGGTCTGCGTACCGGCGATGAATCTCGACAGCGGCGCCACAGCCAATCCCGAGTCCCTCGCGATCGCATACGTCGTCCGCTTGTCCCGCTCGCACGCCTTGCGTAGCACTTCATTCCAGTCCTGCATGGGTCGATTCTCCTGCCGACAACCTGCTCTGATGATATTATCTTACTAGCGCATATTCTACTTAGCAAGCTTCCTGAGATACTCGTCCAGGTCACATCGACGATACACGACTCTCGCGCGAATCTTGCAGCACGGAATTTCGCCCGACGCCGACAGACTCCAAAGAGTGCGTTCGCCAATACCGAGGTACCTGGCGGCATCCTTCCGGCTCAAGGCTGCGGGCTCGATGCCTGTTGGTTCTGTAGTCATATTCTGATCGCTCCGTCTGCGGCCAACTATCTCTCGTCATCCGAAGTGACTGATCGCGGTTCCCGCGAGCACTTGCCCTGTCTTCGCATACGCTCTGACCAGGACGCCTTCGGCCTGCAATATCTGTATCCGAAGGCATCCGTCACCATCGAGCGGATGCCTTCGGCTTGCGCTATCTCAATTCGGGGTTTCGCAATCCGTCGATTCTGGCGAATCGGTCGAAGGCATCCCCACATCCGACTCACGGTCGTGGATGTCTTCGTCTGAATCGCAGGAACCCGCGTCTACGAATCGGAGCGTCCAGCCGCCGGCGAAGTCGAGCTTCTCGGCCTTCACCCCGAGGGTCTTGCGCGCAACTTGGATCATCTTGGGCGAGTATCCGGCAGCCTTCGCGGCCGCATCGACCTCGGCTGACGGCCTCGGTCCCTCCTCCAAACACTCGCGAAGCCATTGTTCGCATTGCTCTCGGCGCTGGGATCGCCTGCGTCTCCCCCCAAGAATTGCGTCGACGTCTAGATCCACGGGGTCAGGTTCCCATGCGACCACACCGATTTCCGAATTTGACTGGCTTGGCTCAATGCGGTACGCAAACCCCGTCGTAATCGGAGAG
Organism: Phycisphaerae bacterium; assembly: GCA_035399845.1. Taxonomy (GTDB): domain Bacteria; phylum Planctomycetota; class Phycisphaerae; order UBA1845; family UTPLA1; genus ECT2AJA-110-A. The sequence continues at coordinate 21,873 of DAOPJV010000005.1, read as the reverse complement.
AGATTATTTTTGAGCCTTCCCATGAGGCGACGCCTGCCCTGGGAATCGTCGGGGTCCTTCGCGAAGATGTAACTTGCCCGGGACGCCGCTACGAACGCCATGCTGCCCATTGTGCGCGTCATGGCGGGGCCGTCGCTGTTCTTGTTAAGGTGCATAATGCCGAGAACGGCCACACCCAGAACTTCCGCTATCGCCGCCAACGGCTTTAGCGAACGCCGCACACCTGCATCCTTGTGGGAATCCACGGCGCCGAGGAACGCGGACAACGGATCGAGAATGACCATCCGGCATCCTGAGACTCGCTGGATCGACGCGCGAACCTGGGCCGGATTTGACAGGTCGATGTCGTCCCCAAAGTGAATACGCCGGACGTCTGCGCCCGCAGAGTCCAAGCGTGGCCGTATGGTGTACTTTGCCGAGTCCTCTGCGCTGATAATCACCACGTCGCCGGCAACGTTTGCGGATCCATCTGGCCAGCCACATCCGCGCGAGACCCTGGCCGCCAAGTCACACACGATAGTCGTCTTGCCAACATCAGGATCGCCACTGAAAATTGTCAACGCGCCCATCGCTATCCGATCCTGCCACAACCATACGACCGGTTCCGGGAGAATGTCCGACATCCGCACAAACGTGATGCGCTCATCACCTTCGTCGGCGGCGTGCTCTGAAATCGCGTCCGTTGTGGGGGCGGTCAGGATCAGGTCGGCGATCACCGCATCGTCGTCACCCTCCGCTCGACGGGATTCGATGAAATCGACAACATCGGCGCCATCGGTGAGATTCGGTAGTATCGCGAACACGGCATGCGTTCCATGCCCCATCGCATTGAGCGTGCGGACGATTGTTGCCGCAGCCTTGCGTCCGGGGTCGTCATGATCAGGGAAAACGCGAATGCGCATCCCGCGCAGGGGTTCCCAATCTGTTCGCGCTACCGCCTTCGCTCCGCCGCTCCAAGTCGTAGCCAGGAATCGACCATCACTCAAGCGATTCGCCGCATCGGCGCAGCCTTCACCTTCATGGACATCGATGAAATCGCCTTCGTAGTCCTTGATAGCGGAGAGGTTGTAGAGCGGACGATTTCGCGGCCGAGATTGCTTTCGCCACCCGTCATGCCATCGGGTAACGGGTCGGATTTCCTTTTTCTTGCGATGTGGACACGCGTCCCAGCGCAGCACAAGTTGAACGATGTCACCGTCTCCATCCAAATAGTCGAATCGATGGGAATACGGCCCAAGAGTCTTGGAGTAACTCTCGACGGCCTCTCTGGCTGTCCGGAACGGGCGCGACTTCAACTTGCCCTGCGCTGTCTTCCGTGACGATCTTCGCGTCGCCGCGGGGAAGAGGTCGCGCGCCGTTATCCCGAGTGCCTTGAGTACAGCAGCCTGAGTACATCCGGCGTGACAGCACAACAGGACTGTGCCGTCTTCCGCTCTTGAGATTGAGAGACTTGGACTTTGATCGTCATGGGCCGGGCAACACGCGGTGAATGACCGGCCCTCGCCCTTCACATACTCGAGTCGTCCGAGCACCAAATCGAGGGGGTCAGTCATGCCGCCCCCTCCCACCGCGCCGCCAGCACACGAGTTGGAGCTGGACTTTGAAGCGTCGAGCCGTAGAATTTTCCATAGTGAATTACGCTCCTGACGCCGTACTGGCCTGACCGCCAACGGCGTCTTTCTTTTCGCTTTCAGCGATTAGGGCTCATCGCCCAATATTGCTGCGATTTCCGTCCTGGGTTCAGGTGGATGACTATCTCACAACTACGATCCGTCCGTGGGATCTCTCCGCGAATCGCAAGTGTTCAAACGTCCCCTGTTGTGATCGTCAACACCTGTACCGCCCTCGCGAGATCGCTCGTCCAGAACAATTCGGACGGCCTCCACGCGACAAAGCCGCCTCGCGCCGACACGAAGTACGGGAATTCGCCCTTCTCGAGCCTCACGCTCGAGCCACACCACTGGTACGCCGATCTGCACCGCGGCCTTCTTGATGGTCACGAACGTCTTGTCCGAATCGTCGTTTGCCATACCTGACTAATACCGCGCGGATTGTCCGCGTGGATGGAATGACCATGAATTGGGAATAAGAAACGGCGGTTTTGAATAAGATGGGAATTACTTTGAATTAGGTCAGCTCTTTATTCCTAAGCATGCGGAGCAATCCTAATGCGGCGTCTCGGTGCCTTGGCAACACGCTGTCGCAGGCAACGATGGAATTGGCAACGCTCTTTGCATCGTCTGCGGAATACCGATGCTGAGGTCGCCCGCCCTTTCTTCGCCGCGGAACGCCGGCGAGATCTACATACTTGCCGAGTGTCTGAAGTGACATGCGGAGGTGTGCAGCGAGCTCGGATGGCGAGAACTCCGTGGGCGTGGACGGCTCATCGTCTGGGCCGTCTGGTTGGAGTGAGGCGACATTCTCACTCTCGGGGCCCTCTTGAGATCCGCCGCCGCGTGGAGCCTGCTGTGCGAGCCGTGCCCGCTCCCGGTGCAAAACCTCTCTCCAGTCCTTGTAGGGATTTGAAATCGCCGCTCGACGGACCGTTTCGTCGAGTTCGCGTTCCCAACGATCCAGATTCGCCTTGTCGCCCATCGAGTTGTATCGAACGCATAGTTGCCTGAACACGTGATTCGCTTCCGGACGAATGTGTCGATCAATCAGCGCGGTAATTTCATCGAAGGCTGCTTTGTCCAACGATACGCCCTCGGCTTCCGCGATCTGGAACACAGCGCGAGAAATCGCGTGTCCGTAATCCCGCAGGAAGTCGATGCGCTTTTGGAGTATCCTCTGTGTAACTGCGATTGAGCCGGAATCACCCTCACGGCCAGCCTTTCCGGTGATCATTGCGATTTCATGGTTGAGTTTGCCCGCAAGACCTTCTCCCGATTCGCTTGCACGCATACTCAGGAGTTCATTCTGCAATTCCGTGAAGAACGTCAATCGCACGACACGGCCTCCGCATGGAGCGCGTAACAAGAACGGTGAGACGATCCGCGTCTCGTTTTTGCTTTGGCTGGCGAGATATTGGGCCCAACGACCGCCTGGATTAACAAGTGTTCCCTCTTGGATTTTAGAATTCGACGCCCAGTGCCCTCGCGGTACGACGTCGTCATCGCCCATCCGACGAATGTTTGACGGGATACCCAACCGGTTCGCCACTGGCGATTCGCTGTAGCCAGTCCAATTCGGCCTGGCGTTCGGGACCTATGACGGGCGTCGATACCACTTGTGATTTTTGATCGGTCGGCTGCAGGATCACGGCGCTCGTCTGCTGCACCGCCGCGATCGCGGGCGGCCGCGCGCCGTATCGCTCCGGTCGCAGCCCCTTGAGCAGGAACTTCAGCAGGTCGTCGTTCTTGCCAACTGTCGCTCGATGCACCGCCTCCGCCTCCAACCGGTCCGCGAGGGTTTCTTTCGCATCGACAATCTGGGCCTCGAAGTCGGGATCGACCGCGCGCCAATCGTACACGGTCCGCCGGCCGACTCGCGCAACATTGCAGGCGCCGGAGATCGTCCCTACCTCGGCCAATGCCCTCAGGAACCGCCGTTTCGCCCGACCGTGTGCGGTCGTGTGCGATCCCCCGTCGGATGACTTGCCACTACTTGCCATTTGACAGTACTTTATGAGAATTCGGAGCGGATAGCACTTCGAATCTGAGCATAATGTGTCTCGCACGGGCACGGATAGCAAGGAAACGCAAGGCGAAGACGTCCGAAGGTCCAATTCTGAAGGCCGAGACGCCAGCAGGCTCGCGCGCGGGGGCGGCAGGCGGCGACCTACTCTAGTAAGCTACGCACAGACCTTAGGACCGGCCAAGAGTACAACCAAGACTGAAGTGATCAACTGACGTGGGCAGTCGGCCCGAATGTGATTTCGGAATCGACTTGAATCCCGCGCGCGTAGCGCGTCAAGAAGTATTGTCAAAGTCCCTGCTGACAACAGACTTGCACAGATGCCCAATCGTAACTCGAAAAGTGGATTGGGCGAGAATCGAAGTGGCGGCAAACAATCGCGCCACATGGAATCCCTGTACCTCACGCGCACCTCTTTGCCCGTCGCGAGCCCCACGAGACTCGCAGTTCAATCGCCCATGGCGCGCAATTCGGCAATCGCCTTCGCGACTTCTTGCCCCTTCAATTCAATGAGGTCCATGATTTCCGCCGGCGTCCGCGTATCAACGATCGCTATCTTATTGGGGTTGACGGCCTTCAAGTCATAGACGGCGTCTTCAATCGCCTGGGCTTTGTTCGCCGCCAGCCGGGCCGCCTTGGTCGTTTCCTTGTATTCGGCGTCGAGCGCTTCGACGGCGCCCTTGTCACGCGGCTTCTGTTTCTTGAGCGCAGCAAGACGGGCTTTGAGCGTCGAGGCTTCCGCCTTCTTCTCAGATTCGGTCTGGCGAAAGGGCTTCGCTTCCTCAGCCGCCTTCCGTCGCCGAGCAGTGAAATCAATCGTCCACGACTTTTCAGAGTCGGCCAGCTTGGGCAGGAGTTCGAAGAACTCCTTGAAGTCGTCAATGGTCAGCGGCGTTTTCTTTCCGACCTTTCGATCGGACAGGTCGTAATACCAGATCGATTCCGTCGGCTTTCCGCGCGTAAAGAAGAGCAGGTTCGTCTTGACCCCGGCCCCCGCGGCCGTAAAGACGCCGCCCGGTAGCGAGACAATGCACCAGAGGTCGCACTCCTCCAGCAGCTTCTTCTTGGTCTTGGTGAACGCCTCCTCGTTAGTGCGGAACAAGACGCCCTCAGGCAAGACGACGCCGCAGCGGCCGTTTGGCGTGAGCGAACGAATGATCGATTGCAGAAAGAGCACTTCCGTCGCACCGGTCGGATAATCGAATCCGACTATGCTCTTCGTATTCTCCTTCCCGCCAAATGGCGGATTGGTCAGGATCACGTCAAACGCGCTCGGCGCGCCTTTGAATAGCCCACCGTACACCTCGTGACCCGTCAGCGCATTGCCGTGCCAGATATGCGGGTCGTCGATGCCGTGCAGGACCAGATTCGCCAACCCGATCGGATAGATGAGGTTTTCCTTCTCGCGGCCGTAAAACGTCTCGTGCTTCACCGCGTCAAGCGCGGCCGCCTTGCTCATCCCTTTCGGCAGGCCTTCTCCCGCCTTGATTCGCGCGATCATGTACTCGGCGCTCTGCGCAAGGAATCCACCGGTCCCGCAACACGGGTCATAGACCCGCTCGCCGACCTGCGGGGCGATCGCACTGACCATCGCGCGAATGACCTCGCGCGGCGTAAAGAACTGGCCGGCATCCGACCCCTTTTCGCCCATCTTCAGGAGCAGACCTTCATATACCTGGCTGAGCGCGAAGACGTGCTTGGGATCGATATCGCGTTGGGAAATGTCGTGGACCTTGTCGAGCACTTCGAGCAAGTTCGTCTCGGTGTCGATCCTCGTGCGGTCCACGCCCGACAGGATCTCCGCGATGATCATCTGGCGCGGCGATGCGTCCGGCCTTTCGCGCAATCTCTTGAGGTGCGGGATCAGATCATCGTTGACGAATGCGAGCAGCTTGCCGCTGCCGGCCTCGGTCAGTTCGCGGCGTTTGTTCGTCTCGGATTTGTCCGCCTTGTGGGAGATCGGCCGCGCCCAATCGGTCCAACGGAACGGCGCCGCCAATGACGGCGCGAACGCATTGCCAAGAACGCGGGCCTCTTCCGCCTCACGCTGTTCGGTCTCGTCGAGAATGCGGAGGAAGAGAATCCACGTGAGTTCGGGGACATATTGCAGGGCGCTGGCGACATTGCCGCGCCGCATGACGTCGCAGATGGATTTGATGGCAAGGTCGACGCTCTGCTGAGTGCCGAGTTTCTTGCCGTTTCCGTTTGTTTTTTTGGTTCGTCGCTTTGCCACGGCGCGAGATTAATAGGGCTTGGCCGATTCCTCAACTTCCCTGGCGAATGATTCCGCTTCGCGATTCGGTACGAATCGCACATTGAAGTCGTCCATCGTTCTCGTGAAACGCGACTCGGCTTTAGCATCGGCCGCCGGATCGACGGAGAGGATGACCAACTTGCCCTGCTCGCCGTCGATTGGGTGTTTGTAGATCAGGCGCCCCTTGAATCCGAGCGATTCCATCCGCTGATCCAGACGTTTGGTAGTAGCAAGTGACTCCGGGCTGATGTAGTTGACTCGTCCGTTCTTGAATGCATACGGCACGTCAAACGGCTTGTTCGTTTCAGGCAGGATGATCTTTCCGGGGCGCCAGACTCGTCGTTGGGCCTGAAGTTCACCAAACGTACGGGCGACGGTCGGGGGTAGGGCTAGTCTCGGGGCGACCGAAGGGCGCGTATCAGCCGAATCACCGACCAGTTCGGCATACAGCTCGTTCAGTTCGTTATGCGGTTCGTCGACCATCGCGACACGAGGAGGCGTCAGGCGCACGGCATCCGCCTTGGCTGCGACGAACTGCGCCAGGTCCGCCTCCGATTGAAACTCATCGCGAGCATGTTCGATCCGATGTCGGAGCGACTCGATCGCAATCGTGATCCGGGCAAGTTGGGCTTTGCCCGGCGCGAAGAACTTGCGCACGCGATCCAGGGTCTCCGAAGCGCGCAGCTCGATCCAATTCAACGAAGGAACGAACAACACGACGCCGACATTCGCGGCTTCGGCCCGGCCGCTGTCCGGCACGTATTGCACCACGCTGTAATAGGCTCGTTTACGGGTCATGGCGGGTTCTCTGGGGTGGATGGCGGAATCTGCGGGTCACGCGCCCGCGGACGACCCATCAAGCGGCCATCCCGAATCAATTCTATCGGCCACGAAGGCCGCGCGTCCATGAATGAGCGTGCTCAGCGCTTCGGCGGCGGTGGCCGAAACGTCCCATTCGGCAGGAATCGCCGAGACGATGGCCCGTACCTGCGCCTCCGGCAGGCCTCGCAGCATCGCCTGCGACCACGCCAGGGCCCCCGGATCCACCAGCGGCGCGAATTCGGGGAACAATCCGTAGGTCCGCTCATCCTTGACCTTGCCGATGTCGCTGAGCCGCTCGGAGAAGTCACGGCCGCAGTCAAAACAGTGCGTGTGGTCCAGCGCGATCAGCCGCGACCGCGACGACTTTTCCGTATCGGCCAGAAGCACATTCGCATAGTTGGGTTTGCGCGTCTCCAAATCGGGCGGATGCCGATCGCAATTCCGCACCCAGGTGTCGAAGACGATCAGGCGCGTCAGATCGTCGACATTCTCCAGCGCTTTCAATTCGGCAATCGAACCGCCCCACGTCCGGCCTTCCTTGCGACGGCTCACGAAGGCCGGCCCCGGCAGCGTTCGGATGCCGCGAGGCAGGTCGAAGACGGCGTCGGCCGCGAGCGGCATGATGGCGAAGTCCGGCACAGTGAGTCCAAACCAGCGGGCAAGGGACGACGCAACGAACTCGGCGGCCAGTGCGTGCGGCCCCTGCCGGTTGCCCATCGCCTTGATGTAAGCAAAGGTGGCGTCGGTCTTGATCAGGGTGGTTCCCATCGACGTGTCGAAGGACTTGACGACGCGAAGGAGCTGCGTCGGCCGCCAAGGCGGCGGCGATGATCTGGAACCGGCCATGGGCCAACAGCTTATTGCCTGAAACTCGGATTGCAATTACTGAGCAAAGGCGAATTGCGGCGGCGCACCCTATTCGGCCTCGGATGCCCGTTTCCAAGTCTCGATATAGAACAGGGAAATCGTGCTCGCCGCGTGAATTGCCAGCCGCGCCGTTCGGGCGTCGGCGGCGATGACGTTCTTGCCGCGGCCGTGGGCGTCGCCCGCCTTGGTGCGTAGTGCGCCGATGCCTTGCGCGCAATTGGCCAGTCCCTGAAGGATCGTGCGAATCTCTGCTTCGCTCTCGCTTGGCAAATCCGGTTGCCCCGGCGAAAGGTCGAGGCGTTTGGCGACTTCGCGGGTCAGGCCCTGAATGTCCTGTTTCGCAGGATACGCCACATCCATTTCGTCGAGGAGCGACTTGCAGACGCTTTCGACTGTCGAGCAGGCGGCAGTGATGGCGCCGGCCGGGTCGGTCTCGGCATCCTTCATGGCGCGCTCAAAATCCGCGACAACCGAATCGAAGTTCAGCGAGTCGGCGGTCTCGTGGAGCGCCGTCGCAACCGGCGCGGTCGACCCGAGCGGCAAAAGGCGCGTGCGGCCGCCGACCTCCCGAATTTCGTAACCGTCGGGCCTGAGTTTTTGGTTCAGATATTCGAACACCTCTTGGTAGGTGTCTTTCGCGTTCCCGTATTCGCGTGGATCGCTGACAGCCTCTATGACTCGTGTGATCGTTTCGAGGCCATCGGGGGACCAATTCAGTTCATCCAGCTTTTCCCGCACGCTTGGCACGCGCGATCCGATGAAAATCTCAATGTTAAGCCCGCCGAAAAACTGCCGTATCCGTGAGCCGGATCGGTACACCCCCGGGGTCGTTGCCCCCTGGCCTGCCCCGGCCGCGCCGCCGGTGATCACGTCGGTCAATGCCGTGATCGTGTGAACGCTAAACGCTTGGTTGGGCATGGCCGAAGGCACTCCGAAGTAGAGCGGCGGGCAGGGCGTCGATGGCGGCAAGTTCGGCGCGGAGCTCCCTCGCAAGTCGCCCGGCACTGGAGATGCGATCTGCCAGACCGGCGGCAATACGACGCTGGGTCTCCATCGGAGGAAGTGGCACGACTTCAGCCGAGAGTTGCGTACGCGTAATCTTCTTCATGCTCCTGCTCGCGCCACCCGCTCGCTCTTTCCAATATCCAGTTTGAAAAAGGAACGACATATAAGTTGCGAGATAGCTCGGCAGCACAGAATCATCACCAGCGCGCGCCCAAAGCCGGATAGTAAGGTCGGACGCGACAATTGCCTCGGGTCCACCGGGGTAGAGTGACGCGCGTCCAACGAGCTCCGGAGTGTTACTTCGAGCAATCAGAACCTCGCCCGGCTGCATGGTGCATGCAGCCACATCGCTTGCATGCATTCTGGCAGTCTTGATGCCTGAGTGTGAGAATCCAAACTCGGTGAGACACGCAGTCGTAATCGCGCGAACTTCCGCGTCGCCGCTGCTGGCAATGGATTTTGACGGAAGGAGATTGCAGATCTCGCCAATCCTGCGTGAATTCCACCCATTGTTCTTAGCCCGGCCAAAGACTTTTCGCAGGAATGCTCTCGGTAGCGCCTCGGCGGCGGCGAGGCGTTCGGCGGCGGCCGCGCGGGCACGCTCGACGATGGCGAGTTGCTCCGTCAGCCGGGCCGCGATTCGCTCTTGCACTACCAGCGGTGGAAGGGGGATCTTGAGTTCTTGTAAGAAAGACTCGGGCAATCGCTGCTGGCCAGCGGATCCGGTGAACGCATGCACCGCCCGATCGAGAATGTCGGGGCGGCGAACGAAATAATGCACCCATTTCGCCGCGACGGCTGGGCCGGGGCGGATAACGTGGAATTCCGTCGAGCCGAAGCCAAACCCTCCGCGTAGTCCTTCGCACACAGCCTGCTTGCCATTCTGCATGCAAGGCGTGATTTTGGCGAAGATCACGTCACCGTCCTCGAAATAGGTATAGCCCTTGCGTACCTCGCAGAACGGCCGGTCGTGCAAGTTGCGGATCGTGCCGGACCGGTCATCGACGGCGGACATTGGGACGAACGACGTCGGCGCATCATCGGCGCGGTCGAGGCCGGGCTCCCGGCGCGGATTAATGGCGCACACTTTGCCCAGCGGCACGAGCAACGGCCATACATCTTCCCGAGGCGGCTCTTCGCGTCGTTCAAGTTCGATTGGCCCTTCCGATGATGCCGCGCTTTTCATGCCGCAAAAATCCTCTCCTTCGTTTCGCGAATAATCTCGGCGGGGTCGCCGCCTTCGCGCAGCGCCGCCATGCCGCCCGCCTGTTGCACCTCCGGCGTGTCGAAGATGTGGCGGTTCTCCAGGTCATCCGTGCCGCCCAGCCTGAACTGATCGGCCACCGCCAGCACCGCCGCCCGCGTCCGCGCCGGCAGGCGATTCAGCCAGTCGTTCTGCTTGTAGCGGAAGGCCAGCGCCCGATCCTCCTTTGTCTTCGGATCGAGCCCGTAGCCCACGCCCGCAATCACGTCGTACAGGTCGTAATCATTCATGTCGTCGATCAGCCGCACGACCTGCGGTGGATATCCGGCCGTCACCAGACTGTCAAGCATTTCACGGCGCGTCGGCGGATCGATCCACCGATTGCGGAAGTCCTGCAACGTCGGCGCTTCGGCCACCAGCGCCGCCGCCATGTTCCGTTTGAAAACCGCCAGCGGCACCATGCCCAGCCGACCATCCACCATCGTGCCGACGAAGCGGCCGAGATCATTCACGACCGGCGCAAAGCCCCCCACCCAGACGGTCGGCGCCGTCGGCGTCGGCGGGGGCGGATCGTCATCACCATCGCCGCCGTCTGCGCCCGACGCGCCGCCGCTCGGCGGCCTTGTCGTGAACGACTCGCCCAACAGGCGCGAAGCGCCGGTGTAGTCATAAATCGTGAAGACGAGTTTGCCGGTCGGTTCGTTGATCCGCGTGCCGCGGCCGAGCATCTGGTAGAAGCTGATGGCGCCGCCGACGTAGCGGAAGAAGACCACGTTTCGCACCGGTTTGACATCGACGCCCGTCGTCAACAGATCGACGGTCGTGGCGACGAAGTGCGTCCGGGCCGAACCGCGAAAATCGGCAATCAGCTTGTTGCCCTGCGATTCGGATGTGCACTTGAAGGCATAGGGGTCGAAGCGCTCCTCCCCTTTGGCGGCGCACCAGGCGGCGTAGAGATTGTTCATCTCATTGGCCACCAGATCGCAATGGCGATCGCCGGCGCAGAAGATGATCGTCTTCTGGCGCGGGCCGAGTGACTTTCCGTCCTGGCCGCGATGGATTTTGTTCGCGAGCATCTGATCGAACAGGTCGCGGCACATCGCCTTGATTCGATCCGGCAGGACGATCTGCTTCTCAAACTTGTTGGCGTCGTAGCGGTCGGCGATTTCCTGCGCTGTCAGGGGCTTGCCGGTGTTGGCGTCCGTCGGGTTGTGCTGGACGATCTCGGCGACAGTCAGGCCGCGCGCGTCGAGATCGACCAGCGCGAGCTTGATGTCCATCGCGGCGAGGTAGCCATCCTCCATCGCCTGCGCGATTTCGTATTCGTAGACCGGCTCGCCGAAGTAGGCGAGGTTGTCACTTGTAATCTGGCGTTCCCGTCGCGCTTCTTCCGTGTCCTCGGTCGTTGTTAATTGTCGCGGCGTCGCCGTCAGGCCGATCTGGACCGCGTTGGGATTCATCTTCAGCACCTTGGACCACTTGCCCCATGCCGAGCGATGGCACTCGTCGATGACGATGTGGGAGAAGTGATCGTGCGGATAGAACTCCGACAGGAACGACTCGTCGCCGTCTTCCTTGTCGATACCAAGCGTTTGATAGGTTGCAACCTGGACCGTCGCGTTTCGGGCGTGATTGCGGCCCTCGGAATCGCGATAGACATCGCGGGCGGCATCGCCAAAGTAATTGGTGAGTTCCCCCATCGCGTTGCGGCGCAGTTCGTCGCGATCGCATAGGAACAGCGCCCGCGTAAGCTGCCCGGCGTCATCGATGCGGCGAAGCAGGTTCGCGGCAATGAAGGTCTTCCCCGCCCCAGTCGCCAGCGACAGCAAAGCGCGCGCCGGCCGCCCGGCCGCCTTGTCTTTCGCGATCTTCTCGAAGACGGCACGAATCGCCGCATCCTGGTAATAGCGGCGTGCTCCTTCGCCGCCCTTGTAGGGCCGAAGGAGCGGCTTGGCCACCTCGGCATCCAGCGAGAAGCCCATGGCGGCTTCGTAGCGGGTGCGAAGGTCGGCCGGAGACGGGAATGCCGACATCGGACGCGGCATCGTCGTTTGGCCGGTGGTGCGATCGAATTCGACGAACTGGTGGCCGTTGGTCGAGAACACGAAGGGTACGTTGAGCCGCGCGGCCTTGGCGTAGCCCTTTGCCTGAGTCAGCCCATGCCCCGGCGGGAGTGAGTTCTTTTTCACTTCGATCACGGCGACCGCGACGGGCTGCATTTCGGCGGTCACGATGATGCGGAGCGTGAGATCGGTTCGGCCTTTCGAACGACGCCGGGCCTTGCCGGCGACGAGATCGACCGCCCCGGTGGTTTCCTCGCGCTTGATGTGGTCTTCCGTCCAGCCGCGCGCGTAAATCGCAGGGTTGACGAACTTCGCGTGGGTGTCGGCTTCGGATAAATGCAAGGTTCGGCCACTCCGGCGCCCCGGGACGCTCCCCGAGGCTCATTCCGTGGAGATCAATTTATGCCATCGTGCCGTGCATTTCAAAGTTCCGGCGCCGACGTGCATCCGAAGTCCCATCGCCGGCATCCTCAGCTGACACCTTTGCACTCACGACTTCGGCGGCCCCGGGGAATTCAATACCCAGGCTCCACGAGCTCAATCCGAGCCGGCCACGGATCGCCCGATCCTCGCTGGGGCTGGCGTTCCTCGATCGGGCGCCAGGCCATTTCCGGCTCATGAGGCCAACAACAAAGTCGCCCGCCGGGCCGGTGCGGGAAGGGGTAGGCCTCGCAAGTGCACGGCTCGTAGCGCGTCTTTTCAGGCTTGCCCGCCGTCGGGCTAACGCCCCCGTGTGACCGGCAGAGCTGGCGCGAGTCACCCCAGACCGCCCATGCGCGGCAAGCCCGACCGCTGCGATTCTGACCAACGCACCTACGACGTTCGTGGGCGAGACTGTTGTACGCCATACGATCGTCCCTTCAATCTGGAGCCCAGCCCCGTTGCGCTTCGGCCCTGGCGACGGAGCTGATCTCATCGCCGGCGCGCCACGAAACAGACCTCGCTGTATCCCATACACGCTGTGTGAATAACTGTGTGACGGGCTCACCGCCAGCCGGATTCCCATGCGCCGCATTTCCAAGGACTTACGAGGCTGGTCCGGAGGATCAACGCCGCCACGCGCCAAATGGAGGTTTCAGTGCAGGGCTGCGCGGGCAACCGATCAAAGCGGGCCAAAGACTCCTTCGCTCGAGATTGTTCAAACTCCCGAATCGCCCGTGCGGATCTTAGTCGGCTGTCGTTGGAAACGCCGTCAGAATAGAAAAGCACGGGCGCCGCCAACGACGCCCGTGCCTCATGAACAGCGTACTTGATAATTACCTATTCAGGCAGCATCCGCCCTGCAGGCAATCCCAGCTCTTGCCGCTTCACCAACAGCGCCGAAAAGACCTCCGCATTGTTCATGCTACTGAAGTCCGTGGCCGCGCACCAATCAAGATACGCCCGCCACGCCTCGCTTTCGGTCAATTCCGTCGTGGAGAATGACGAGCCGCCTGACATCATCATGCCAGCACTTCCGCCACCGCCCATCATGCCTTCCGACTCGCACTCGTCGGGGATACCGTTCTCGTTCTCGTCATCGCTGACCTCGTTGGCGATGTCGCACTCGTCGAGTATCCCGTTCTCGTTGCAATCGTTTCCGCTGAGTTCGCACTCATCCGGAACGTCGTTGTTGTTGCAATCCGGCAAATTCCACGGGGGATCGAAATTGACTTCACAGTCATCAGGGAAGTTGTTGCCGTTACAGTCGTTGCCGCTGAGCTCACAGGCGTCTGGCACGCCGTCATTGTCGCAATCCGGCTCGCAGGCGTCGAAGATCCCGTTTTCGTTGCAGTCGATCAGGGTTTCGCAAGCGTCGGGGATGTTGTCGCCGTCGCAGTCCTGGTCGCACTCGTCAGGGACGCCGTTCTCATCACAGTCGTTGCTGGTTGCGTTCGCGATGTCGAGATCGTCGGGGACATCGTTTTCGTTGCAATCCGGTTCACACTCGTCGGGAATGCTGTTCTCGTTCGCGTCATCGCTTATCTCATTTGCGATGTCGCATCCATCAGGGATTCCATTGCCGTTGCAGTCACAAAGGCTAGCATCGCTCCCACAATAGGTGATGTCCACGTCATCCGGCACGCCGTTCTCGTTGCAATCAGGGGGCGTGGTAATCGGCCCACCCGGGAATGCCGGGCAATGCTCAACGTCACAATCGGCGCCCGCCGACAAGACGCAAGCAACGAATAAGGGTACATCGGCAACATTGACTCCGTCGGCATCTCGGAAGTCACCACGGCGGCAGTTGCAGGTCTCATCCTCCGGGTCGGCGAGGAGACAATCGACGAACGGCTGAATGTCAAGTCCGTCCTTCAGATCGTCGCCATTGAGATCGCCAAAGTTCTCGGTGTCGCACTCGATAAGCCGTTCGCTCACACCCATGTCGACGATGCACTCAAACGTCGAGAGGTCGAAGGTCCCGCCATAGACGATTCGGTCCATGAGATCGATTTCGGGAGTCTCCTCATCATCATCGAGGTCCTCATCGACATCGAATTCGTCTGCTGGGTAGATACCGCTCGGCGGCGGCGTGTTTGTGCCCATGTCGATACAGGGGGAACCTGTACCCAAACGGTAGGGACCGTTGATCGTCGTCACGAATCCGGGATCGAGGTCTATGTTCGTCCCCCCCGCGTTGAATGGCACAGACGCATCCCCGGCCGTGTCGTCTTCGATACACGAGAAAGTGATCGCAGGTGGATGCGTGGAGTCGGACGAGTTGACCTGGAAGTCCTGGACGACGCCGAATGGTTGCGGACTGCCATTCACATCGGTATCCACATTCCCAAAGATGATGCAATTGACAGCAACAGGGGCCTACGTCGCTGTTGTCGCAATGAACCAACCGCCCCCTTGGTCGATTCGTGCCTCGTTCTCCGCAATGGTACAGTTGACGAATCGACTCGTTCCCGCCGCATCGTAAATTCCACCGCCTTTTCCATTGACGAAGTTCTCGGCGATGAGTGAATTGACCATATCTGCACTTCCACCAATGTAAATCCCACCGCCGTAGCCTGTGGTTGCATTAGGTGCAACTGTGCCTCCTAGATTCAATTCAAATTGACAATTCACAATCTCGGTACCGCTTGCAGCCTGATCCAGGGCAAGCCCTGCGCCGTATGCGAAAAACTTGCCCCAGGCGATGTTGCTATCAAAGGTGCAGTCGATCAATTCAGCGGGCGCTCCGAGGTACACTCCGCCGCCATTGGGTTGTGCGTTTAGGCCCGTCAGCGTGTTGGCGATGATCTCGCAATGTCTCATTGTCAGTTGGCCGTGGGAAGAACCGCCCGCGCCATACGCCGGCGACTCCATCTGAAGGTCGTCGTCAGCGACCCAGGTGTTTTCCCGTATTGTGCATTGAGTGAATGTACCGATCGACTCGCTGTCCAAGTAAAATCCAGCGCCCTCCACTGGAAAGACTGGGCTGGTTGTTTGGGCGTTGAGGTGGTTCTCCTTGATCGTCGTATCAACCGCATCAACAAAAGACCCGACGACGCAGATTCCTGCACCTACACGAGCATTGTTGTTTTCTATCGAACAGCCTTCGACCCTAACGTTCAAGAGAGTATCCTGTGTCAGGATCAACACTCCAGCTCCTCGGTTATCCTCCGGCACGTTGTTGTTCCGGATGATACAGTTGAGTATCTGCGGATTGCTGCCCTCGCTGATGACGATACCGGCACCGTCGCCGTCCGAACCCGAACCTCCGTATTGAGTGTGATCTCCTCGTTCAATGGTCAGGTATTCCAATCTTGTCAGGTTGTCCACGATGTTCTGTGCATCAAGCCCAGCTGTTACGACCACGAGAGAATTGTCCGTCGTGTCGCCGTTAACATCCTCGTCATCCCCCTCCAAGTCCCCGCTCAGAATCGTTAAGCTCGCATCGAGTATCTGCGTGTCGCCATTTGGCAGATCGCTCAGGCCTTTGAATCCGCCTCGCATACTTACACGATGGACAAGTTGAAAGGTCGCTGTCCGGTCCAACGTGCCATCATCTGGATGATACGTGCCCTGAGCAATCCAGATTTCATCTCCAGCCGCAAGGGAGGTGTTTATGCTCGGGTCGATCGCCTCCTGTAGGCTGGCGTAGGCCGTTATCCAGCTCGCTCCGTCTGGTGTGCCGGCCGTTGAATTTGCGTCAACGCGGAATACTGAAGCCGATGCCACTTCCCCTCCGAAACTTAGGCCGAGAACTACAGCGAATCTAAGCAGGGTAGTACGTTTCATTATTACTCCTCATTGGGTTTGAATACTACTGATCGAATCGGTATGATGAATTGTTGATTGCTTACTTCAAAATCTCTCCGAAAGCGCCCTTGATGATGCATCGATTTCCTTACGTCATGTCCATCCTCCTCTTGCTCTTCGTAGCAAACACACTTCGCGCCGGTTTCGTTGCGACATCGCTCGATCTGACGGATTCAGTCACCGACACGTCTGCAGGCTCCGCTGTAGTTGACTTTGACAGCATCACGACGATCAGCAATCCCCTAGATCAAGACAGTCTTGCGCAAGTCGGCATGAACATTGTCGAGTCGACATATGCCTTTCAATGGAACGAAACCGCCGGAACCGGAGAATTCAACACCGACCTCTCCCATGCGATCCGCTCGCTTAGCATCAGCACGGTGACGCGCGTGCAAGTCTTCATAGAGCCGACAGAAGACCTCCGCGTGACGGTGGCCGGGTCGTTGACTTATGCGCATACGCCCAGTCGAGGCTTTCGAGTCGTTTTTGGCATGGCGATTCGTGACTTCAGTACGTCTGATGACGTCTTCTTCGAACGTCGTGAGGGCGGCAACGGCCTGAACGATCCCGCATCGGGCACTCTCGCGTTCATGGGCGAAGCAATCCTCCAGGCCGGCACGCTGTATCGACTTCAAGCGGTCCTTGACAATACGAACACCGGCGAGCCCAATATCGGAGACCTCGATGCGACCGGGTACGCCGATTTCCACGTTGCACCGCTCATTCCCGAACCCGCTTCGGCTCTCTTGCTGATCATTGGGATCACCGCTTCGGGCACTCAACGTCGTCGCCGAATCCCGTAGCTCACTTCGCAAACGCAAGGCGCACCTTCCCCGCTGACCTCGCGCGCGTCGTATCAGCACGGAGGACTCTGCATGACAACGGCGCAACGCCGATCACGAAAGCACTCGATCGCCCGTGCGCCCGTATTCGGATGTCGAAGTAGCAAGTGGCCCGAAGGTACTCTGACGGCTGACTTCAGCGCCGCGCCGCCATGTGATAACGGCTTCGAACACGCTTCTCTACTAACCCTCTTTCATGACCCCGCACTTAAGATAGACACGGTACGCCTCGCGATCAAGCTGTGTTCGCGGTATTTCCCCCTGTAAATATCGCACGATTTCGGTACACCAATACGTAGGCTTCGAACGCACATTTGCTTACGCGATTCGCATTGCAGTTCACCCAGTGGACATTTCTCTCACCTATTTTCATTCATGACTGGTGATACCTCCGCAATGACGTTCCGATTCACGGGAACGGAAGGTGTATGACGATCTCGCGAGTCAATTGAAGGGCGTATTCCGGACATATGCGCGCCACCGCATCCACGGCCGAACATGCAATTCAGGAATGACAGGGGAGCCCGAGTTTCGGTCGGCGGTGCGATGGTTGCGGGCCACGCCCGATCCAATGGCAGAAGCGTCTGTCGCTCGACCGCGATCGCCCTACCGTGTCGGACCGACCTCACCGTTGACGATCAGTAGGATCGCTGCGCGTACGTTGTCGGATAGACTCGGCCACGCATCGGCAACTCGGCACAGATCCGCGTCGGTTGCCGTGGACGTTGCTGGTGTGGCGCAACGGCCCGCCGTAACCTCCGCGTTTCCAATGCCTTCTGTGTCAGGCTCGCAGCCTTCCAAGCTGAATGTTGCGCGTTCGAGTCGCGTCGCCCGCTTTCTCTTCACTCTCCCGTCATCCCCCGAGAAATCGCGTCCTGCGCCGTCGTGGGGCCCGTTTTTCGACGCCTTCGATAGTCGATCATCGTCGTTGGATTGAGTGGCTGGAGCGTCCGGCGACGACGTCTGATCGCGCGAAACGGCGACCAGTTCGCCAGGCCATTCCACGATGGGGCCTTCCCTCCCGCCAGGACGTTAGAATCGGTTCCACACGCAGGCGACAGGAGCACCCGCCATGCAGACTTTTGGATCGACAGCGCGCGTCGCATTGCTGGTTTGCACGCTCGGAATGTCCTCGACTCTATTGACGGCGGGCGCCACACAGGCCGAGGTCTCGCAGCCGCCAATCGGCAATGTCCACCGCGCCATCTCACAGTCGACTGATGCGCCACGTCAAACAGGCGAACAATCCCTCGACGACGACGCGCGCCTGAAGTGGTGGCGCGAGGCGCGGTTCGGTCTCTTCATTCACTGGGGGCTCTACTCGATTCCCGCCGGCGACTGGGGCAATCGGACCGACCACGGCGAGTGGATTCGTCAATCGGCGCGCATTCCGATCGACGAATACGACACGCTGCTGGGGAGATTCAACCCTCAGCGCTTCGACGCCGACGCGTGGGCGCGACTCGCGAAAGACGCCGGCATGCGCTACATCGTGATCACGTCCAAGCATCATGATGGCTTCTGCCTGTTCGACTCGGCGCTGACCGACTACGACGTCATGTCGACGCCGTTTCAGCGGGACGTCATGAAGGAACTGTCGGAGGCGTGTCGTCGCGCCGATGTTCGCATGTGCTGGTATCACTCGATCATGGACTGGCGCCATCCCGACTACCTTCCGCGGCGCGACTGGGAAGATCGACCGGCGACGGACGCGGACTTCGAGCGATACGCGCAGTATCTCAGGGGCCAGGTGCGCGAGCTGCTGACAAACTACGGTCCCATCGGCGTCATGTGGTTCGACGGCGAATGGGAGTCCACATGGTCCCACGAGCGCGGTCTCGACCTCTACCACTTCGTTCGCACCATTCAGCCGAACGTCATCGTCAACAACCGCGTCGACAAGGGACGCTCCGGCATGGCCGGGATGACATCGGACGCCCGGTTTGCAGGCGACTTTGGTACCCCTGAGCAGGAGATTCCCGCAACCGGCCTGCCCGGCGTGGACTGGGAAACCTGCATGACGATGAATGATCACTGGGGATTCAACCAGCGTGACAGTCATTGGAAATCCACGGCGGACCTGATCCACACGCTGGTCGATGTCGTGTCGAAAGGCGGCAACTTCCTATTAAACGTGGGACCCACAGCCGACGGTGCGTTTCCGCAACCCTGCGTCGATCGACTGCGCGGGATCGGGCGCTGGATGAAAGTCAACAGTGATTCGATCCACGGCACATCGGCGAGCCCGTTTCGATCTCTGCCGTGGGGCCGTTGCACGCAACGATCGCTCGATGACGGAACCACGCGGCTCTACCTCCACGTATTCGACTGGCCGGCGGATCGTCGCCTGGTGGTTCCGGGCATCTATAACGAACCGATTCGCGCCAACCTGCTGGCCGACAACTCCGGCGCCCCACTCGAACTCAGCCGCAGCGAGGACTCCATCATCATCGGCCTGCCAGGCAAAGCCCCGGACACCATCGACTCCGTCATCGTCCTCGACGTGAAAGGTCCGCCGGATATCAACCATCCGCCGGTCATCACAGCGGCGGCGCCGATTTTCACGGATTCCACTGAAGTGCGGATCCACTCGGATCGAGTCGGCGTTCAGATTCGCTACACGCTGGACGACACGATACCGACGAGCGAATCGCCGCGGGTTGACGGACCGATTCAACTTGACCGGACGGCGACTGTTCGAGCGCGCGTGTTCCGGGGCGAGCGCCCGGTCAGCAAGACGGCCGCCGAAACCTTCGAGCGGGTGACGCCACGGCCCGCCGCAGATCTCAACGAGCAAACTCCGGGACTTCAATACGAGGTCTACGAAGGCGCCTGGGACGCCATGCCGAGTTTCGACGCGCTCACGCCGATGAAAGTCGGACACGTGGCGGGCATCGACCTATCCGTTCGCGATCGGCCCGAGGCGATTGCGATCCGCTTTACGGGCGCTGTCACAATCCCACGTGATGGCGTGTATCGGTTCTTTGTCGCGTCCGACGACGGGAGCCGGCTTTACATCGACGGCGACCTGGTTGTCGACAACGACGGGCTCCACGGGATGCGGGAAGCGAGTGGATTCGTCGCGCTGGCCGCCGGCCCGCATCCGATCACAGTCTGTTACTTCAATCGGACGGGCGACCTGGGTCTGGACGTTCTGTACGAGGGCCCCGGCGTCGAGAAACAGCGACTTCCGACGACGTCGCTGACGTGCGACCCAAACGCGTTGCGCCCGCGACCCACACCGCGCCAACTGGCCTGGCAACAAGTTGAACTGCAGGCGTTCGTGCATTTCGGGATCAACACGTTCACGGATCGGGAATGGGGTGACGGGACCGAAAGCCCCGCGCTCTTCAATCCAACGGAACTCGACGCGCGGCAGTGGATCTCGACGCTTGGGCGGGCCGGCATGAACCAGGTCATCCTCAGCGCCAGGCACCATGACGGATTCTGCCTCTGGCCGAGTCGATATACCGAGCACTCCGTGAAGCACAGCCCCTGGCGCGACGGCCACGGCGACCTGGTCCGCGAGGTCTCCGAAGCCTGCCGGGAACTGGGGCTCAGGTTCGGCATTTACCTTTCGCCGTGGGATCGTCACGAGCCGAGTTACGGCACGGACGCCTACAACGACTACTATGTCAATCAACTGACAGAGCTGCTGACCAACTACGGTCCCATTCACGAAGTCTGGTTCGACGGCGCCTGCGGCGAAGGGCCCAATGGCAGGAAACAGGTCTATGACTGGCCCCGTTACATCGAGGTGGTCAGAAGGCTGCAGCCCGACGCCGTCATATTCTCCGACGCCGGTCCCGATGTTCGCTGGGTCGGCAACGAAAACGGATTCGCCGACGAGACCAACTGGTCGACACTGCGTCGCAACGAGTTTCGCCCGGGCGGACCGAACTACCGCGAACTGACGCATGGCCACGCCGATGGCGCCTACTGGACGCCGGCGGAGTGCGACGTTTCGATACGGCCTGGCTGGTTCTATCACGCCGCCGAAGATGACAAGGTGAAATCTCTTAGCGAGCTCCTCGACATTTACGACAAGTCCGTCGGACGCAATGGCGTGCTGCTGCTGAATGTACCGCCCGATCGCCGGGGATTGATTCATGAAAACGACGCGCGCCGCCTGGCGGAGTTTCGCGACGCCATCGAAGCGACGTTTCGGGACAACCTGGCGCTGGGAAAGCATGTCGTTCCCGGCCCTGACGAATTGGACGCCGCGCAGGACCGACGGTCCGCGATCGTCGATGGCGACTTGAAAACGGCCTGGACGCCACAGATGGCGTCCGGTCCGGCGTCGATCGTGATCGACCTGCTGGCCGATCGGTCATTCGATTTGATCGCGATCCGAGAGGACATTCGGAGTGGTCAGCGCGTCAGCGGGTTTCACGTGGATGTCGAGGAACGCGACGGCGCGTGGAAACGGGTCGCGGAAGGAACGACAATCGGCTACCAGCGCCTGCTGCGCATCCCACCCATGCGCGCCCAACGCCTGCGTCTGACAATCACCTCGGCGCTGGGCCGCCCCGCCATCGCCGAGTTCGGGTTGTATCGATCGCGTTCACACGATTGAGAAGGATAGGGTGGGCCCCTCCCGCAGAGCGTAGGGTGGGCGCCTCCCGCAATGCAACCGACGCCGCACGGCGCTTCACCGGATTCGGAACCTCCAGCGGTCCTCACGATGACATGACGACTCGCGGGAGGCGCCCACCCTACTCGCTTCGACCGGCGCCGACCGAATTGACATCGATAGCACTCTAAGCGCACGTGCGCCACTGGTGGCTTGCCCGAGGCTTTCCGGGATCTCGACGGATTGGCGCGAGCGAACCAATTGTGAGAAGACATCCGTGTTTGCAGGGCGGAATTCGCTCTGAAGGAGCGAGACAATTTAGTTCGATGAAAGGCTGTCTCCTCGCCAGATGTTACGATCTGGTTTCGGAATCCAAT
>DAOPJV010000004.1:118379-175017 GCA_035399845.1 Phycisphaerae bacterium | reverse complement strand
GGACACGGCGGCTCTGACTGGCGCCGCCGGCGTGGCGCGTGTGTGAGGCGTCGCGGAGTGAACGCGCCAATCAGAGCCTCGCTGTCCTCAGCGTGGCGAATCGTCCAGCGCCCGTGGGCGGTACTTCGCCGTAGGGACACGGCGGCTCCGACTGGCGCCGCCAGACAGCGTTGTTCACGATGGCGCCCCACAGAGCCGCCTGCGGACCCCGCTCCGAAGGAGCGCCGGCGCGTAGCCACGGGTGAAGCGAAGACCGCGAAGCGGTCGTAACGCAACCCGTGGTCAGCGTTGCTTCTTGTAGAAGCCCGCCCCGACGGGGCGGCGGAGTCACCAGGCGACTTCTAGGACACGATGCCATCGACGCCCGATTTGCAACCGAAAGCGCCGACTTTCGGGAAATGTGCTCCGTTGCGCCGCCGCGTTCGCTTGAATTCGCCAATTGCGGCCCGTAAAATCGGGGTGTCAGGCCGGCGGGCGCCAGTAATCCCCACGAGAGACACTTCGACCCATGACCCGAATCGCATTCATCATCATTGGACTTATTGCGCTGTCGGCGCCTCAGGTCGTCAGCGCGGGGTTTGTCGTGTCGATGCTTCAGATCGACGACGGCGTCTCAACACACTCGGAAATTGACTTTGAAACCGTCTCGATCGTTTCCAATCCACTGAATCACGACAGCCTTGCCCAGATCGGCATGAACATCGTCGAATCAACTTATGCCTTTCAATGGAACGAAACCGCCGGAACCGGAGAATTCGACACCGACCTCTCGCACGCGATCCGCTCGCTCAATGTCAGCACCGTGACGCGCGTGCAGGTCTTCATCGAACCGACAGAAGATCTGCGGGCGACGATCGAGGGTTCGATTTCGTACTCGCATACGACGAATCAGGAAATCGGCGTCCTGTTCGGCATGGCCATCCGCGACTTTGGAACGTCCAGAGACGCGTTCCACGAACGACTTGAGGGCGGCGTCTTGTACAACGAGCCTTCGACCGGCACGCTCGATGTTGGCGGAGAAGCCATCCTGTACGCGGGCGCCCTCTATCGCCTCCAACTCGTCCTGGATTGCACCAACATCGCCGAATCGAATGTCGGCAATCTCGACGCGTCCGGCTTCGCCAACTTCCGTCTCGAACCGCTCGTCCCGGAACCAACAACGGCGCTCCTGCTCGCGCTCGCTGCCGCATCGATCGGCGCCCGACGCCGGCGCCGCGTCGCGAAGTGAACGCGCCATTCAGAGCCTCGCTGTCCCCAGCGTGGCGAGCAAAGTGAATGCGCGATTCAGAGCCTCGCTGTCCTCAGCGTGGCGAATCAACCAGTGTCCGTGAGCAGTACTTCGCCGTGAGGACACGGCGGCTCTGATGGGCGCCGGCGCTCGCGCGATCAATGATTGTTCATGCGATCAGCGAACGCTGCGGCGTCGTCGTGCCGCCACGATCGTGGCGCCAAGTCCCAGCAGCGTCAGCGCTCCGGGTTCCGGGATGGCGATGACATCGCCGTTGAATCGAATGTTCTGACCGACATCCGGCAGCCCTGCGCCGCTGCCCCCGGGCAGGTGGTTGGAAAAGCCCATCGTCATGGCGGGGCTCGTTGTCGTCGCGTAGAAGCGAAACTCGATCGCGCCCGTGATGGACCCCAGTCCGCTGAGGTCCGTGACGCGATCCGTCACGGCGCCCGGGACGGACAGCGTGAAGGCGTCAACGTCCGAGGCGAATCCGTCGAGGCTGGTGCGGACATGGAACGTCGACAGCGTGGCCGAATGCGGCAGATCTTCAACGGAGTAGGACACATCGCTCAGGGAGAGCGTGTATCCCGGCGCGACCGTCAGCATCGTGCGGATGTAGCGCGACGTGTTGACGCTCGAAAGCCAGCCCGTGAACCGATAGTGATTCGAGATCGTCTGAGGCGTGAGCGCGGGGATCGTCGCCGTCATGTTCGTCGCGCTGACTTCGGGGGCGCCGCCGCTGACCGGCGGCAGCGTCGCGTAGCCGGATCCCACCTGGGGGATGTCGTAGCCGGCAATCATGGAGGCGTGAATCGCGCTGCTGGCGAACAGCGCGGCGATGACAATGACGATGTTGATTGGGTGGGATTTCATGCGTGTTCCTTCTCTGTCGATTTCCGGGACAACCCGCCGAACGCTCGGTCCGGCTGTCCGCCGCTCTTTGTGATCGTGTGATGGGCGATTCGCCGTTGGTTTGGCCCGAAGGCCCTGACCGGCGTCGCCATATCCCCCGACGTAGGTGGCGAAACGCCCGGCGACGCGCCGGGCGCTGAGACGCGAATCGCCGAAACGACCCGTCGTGGCGAACCGACCGGCGCGTGGGCGCTGTCGCGTCTCCACATTGATGACGTGGGAGATCGCCGTTCCGGCTACTGTCGAATGGACTAATTTTGCGGCGGGTGTGGATACGAGATGGCGAATGAAGCGGACCGGGCGGCGGTGATGGGGCGGATGGCCCTGATCGGCCATCCGCCCTGAGATTTCCGGACGTCAGTTCCCTATCACTGGTTGAGAAGCTCGTCGACGAGGTAGGCGACATCATCGCTCGTCACCGCGAGATCCATATCGAGGTCGGCGGCGCAGAGGTCCGCGCCGGTCGCGTTGGCGCTCAGGAGCAGACCGACGAACGTCTGTATGTCGTCTCCGTTGACGGCGTCGTCGTGATTCACATCACCTGGCAAACCCGAATAGAACAGGAGCTGCGTCGTCGCCGAGGGAACGTCGCCGCAATCATTCGTAACGAGGCAGCGGACGTTGTAGATGTCGACACCATCGCAGGGAATCACTTCGATGTAGGAATCGGCGGAGTCGGCCGTGTCGGCCAGCGCGGCGCCCCCACAGGGCAGGTCGACGTAGTCGAGGCCCAGGGGCAGCCATGTTTCCGAGTCCGCCTGGATCTGCCATTGGTAGCTCATCGGCGTCGAACTGCTGGCGGTCAGGCTGAAGTACCCATATCCGTTGTAGCAGTCTGTTTCGCTCGCCGGCGCCCCGACACTCACGATTTCGCAGGGGCGCGGCGGCGCATCGTTGTGGCCGGTGAGGAAAACAAGGGCGGAGTCAGAGACGATGGTTCCACACGTGTTTGAAACGCGCACCGCGTAGAAGCCCTCCGTGTCGGGATTGAGTTCGTCGATGGAGAGCTCGTCACTTGTCACGCCGTGGAACATGCCACCACCGCCGCCTTCGACGAGGGGCTGGCCTTCCTTCAGCCATTGGTAGGAGAGTGTCAGGTCGTTTCCGTCGGCGTTGACGCGCAGGTCGACACTGAATCCCTGGTCCGCCGTGGCGCTGAGCGGCTGTTCGAGAATGATCGGGCTTGAGACGCCGCAGCCGCTGTCCGGGCTGGCGATGCTCGCCGTCATAACGTTGCCAAGCTGCGGCCCCAGCGCGTGCGAGTTGTTGAAGGGCCCCACCTGGCGGAGGTCCTGGTAATACTCGGCGGCGAAGACCACGCTCTGGTTGTCTTCCACCTCCACGAGATCGTTGACGACTGTCAGCGTCTGCCCCGGCGCGAGCAGGATCGGCGCGGCGTCGAGCTGGACCGTCGTTGTCACGACGGGATCGTTGGGCATCAGTTCCTCAAGCGTGACAGTTCCCTGTGTGACCTGGGCGCGGCGCTGGATCCATATCCACTGGAGAGGATCGTTGTTGGTGACGGAGCATGCAATGCCGTCGCCACCGCCGCCGCCGATCGTCATGTCCGTCGAGATGGATGGCAGCATCGGCTGCGTGGCAGGCGCCGAACCGCCGCCCTGGATCGGGACCTGTCCGTTGACCGTGGCGGTCTGACCATTGACCATCCAGCGGACATAAATGGCATTTGCCGACGACAGCTGTCGCAGCGTGACGCCGAAGTGCTCGATCGCGCCCACGGCGGTCATGTGCTGCGGATTGCGATAGTCGACGATCGTCGATCCGCCGTCGGGTGACAGCGTCACAGTCGGGGCGCCATAGTTGCTGTTGTGGTAGGTGTGAACGACGTCCTCGGGATGGATGCCCTCAATCTCGACCTCGAATTCGTCGCAGGGTTCGTCGCAGTGATTACCGCAGTCGAAGTTCGACATGCCGCCCGTGATCGTGTAGCCGGTCTGCGCGAACGCGGCCGTCGATGCAAATGCGATCGCCAACGAGGCGATTGTTGCGAGGCGGCGAGCGTTCGAGCTGAGTCGCGTCAGTAGGTGTTTCGCGGGTCGGGTGGAACTTGTCATCGCGTGCATCACTTCTGTCTCC
Source organism: Phycisphaerae bacterium (assembly GCA_035399845.1). Classification (GTDB taxonomy): domain Bacteria; phylum Planctomycetota; class Phycisphaerae; order UBA1845; family UTPLA1; genus ECT2AJA-110-A. The sequence continues at coordinate 170,780 of DAOPJV010000004.1, read as the reverse complement.
AGTCGAAATTAGCCTGAGGCGGCCGCGGCCAGGACACATTGCCGAAGCCACGACGCCTTGCGGGCATTAGGCGCGATGTGTGTTTCGTTTTTGGTCCGATGTGCAAATGTTGCACGAGCTTGTTACACGCTGCGGCGCCATCGGCGTGGCGTTGTGTGCGGTCGCACAAATGACCGTGCGAGGGTACACGTCGCTGTGTGCGTGCAGGCACGCCCCCCCGAATCCACATGACAGCTTTGTCATGGTTCGGCCCGCCCGGAAGATCGACGGAGAGCTCTTGTGCCGGCGCTCCCGCGATGATCTGAAGTGTGCGAACATGTCCGAATAGAGATATCCGGTATTGCGGCGATAGCGAGTGTCATGTCTTTGGCAGCGTGGCGCCCTCGAGTTCGCGCTGCGCGCCGGGATGCGGAATCCTCGACATCGACGGTGCGCCCGCCCGTTGGCGAAGTGTGTGGCGGGATTGATCCGGTTGGGTGTGCGTGAAGACAATCGCCGCGCCCGTGAAAATCTGTCGCGCGGTCCTCGCCCGGATTGAGGTGAGTCGGAGGCGTATTTCCGCCGTTGAGGGGAGCGATTCCATTGGTCAGGGAGGGCGCAGGCCGGATGAGGCGCGTTTGTCGGAAATTCCTGGGATGACTCTGCAATCCCGCATAGAATATGAGCGTTAAGGATGTATCCGGCATGGGGCGCTTATGGAAGTCACTGCGGATCTCGCTCAGGGTCGTTTCCTGCGGCTGTCGGCGTTGTCGACGGCCTTTGTGATCGCCTGCGCCTCCACGGCCTTCGCCCAGTTTCCCAGCTTCAAAAGCACGCGTCCCGCGGGTCCGAAGGAGATTCTGGCGCCGCTGCCGGCGGAGAAGCCCCTCCCGCCGGAAGTGAGCTTCGGGGCGTTTCGGCCCTTCAACGACATCGATCGATTCATCCTGGCGCGGATCAAGCAGGAGAAAGTCCGCCCCAAGGAGCTGTGCGACGACTGGACCTTCGCGCGCCGGGCGAGCCTTGATCTCGTGGGGATCACCCCCGCCCTCGAGGATCTCGAGCGTTACATGGCGTGGGACAAGCGCGAGCGACGGGAGAAGTGGGTCGATCTGCTGCTCGACCAGCGATATTACGCGGATCGCTGGACGATCGTCTTCGGGGATCTGCTCCGGGAGCGCGGCGGTATTCCCGGCGCCCCCACGAACGCGCTGCGCGACTATCTGCATTCGGCTTTGGAGCGCAACGTCGCCTTCGACGAACTGGTTCGAAACCTGGTCTCGGCCGACGGCGATCCCAATCAGAATCTGGCGACGGGGTTTCTGCTGCGGGATCGGCTCGACGCCGATGTTCTCGCGGTCTCCGTCACGGACGCCTTCCTCGGCGTCTCCCTCAAGTGCGCACAATGCCACGATCATCCCTTCGACTACTGGACGCAGAATGACTTCAAGGGCATGGCCGGTTTCTACCGCGGAACGCGGCGCGACTTCTCCGGGGAATCGCTGGGCGTTCGGCACGATCGCCGGCGCGCGCAGGGGCGATTCCTGACGGGGGCGACGTCGGAACAGGGGGCTGGGCCCGACGCGCTGGCGGAACTGATCACGTCGAGGAAGAACCCCTACTTCGCAAGAGTGATCGTGAATCGCCTGTGGGAGCGGATGATGGGCGTCGGCCTGGTCAACCCGCCGAACAACTTCAGCCCGCTGAATCCGCCGTCCCATCCCGAACTGCTCGACTGGCTCGCCATTGATTTCATCGAAAGCGGCTACGATCTGAAGCACACGCTGCGGCTGATCGCGCTCTCTCGCACCTATCAGCAGTCGAGCAGCGATTCGCTGGCGACGTGGGCGAGCGTTGTACGACACAACAAGGAAACACCGACGGAGGCCGACGACATTGTGCCGGGCTCCCTGTTCGAGGGCATGCGCCTCAGGCGAATGTCGGCGGAACAGGTCAACGATTCGATCCTCGTCGCCACGGGATACTACTCCCAGGGATATCGGGGAAATCGACCTTCGGCACAGACAATGTACCCGCCGCGCCCGCGCAGTTTTCTGCGGATCTTCGGGGCCTCGGATCGCGAGACGATTCCGACGGGAGTTGCGGACGGCAGTATCCAGCAGGCGCTGTCACTGATGAATGGCGGCTTCGTGAACGGCGCCGTTCGATCGCACGCCAACCATCCGATTCGGCGTTGGCGGGAGTCTAGGAAACTGAACGGTCGACAACTGATCGACGCCATCTTCTATCAGGTCCTGACGCGCGAGCCGACCAAGCGCGAGCGGAAATGGGCAATGGACATCATTACGGACAGCCGCGGCGACGCCGGTTGGGAAGATCTCCAGTGGGCGCTGTTCAACACGCGGGAGTTCCAGTTCATTCGCTGACAGGCGCGGCATTCGTCCGAACCGCGACCACAAGGGAGCGGATGGCGACCGAACCACGAGTGTGAGACATGGCAATGAAGCGTATTGACTGCACGGGTTGCGAGAGCTATCGCGCGATGACGCGTCGGCAGTGGATGCGCGCCGCTGTCGGGGCGGCGGGGGGCGCGGGCTTCCTGGGCCTGCTTGATCCGCGCGTGCTCTACGCGAAGCCGGCGAAGGACCGGGATGCGGAGAGTGTCGTCGTCCTCTGGATGGGTGGCGGCATGAGCCATCTGGACACGTTTGATCCGGCGCCGGGCACGGACCACGGTGGTCCCTACGCCGCCATCGACACGAGCGCCGAGGGGATTCAGATCAGCGAGCATCTGCCGCGCCTGGCCAAAGGCTTCAAACACCTGTCGCTGATTCGCAGCATGACGAGCAGCGAAGCGGATCATTCGCGAGCGACTTACGTCATGCACACAGGCTACCCGCCTCTGGCGAGCATGCAGCACTCGACGATCGGCTCGATCATCGCCAAGTACAAGGGTCGAAGCCCGCGAGATGAGAATCTGCCGCCCTATGTGAGCATCGGCATCGACTGGGCCGCGGGCTACCTGGGGCCGAAGTACGCGCCGTATTACATCGGCAACGCGCGTCAGAGCGACGCAACGCTGTCGCCGCCGCAGGGGATTGGGCGCGAGCGATTCAAGCGACGCCTGAAGCTGTTGAACGATCTCGATCGCAGCTTCAAGGCGAAGCACCGCAAGAACGACGCGTTGAAGGCCTTCGCCGAACACTACAACGCGGCCCTGTTGATGATGCGGCCGAAGACGGCGCGCGTGTTCAACCTGGATGAAGAGTCGACCGCCGTGCGCGAGGCCTACGGCGCCGAGTCCGCGTTCGGTCAGGGCTGCCTTCAGGCGCGACGGCTCGTGCAGGCCGGCGTTCGATTCGTGGAAGTGTCGCTTGGCGGCTGGGACACGCATGCGAACAACTTCGAGGCCGTGGCCGCCAAAAGCGCGGAACTCGACCAGGGCGCGACGGCGCTCATTTCTGATCTGATCAGGAAGGACCTCTACGATCGAACGGTGGTGATCATCGCCAGCGAGTTCGGCCGCACGCCGCGCATCAACGCGAACCAGGGGCGCGATCACTTTCCGCAGGTCTGGAGCGTCGCCATCGGCGGCGGTGGTCTCGTCAGCGGCCGCCTCATCGGCGCCAGCGATCAGGGACGCGCCGTAAAGGAACGAGCCGTCCGCGTCGGCGACCTGCACGCGACACTCTGCAAGGCGCTCGGCGTGGATTACAAACAGACGAACTACTCGCCGGACAAGCGACCGTTCCGCATCGTGAAGGATGAAGAGGCGCGGCCGATTGGGGAGCTGTTCGGGTAGCCGACGTGGATATCGTCGCTGTTTCAGGCGCCCAGATTGTCAACGACGAACTGGTGAATGTCCCGGGCGTCCAGCGTTCCGTTGCGATCGGTGTCGAACAGACAGATCGCCTCGGCGTCCACCGACGACGCCAGCAGCGCTTCGACAAAGGCCTCGATCGTTTGGATCGACTCGCAGCTGTCGGGGGTTCCATTCATGTTGCAGTCGTCAAGATCGCCGTTCGCAATCTCGCAGGCGTCGAGCCGCCCGTTGGAATTGCAGTCGGCGCCGTTCAGTTCGCAGTCGTCCGGGATTCCGTTCTCATTGCAGTCGCGCGGCGGTAGGTCTGCAAGGTAGGCGGACCCGCTGAAAGGAAGTCCGTTGACATAGTCCCCAAACGCGCCCGCCACCGCGGAATTGCCGCTCAGTGCGACGCTGGCGCCGAACTGACTGCTGGCGCCGGCGTCCGGCGCGTCAAACTTATCGACGACGCGCCAGGCGCCATTGATCCTGCGCGCGAGATAGGCGGCGCCCGCGCCGCTCAGTGTGTCGTGTGATCCTGTCGCGCCGATGATCGCGGTGTCGAATTCGAGCGCGACAGCGTAACCAAAGAGGTCATTGGCCTGCGCATCGCTTGGCGCCGGCGAAGGAACGGGTTGCCAATCTGAGCCAAACCTCTCAAAGAAGTACACGCCGCCGCTGGAATTTCCTGCGTTGTCGCGGTAGGGGGCGCCGACGATGGCGCTGGATCCGTGGACCGCGACGCATTCGCCGAACCGATCGCCGCTGACGCCGTCCGAAGGAATCCACTTGGCTATCTGGGTCCAGAAGCCGCCTACTTCATGGAAGACATAGACGGCGCCGCTGTCGCTACCGAACTCGTCAACATAGGGCGCTCCGATGATGACGACGTCTCGATCCACCGCCACTTCGGATCCGAATCGGTCGGACGCGGCGGCGTCCTGGGCCGTGAGCTTTGCGAGCTGCGTCCAAACGCCGTTTGTCTTTCGGAACACGTAGGCCGAGCCGCTGTCGGCGTCTGTGTCATCGTCGAACGGCGATCCGACGACGAGTGTCTCGCCATCGAAGGCGACGGAAGAACCAAACTTGTCATTCGCGGCGCTGTCGTCCGCTGTCAGCTTGGCGACGCTCAGCCATTCACCTGTGGTCTCTTCCAGGAGATAGACGGCGCCGCTCGCATTTCCGTTGTCGCTGTCAGTCGGCGATGCGATTGCCGCCGTCGCGCCGCGTAACGCAATGGCCAATCCGAAGGACTCCGGTCCGGCGGCGTCGTCAGGGACCAGCTGCGTCATGAACGTCCAGGCGCCACCCACTCGACGGTAGACCTGGACCGCGCCGCCTGTGGAGATTGCCGTCGGACCGATCATGGCGATGTCCTGGTCGATCGCGACGGCGGCGCCGAACTGGTCGAACCTTGCGCCGGCGACGGCTGTCAGTTTCTGTGTCACAACGGCGGACAGCTCACATTCGTCGAGGATGCCGTTTTGATTGCAGTCGACGCCTCCGGAGGCGAGTTCACAGTCGTCGAGGATCCCGTTTTCATTGCAGTCCCTGCCAGGCTCATTGAGCAGTTCGCAGGCGTCCGGGACGCCGTCGCCGTTGCAGTCCGGCTGGCATTCGTCGAGAAGCCCCGCGCCAAAACAGTCGGTCGCGGCGGAGTCGAGATCGAACACAGCGACTGCGCCGGCGTAGGTCTGTGCTCCCCACGACGGAAGGCCTGCGAGCACCGTGGTCCCGTTCGTGGCGGCGCTGGGCCCCGGGCCATGGCCGACGTCATCGACGGCCCTGATGAGTCGCCAGAGGCCCGCGTTCTTTCGAAACACATAAATAACAGGGCGGCTCGATACATTGGGATCGCTGATGTACGCGTATCCGACAACAAGTGTCGAGTCCGTTAGTGAAAGAACGCCGCCAAAGGCGCTGTTGGTCGATTCGTCCGGCGCATGGAGTTCGAAAGTCTGACGCCACGCCCCGTTGCTCTCCTCGAACACATAGACGGCGCCGAATTCCTGCCAGGTGGGTCCCTCGTACGGGGCGCCGGCGACGATCGTATGGCCGTCGATCGCCACGGAATAACCGAGATTGGCGTCCATACTTTGTGACTGGCACTTCAGTTTGCTGACCTGCCGCCACACGCCGTCGATATCTTCAGAAAAGACGTAGACGGCGCCGCTGTTGCTCCGGTCCTGGTCGTCCGCCGGGGCGCCGACGGCGAGCGTGGCGCCGTCCAGTGAGACGCTGTATCCGAAGACCTGCATCGCGTTCGAAAAGGAGTAGACCGGGACCAGTTTCTGCGTCTGGGTCCAGACGCCGCCCGTCTTGCGGAAAATGTACGCCGATCCATTGTTCATTCCGCTCATGTCGTCATACGGCGCTCCGACAACGACAGTGTCGCCGGACACATCAAAGGCGGCGCCAAAATTGTCGCTCGGATCGGCGCCGTCTGCGATGAGCGCCGTCGTCTGGAGCCAGGCGCCTCCAATGCGTTCGAACAGGTAGACCGCGTCGACGGCCTGGGCGCCGACCTGAAGGGTGCGACCGCTGACAACAAGTCGATCGCCATCGAGCGCGAGATGGCCGGCGAACTGCGTCTCAACTCCCGGCGTCGGATCGGCGATCGAGAGCGTTGCTTCCAGCAGCCACTCGTCGTTGACATGTCGATACACGAAAACAAGTCCGCTGTCTCGATAGAAGTCCTCTCCAAGCTGCACGCCGGGCGCGCTGATCGCGGCCGTGTCGCCATCCATCGCGATCTGACTGCCGAAGAACCCGCCGCCCTCGGCCAGCGGCGACTCCAGTAACGTGACAAGTGAAGGCAATTCACAGGAATCGGGAATACCATTGACGTTACAGTCCATGGCCGCCCCGAAGGACAGATCGCAGAGATCGCTGGCGCCATTTCCGTTGCAGTCCACCCACATCGGCGGCGGATTCTCGCACTCATCCGGCGTTCCATCTCCATTGCAGTCGGTCTCGCATTCGTCTGGAACGCCATCCGAGTCGCAGTCGCCACTGGTCAGCGACGCGATGTCGCAATCGTCCGGGACGCCGTTGGCGTTGCAGTCCAGCGACAGGTTGGAGATGTCAACGAAATAGACATGTCCCCCCAGGGAGTTCGTGAGTCTGAAGGGAGCGCCGACGCAGGCGATCCCGCCATCGAACGCGACGGAATACCCGAAGTCGGACTCGGCCGTCGGTGAACTCGGCTCGAATCGCGACGCGTAGCGCCACTGGCCTCCAACATGACGGAACACATAGGCCGCGCCGGCGTTTGCTTCGATTCCATCTTCTCCCTCCGCGCCGACCAGCAGCAGATCGTTCCGGACACTGACCGAAGAACCGAAGTACTGGAACGCCCCGGAAGTCGGCGGCGCAACCCGTTCAGCGGGCCCCCAATCGCCGCCCTGTCGCTCGAACACATAGACAGCGCCGCCGTAGGTGGTTCCTCCGCCGCTTGCGCGAGGCGCGGCGATGGCAACTGTGGGACCGTCAACCGAGACGCTATCGCCGAAGTTCGCATTCTGCCCGGGATCGGGCGCCGAGAACTTCGCGGTCTGCGACCATACGTCGTTGACTTTCTCAAATGCGTAGGCGACACCGGCCTCGAATGAGTAGTTGTAACGCGAAGGGGCGCCGACGAGGATTGTCGCGCCGTCAAGCGCGACGGCGTCTCCAAAGCCGTCGGACGTCTCCGGATCGTCCGGAATCAGCCTGGCAACCTGGGACCAGACGCCACCGGACTCTTCGAACACATAGACGGCGGTATCATCAAACCCGCTTGCGGGAACGCCGCTTGTGGAGATCGCGCACGTTGTCCCGTGAAGCGCGACGCGCCATCCGAAATCGCGATTCGTCGCCGAGTCATCGGGCGTAATCATCGCCACCTGCGGCCACGAGCCATCCGCTTCCTCGTATACGTAAACGGCGCCGCCATTGAAAACGCCGTTCGGGTCTTCCCAATAGGCGCCGACCATCGCCGTGTCGCCGTCGATCGCCACAGAACAGCCGAAATAGTCGTTCTGCTGTCCGGACGCCAGCGTCAATTTCGTCACCTGCGTCCAGACTCCATTAACGCGTTTGAAGATGTAGGCGGCGCCGGCGTTCTGTGCGCGTTCGTCGTCTTCAAGGTCGCCAACGACCGCGAAGTCTCCGTCGATGGCGACAGCGTTTCCGAACTCGTTGAACGCGGAGGAGGGCTGCGTGAAGTCGGCGAGAAAGGAGGGTGAGAATTCGCACTCATCCGGCGCGCCATTCCCGTTGCAGTCGGGACTCACTTCGCCATTGCCATCCGGATCGGCGGGATCGATGTCCTGTACGTCGGGAACTCCGTTGCCGTTGCAATCCTGGGCGCGGACGCTGGTTGCGGCTGACAGCAACAGGACCATCGCAATGGCCACGCGGACTGGTGTGACGATGGTTCGGTGGATTTCCATCCGGCGCACTCCCTGCTGGAAATGTTGCGCCACGGCTGATGCGCTCAACCTGACGCCATGCGGCCCGACTCACGGACGTCTGATCCCGTATCATACTGGACGATCGACGCCTCGTTCAACGCGTCGAGGGCCTGATTCCCACTGATTTGACCCTGAATCCCTGTGCTGAATCGTCAATTGTTCTGATTGCGGCGATTCTCCAGTGAGTCGAGAGAGTGGATGCCGAGTCGGCGCGAACGAATGCGATAGAAGTCGTACGCCAATTCGTTTGAAATTATGGGTTCGACGGGAGATTGGAGGTCCGGTTGAAGATCCTCTACGCGATCAACGTGTTGGCCATGCTCGTCTTCGGCGCTCTGGGGGGTGATCCGGCCGGAGTTGGCGCAACTGTCCATCTCGATGCGGTTCACCGCCCTCGATCGCGCCGGGGCGATTGATCCCGATGGGATGGCGACGTTCGATCCGATGTATCGTGATACGTCAAAGATCCGACCCGAGGGTGGAAAATACCTCGCCGGGCCGGCTGTCGATGGTATTCGCACACTCGCCTGGCTTGGCGCCGGTCTGGCGTTCGTCAATGTGCTTGCCATTCACGCGCATTGGGCCCTACGGCGTGTGAAAGAGCGATCGCCATCGGCGGTTGACGTGGCGGGGCCTTGACGCCTATTCGAGCAGTCGCGCGACCATGACAGCGACATCGAGACCGTTGACGTCGCCGGAGCAGTCGAGATCGGATCGCGCGACGTGCGCCGCGTCCGTGTCGTTTCCGAGCAATACATCAACGAAGATCGTCACGTCACTGGCGTCGATCAGCGTGTCGTTGTCGATATCACCGCCGTTGGCGCACTCACGCGTGAGCCGCACGTTGTCGAAGTCGACCTCGATGCCGGGATGTTCCGGCGTGTCGATCATGTTGAGGTTGATCAGGCGAATTTCCAGTTGCTGGCCGAGCAGCGGGTGTTCATCATCGATTACGACTTCGATCGTAGTTTCCATGAAGACACCGTCGTCGAGCAGGGGCGCGAGGCTGTTCTCGTCCTGCGCGATGATGCCGCCGCCCGCCAGCAACTGAACCTGGTAGCCCGGAAAGCCATCGAGATCGAAGAAGCCGAAGACATCGCAGGGGGGCGGACCTGTCCCCGACGCAATGTCGCCGATCTCGACGGAGAGCGTGTAGCGTTGATTGGGTTGAAGTGTTTCGCCGAGCGATTGCGAGAGCCCCATCGGGCTCCCGCCGACGTCACCCTGCAGGAACACGATCGCAACATGATCGCCCTCGGGCGCCGCCGGGAAGTAGGGGCCTCCCGCCGGATGCAGCCCACCGACGACGTCGCCGCCGCCCTGGATGCCGCCCGGATCGAAGATGTTCCAGCCGTTCGGCGTAAACACGGCGAAGCAGCCCATCGCGACGGGGTTGTCCTCGAACCCCGCGTTCACGATCGGGATGTCCACGGCGACGGCGAATGGCGCCGTCGTCAGTGTCATCAACAGGGCCGTCGGCCAGCCGAGTATCGCGATCCGTAAACAGGTCATCCGTTTCATTGGGGCGTCTCCCGTTCGTGTTGAAGCGACATAATCGAATTCGATCTAACGCGCCGGCGCGTCAGATTTCAAAAATAACTGCCGGCTCATCGGAGTCGGCGGCAAATGGACCTTCATCAGTCAGGGCAGGAACCGGAGCGGGGCGCCGCAATCAAATCGCCGATCAGATGCCGAGGCGCCCTCGGCTTGTCCCTGCGGGCCGTGGAATCCGACATTTCATGCAGGAATCCCGAAGATCGTACATCTGTCCCAACCACAGATCGGCGTCACGATTTTACACTTGATCATCGAAAAACGGCCGATCGCCGGGTCGGGGGACCGCCCGGTGATGGGGAAGACCATATCGGCGCCGCAGCGCGTCGATCGCTCCTGGAGGTATCCGAGATGAGAACGCGAAGCGCATGGCGCAAGCTGATGTGGGTTCTAAGCGGTGTGATGCTGAGCCCGATGGCGGTTTACGCCGCGGCCCCGATCCGAACGACATGGGCCGATCAGGTGAAGGCGGACAGCGTCCTGCCGGAATACCCGCGACCGCAGATGACACGGCGGGCCTGGACGAACCTCAACGGTCACTGGGACTACGCCATCACGCCGCGCGGAACTGACAAGCCGACGAGCTGGGCGGGGAAGATTCTCGTCCCATTCTGCATCGAGTCGGACCTCAGCGGTGTGGCGGGGCGCGTCGGGCCGGAAAACGAGTTGTGGTACCATCGAACCTTCAGGGCGCCCGACGGCTGGAAGGATCGGCGAACACTGCTGCACTTCGGCGCCGCCGACTGGAAGGCCTACGCCTACGTGAACGGCAAGCGCGTCGGCGCGCACCAGGGCGGATATGACGCCTTCTCATTCGACATCACGGACGCGCTGCAGGACGGCGACAACGAACTCGTTGTCCGCGTCTGGGATCCGACGGGCGCCGGCTATCAGCCGCGGGGCAAGCAGACGCTCAACCCCAACGGGATCTGGTATACGGCCGTCACGGGTATCTGGGGGACTGTCTGGATGGAGACTGTTCCGCGGACATTCATCCACGCCCTTCGCATCGATACCGACTTCGCGGCGAACACGCTGAAGGTCGGCGTCGAGACCGCAGGGGAGACGGCGGGGTATTCGCTCGAGCTCGACACGATGATCGGGGGGCTCAGCTATCACGCGAAGGCGAAGGCCGGCGAGCCACTGACGCTGACGCCGGAGACACGCATCCCTGTCTGGTCGCCGACGGAGCCGACGCTTCATGAGTTCACGATTGAGCTGAAGGACGCCAGGGGCAACACGATCGATCACGTCGGCAGCTACTTCGGCTTTCGCTCGATCGAAATCCGCAAGGACAGCGCGGGCGTCAACCGGCTGTTTCTGAACGGCGAACCTCTCTTTCAGTACGGTCCCCTGGACCAGGGCTGGTGGCCCGAAGGTCTCTACACGGCGCCGACGGACGAGGCGCTGAAGTACGACCTGGAAGTGACGAAGCGACTCGGCTTCAACATGGTGCGAAAGCACGTCAAAGTCGAGCCGGCGCGATGGTATTACTGGTGCGACAAGCTGGGCCTGCTCGTCTGGCAGGACATGCCGTCGGGCGACGCCTACATCAACTCACAGCAGCCGGACATCAGGCGGACGGCGCAGTCCGGCTACAACTTCGAACGCGAACTTCGGCGTATGATCGAGGGCCTGTACAACCATCCCTGCATCGTCATGTGGGTTCCGTATAACGAAGGCTGGGGCCAGTGGGAGACGGCGAGGATCGTTGAGTTCGTTCGTGGTCTCGATTCCACGCGCCTCGTCGACAACACGAGCGGCTGGGCGGATCGAAACGTCGGCGATGTGCTCGACATCCACAGCTATCCGGCGCCACGCATCGACAGGCTGGATGACCGGCGAGCCGTGGTCAACGGCGAGTTCGGTGGTCTGGGGCTCCCGATGAAGGGACACTTGTGGCAGGAGAAGGACAACTGGGGCTATCGCACCTATGAGACGCAGGCGGCGCTGACGGACGCCTACTGCAACATGCTTGGCGACCTGCATCGTCTTGTTGGACGCGGCGTCGCCGCGGCGGTGTACACACAGACAACGGACGTCGAAGGCGAAGTCAACGGTCTGATGACCTACGATCGCAGCGTGCTGAAGATGGACGAGGCCCGTGCGGCGGCCGCGGCCAACAGGCTCTATACGACACCGCCGAAGGTGACGACGATTCTCCCGACGTCCGCTGAGAGCGGCGCCATGTGGCGATACACGACGACGAGACCCGACGCCGACTGGGCTCAACCGACGTTCGACGACTCGACGTGGACCAAGGGTAAAGGCGGCTTCGGCACGCGCGGCACGCCCGGCGCCAAAGTCGGCACGACATGGGGCACGGGCGATATCTGGATCCGGCGTCGATTTACGCTGGACGCGATTCCCAGCGCCGTCGAACTGAACATCCATCACGACGAGGACGCCGAGGTGTTTATCAACGGAACACGCGTCGCTTCGCTGAAGGAGTACACGACGGACTACAGCGTCGTCGCGATGGACGACACGGCGATTCGGGCGATGAAGACGGGCGAGAACGTGATCGCCATTCACTGCCATCAGACCAACGGCGGCCAGTACATCGACGCCGGCCTCGTGTCCGTCGAGTAGCGAAATACATCCGGGTTTGGCGCGGTTGTGCAGGTCAATGGCCGCGGCCCCGGGAATCGACGTGTCGATTTCCGGGGACCGCGGTCATCTTGCATTCGTTGCCGCCGATAGGACCTTGCGGCGTGCGAGCTTCAGTCGCCGATCAGGGACTCGACAAAAAACTGCAAATCGCGACCATCGACAGCGCCTGAGCAATTCGTATCCGCCCGAGCGACGTGGAGCGGGTCGGCGTCAACGCCGAGCAGGACGCCGGCGAACAGCTCCGCGTCGTCGAAATCGATCGCGCCGTCGTCGTTGAGATCGCCGACAAAGGACAGGTCACGGATGTCGTGGATATAGACGGCGCTCGTTTGCTCGGGCGTATGGAGATCCTGGTACGCCGCGCCGCCGCTGGATACCTCAGTGATGTCATACGGCGCGCCGAAGATGGCGTAGTCGCCGAACACAGCGATGTCGGCGCCGAATCGCGCATGGGCCGGCGCGTCGTCCGGGTTCATTTCAATGTAGCTCGGCAGCACGCATTGCGTATCCGCCGAAGCGAATGGCGCAATCGTCATTCAAAACGCCAATACAGTGATCAGACAGACCGCTCGTTTCATCGTCTCGCCTCATTCCGGAGCCGCAATCGGCCAACTCCACTTGCGTCTCACGCATCGGCCGCGTGCGCCGATTGCCGACGATCGTTCAATCGATCAAGCGCCGCCTAGCAAGGCGTCAATGAAGAATCGCAGGTCGCGACCATCGACTTCGCCGGAACAGTTCACGTCGGCGCGGGCGGCGTGATTCGGATCGCTGTCGAAATCGAGCAGCACGTCGACGAGGATCGTCGCATCGTCGAAATCGACGTAGGAGTTCCCGTTCAGGTCGCCAGGCGTTCGAACGATCGAGAGATCGTGGAAATAGGCGGCGCCGAGCGAGTCGCCGACAGGCGTCCAGGCGGCGGCGGTCAGTACCCTTGCGCCATCGATCGCGATCGCGCCGCCGAAGCCATTGGACGTCGAGCCATCGCTGGTTGACAGCATGGCGACCTGCGACCATTGGCCGTTCACTTTCCGATAGACCTCCGCCGGAAACGTGTCGGCGCCCGGGGCCGCGCCCAGGTCGCGCGTCAGTCCGACGATGAGCGCGTCGGCGCTGAAATCGAATCCGCTTCGATCCCCAAATGCGTTGAACGACGGATACCGAATGTCGAAGGGCGCCTTTATCCAGATTCCCCCAGCCTCCTCGTAAAGGACGACGTAGCTGGTCGTCGGACCGCCCGTGACCGGAAATATCTCCATGTATGACGCAATGGTATTGCCGCTGATCCCGAGGAAGCGGCCAAAGCGAAGGACCGATCCCTGTGCGGGGGGGGATGGCAATTGGACGTCCTGCGTCCAGGCGCCGTTCGATTCGCGAAACACGAACACGGCGCCCGTTCCGGTTGTCGAATTGACAATGTCGGCCGCAATTGCGGCGATCGATCCATCGATTGCGACTGTCACGCCGAATCGATCGACGCCGGCTGTCGCATCGGCCAGCAGCTTGGCGGTCTGGCTCCAGACGCCCCCGATCTTTCGGAAGACATAGACGGCGCCGGCGTCGTCGCCCGCCTCGTCATCTCCCGGCGCGCCGATGAGCATCGTCGCTCCGCTTACGGCGACTGCGAACCCGAAGTTGTCGAACGCGTCCGCGTCCTCCGCCTTCAGCTTCGCACTCTGGCTCCAGACGCCATCCAGCTTGTCAAAGACATAGACGGCGCCGGAGTCTTCGTGGGTTTCATCATCCCCATGGGCGCTGACAATGACGCTCTCGCCGTTGATAACGACGGCGCCCCCGAACTCAGCTTCAGGAAAGGCGGGCGCCGGCGTCAATTCCGCCGACTGCGTCCAGACGCCGTCACCGTTTTCAAAGACGTACGCGACATCGGCGTCGTGAACGCTTCCGGCGGCGAGATCGCCCGACAGATCAACGCTTCGCCCGAATCGCTGATTGAGGGCCAAGTCATCCGGCGCCAATGTGTCATACTCCAGCAGCGTCGGAATCACGCACTCGTCCAGCAGACCGTCGCCGTCGCAGTCCGCGCCGACCTGGCTGGCGATGTCACACTCGTCCGGGAGACCGTTGGCGTTGCAGTCCTGGCTGACGCCGATCTGGATGTCGCATTCGTCAGGACGCCCATTGGCGTTACAGTCCGTCGATCCCGTGAACAGATCAAACGCGTGTACGGATCCTTCCCAATTGACGGTACGATTACTGCCGTCCGCGCCCACGATGACAACACCTTCGGCGATCGCGACAGATGATCCGAACTGGTCCAAGTCCGCCGCGTCCGGCGCGGTCAATATCACGTCGTTCATCCATGCCTCTTCGGCCTCAAGAACGAACACGGAACCGCTGGCGATGTAGCGCCCCCAATGGTCGCGCTCACTTGCGATGGCGAATACGCCGTTGTCCGCCGCAACATTGATTCCAAATCGCACGGCGTACGATCCCGCGGGCGGGACCAGTTTCCTGACCTGAGTCCACTGCCCCGAACCGGATTGGAAGATGTAGGCGGCGCCGCGATCGCCGGTCGGTGTCGGCGCCGCGATCGCTCCGACAATGATGTCGGGGCCGCTGATCGCCACGCTTTCGCCGAATCGATCGTTGCTTGAAGCGTCGTCCGCCAGCAATCGCGCCGTCTGCGTCCAGACGCCGTTGACCTCATGGAAGATGTAGGCGGCGCCCGTGGGGACGCTGACGACTGGCGTTGCGGAAGGCGCCCCGACGACGAGCGTGGTTCCGTCGAATGCGGCGCTGATACCGAATCCGCGCGCCGACGCCGGATCATCGGCGCGGAGTACCGCCGTTTCCGTCCAGACGCCGTCGACTCTGCGAAATATGTATGCGGCGCCCAGTGTCATACCATCGTTCTGAGCCGTCACGACGATCGTGTCACCTCTGATCGCGACGCAGGCCCCGAACGCCGCCAGAATCTCGCCATCGGAGGCCGACAGGGTCGCGACCTGTGACCAGGCGCCGTTGACGCGCTCGAATACGTAGGCGGCGCCGAATCTCGGACCCGGGCCGGAGTCGCGCCAGGCGCCGACGACGATGACGTCTCCATCGATCGCAACGCTGGCGCCGAATTCGTCGCCGGGTGTGGGATTGTCTGGATTGAGCTCGGCGATTTCCTCCCATTCGAAGCCGTCGCGTCGCAGCACGTAGGCGCTCCCGCTCTGACCTCCATTGAATTCGTGATACGGCGCCCCGATGGCGGCGAGATCACCCGAGAGCGCGACACTCCGTCCATATCGCGCGAAATACGTGGGATCGCTCGCGGTGATTTCCGCGTACTCCGGCAGGACGCACTGCTCCGTCGCCCGGACGTGATGCGAACCGACCAAAAGAAGTGCGCTCGCGGCGATGCCCCATTTTTTCGTATGCATACTCAACTCTCCTCAAATGCCCGTCGGGCCTTGCCACGTCGATTCAGAGATTCCCAGGTGAATGGGCGCCGATCATCCGCGATCATTGAACACTGGATTCGTTCATGACGTCTCTTCAAAAGGTCCAATCGTGTTGCGTACGCAAGATCAGACGCCGCCCAGCAGCGCATCGATGAAGTATCGCAAATCGCGGGCATCGACTTCGCCGGAGCAATTGACATCCGCCCGGGCCACATGCACGGCATCGATATCAAGCCCCAGCAGCACATCGATGAGGATCGCTACGTCGTCGAAATCGATGGAGCGATCTCCGTCCAGATCGCCCGGCGTCGGAACACGCGAAAGGTCGTGAAGATAGGCGGCGCCCATCGCCTCGGGCGGCGACGCCGCGGTAGCGCCCGTCAGAACCACTTCGCCGCTGATCGCGATGTCTCCGCCGAAGCGATTGGTCGCGGACCGGTCCGCCGTGTCGAGTTTCAACACCTTGGACCACGCGCCATCGATCTTCTGATACACGCGTACGGGCCGATTGGCGGAAATCGCTGATACAGGCGAATCGTATGTCACGCCCACGGCGATCGTACCGGCGTTCAGCGCCAGGCCGTTTCCGAACCAGGATCTGACAGTCATTGATTCCTCCGTTAGATCGGCGGTCTGAACCCATACGCCGCTGTCCTGCTCAAAGACGAAAACGTGTCCAATGTCGGCGCCGCCATCGGGATCGGGTAACCAGGTATTCACGGCGAGCGTATCGCCATCGATGGCAACATGACGTCGAATGCTCGCGTAGCCACCGTGTCCGGAGACGGGCAATTCTGCGAACAGCCGCCAGCCGTCCTGTTCTTCCCGAAAGAGATACGCGGCGCCATCAGTGGCGCTTGATATGCCGCTTCGGGTGGCTATCGCCGCGGTCTGCCCGTCAAAGGCCAGGCTCACGCCGAATGCGTAGCCAGTGGGCGGGATCGGCGACGCCAACTTCTGGTCTTCCACCCACACGCCGGCGTCGTTGTGGAACACATAGACGGCGCCGACCCCACCGCCAGTGACATACGCGCCGGGCGCTCCAACGATGATCGTGGCGCCTTGGACCGCCACCGAGGTTCCGAACTGATCATACGTCGCAGCGTCACTCGCCTTCAGCTTGGCGCGTTGCACCCATTCGTCGTCGACGCGCTCAAAGACGTAGGCGGCGCCGGAATTCGTGGCGTATTGGTCATCGCCCAGTGCGCCGATGACGACTGTATCGCCGTCAGTGGCAACCGCCCGACCGAAGAACGAACTTGGTGTGCCGGGTTGGCTGAGCCGGGCGACCTGGCTCCAGCCGTTGTCCGTCTGTTCGAAGATGTACGCCTCATCGCTTGACGCCGTGCCCACGACAGCGAGGTTCTCCGAAAGGGCTACCGCGGCGCCGAGCCGCTGCCCCGGGTTGGCGTCATCCGGTACCAGGCGCTGTGTCTCGAACAGCGTCAGGACACCGCATTCGTCGGGCGTTCCATCTCCGTCGCAGTCGGCGCTGGTCTGGTTGGCGATATCACAGTCGTCCGGAATGCCGTTGCCGTTGCAGTCCGGCGCCGAGCCGGACGCCCCGGCGCACTCATCCGGCACGCCGTCCTCGTTGCAATCCATGCTGACGTGGCGAGCGATATCGCATTCGTCGGGGACGCCGTTGGCGTTGCAATCCTCGGCCGCGCCGCCGGCCGTCTCACACGAATCCGGAATGCCGTTCGCGTTACAGTCTTCGCTGAGGTGCTGGGCGATGTCGCATTCGTCGGGGGCCCCGTTCGCGTTGCAGTCAATGGCGGCGCCCGCGGCGATATCGCAGAGATCCGGGATGTTGTTGGCGTTGCAGTCGCCGATCTCCTGAATATTGGAGAAGACCGAAATATGTCCCTGCGGGGACTCGGCGTTCGTCGATGGATCACCGACAAGGGCGATGTCATCGCTCAGCGCGACGGGGGCGTACGCGTTCGGGGAGTAGATCTCCGTCGTGAATTGACCGAGCGGCGTCCATGTCCCGTTGATCCGACAAACATAGAATGCCCGAGCCAGGTCGTCTGCGCCCGTCGCCGCGCCGACGACGACGCGATCCGCGTCCGCGACTACGTCGACGCCAAATTGCAGAAGTTGAGGCGACGTCATCGGGGGGACGGGGGGCGCGTATGCGAACGACTCAGACCACTGGAGGCCCATCGCCGGCTCGAAGATGAATACACGGCCGGCGTATTGGTTCACGTCCTGGTAGTCCGGCGCCGTGACCGCCAGGACGGCGTCAGACATCGACAGGCGACGGCCAAAATGGGAATCGGGCGAAATGTTCGACGGCGCGAGGCGCTGGACCAGCACACATTCCGCGCCATGCAGTTGATAGACGTAGACGCTTCCCCCATTGAACACGTCTGATGAATCCGCGTACGCCCCGACGGCGATCGCGCCGTGACGAACCGCGACGGCGTCGCCGAAGCGGCCATTGCTGTCGGTGTTCGGCGACGCAAGTTCCGAGACCTGTTCCCACAATCCGTTGGACTTCTGAAACACGGCCACGGCGCCCGTTGTTGTTGCGTCCGTCGTGCGGCCGTGTGCGCCGGCGACGATTGTCTCCCCGTGAATCGCGACGCTCCAGCCCAGGGCGTCGCCCAGTCTCGCGTCGTTCATCGAAAGGACGGCGTCGCGTTCCCATTGTCCGTCAATCCGCTCATAGACATACACCAGACCTGTTCGAATACCGTTCGTGCGTCCGCCGGGAGCGCCGACAACGATCGTGTCCTGGCTGATGGCGACGCTGAAACCGAAGACTTCGCTGTAAGAAGTGTCCGGATGGAGCGTCTGCAGGGGCTCCGTGGACTCCGATGTCACGCTGACGATGTAGGCCGCGCCCGTTCCGAGGACAGTCGCGCCGATCGATGGGGCGTTTGGGGCGCCGACAATGGCGACGCCGCTGTCGATGGCGACGGCGTATCCGAATCGCGAGTCGCTCAGCAGGTCCGATTCTGTCCAGCGGTGCGTCTCCGCAGGTTCACATGGAACTGTGTCCGCGACCGCCATGGAACTCATCAGCGAGCATAATGTCACAATCCCGATGGTCAGAATACGCGGCATGAGTGAACCTCCATCTCTCGATCGCCGCGACTGCGAAACGCCACGGGATGGCGCCCGGAATCGCGGCGTGATCCGGCAAGGCTGGATGAACTGTGCGATCCCGGGCGTCGAGTTCGGCGCGTCGGCCGCAGTCGCGTTGATCCTCGGAATGTCGTCGGCCCGGACACGGCTGTCCCTCATTCGGCGAGTGAACGCATGAAATGCGAAAAAACTACCCAGCCAGCAATCGGGCCATGAACGCCTGCAGGTCCAGCCCGTCCACATCGCCCGAACAATTGGCGTCGGCCCGCGACACGTGTAACGGATCCACATCAATCCCGAGGAGAATCTCGACGAGAATGTCGGCGTCGTCGGAATCGACTACACCATCGTCATTCAGATCGCCCGTGTAGGACAGGTCGCGAATGTCATGAACGTACACGGCGGGGAGCTGTGGTTCGTTCAGGTCTGTGATCGCCATTCCTGACAGGACATTCAGACCGTCCGTCGCGACGGCGCCGCCAAAACGCGTGTACTCGTTCTGGCTCGATGGCTGCAACTTGAGCGTTCTGCGCCATTCGCCGTCGATATGACGGAATACGTGGACCGGTCCATGACTCGCGGTCGGTGCGCCGACATACTCCCTTGTGTCACCCACGGCCAGTACATCGGCGTGCAGGTCGAGGCTGCCCCCGAACCGATCGCTGATCGATTCGACATCGGACGACAGCGTCGTCTCCTGGTTCCAGTCGTTTCCATCAAATCGGTACACGCATACGCGTGGCTCACCGGTTGGCGTAAAGGGGAGTCCGAAACCAGGCATGACGCTGATGGCGATCGTTTCCTGACTGATTGCCACGGCGCGGCCGAAGAAATCCCCCGACTGCGGTTCAGCGTCCGGCGCGATGATCGTGGATTCCAGGTCCCAGTGGTCGTCGATTTCCCTGAGTACGTAAGCCTGTCCGCCGGGAGCAAGGCTTCCGCTGGGCTGCGCGACGACGATGCGATCTCCGTCAATCGCGACGTTATGCCCAAAGGCGCCCGCGTTGTCTCCGGATGGACTGGTCAGGATCTGAACCTCCTGCCACTGACCATCGACTTCCCGGAAAACGTAGGCCTTGCGGGCGCTATAGGTACCCACAACAATCGTTCCGCCGCTGATGGCAACTTTCCAGCCCAGTCGATTGCCGGCCGCGCCGTCGCTCGCCGTGAGTTTTGCGATCTCCTGCCAGAGCCCGTCAATTTCGCGGAACACATAGACCGAACCGCTCAGGTCGCCCAGGTCGTCATCGTAGCTGACGCCGACGACAGCCGTATTGCCGCTGATCCCAACGGCGTCGCCGAACAGGTCGTTTTCGGCAATGTCGGACGCATGAAGTGTCGCGATCGCCTCCCAGCCGTTTTCGCCGTTGCGACAGATGTACGCGGCGCCGCCATTCGGTGCGAATTCGTCGCTGTAGGGGGCGCCGACGATGGCGGTCGCGCCGCTCATTGAGACGCTCCAGCCAAAGTAGTTATGTGTTTGCGATGGTGATTCGATGGCCGCGATTTCAGTCTGGCCGTCGGGTTCGCATTCATCCGGCTGGCCGTTGCCATTGCAGTCGGAGCTGACATGTGACGCAAAGTCACATTCGTCCGGAATCTGATTTCCGTTGCAGTCCTCACTGTCGCCCGACGCGATGTCGCAGGCGTCGCGAACGCCGTTGCCATTGCAGTCGAAAGCGAGGAGACCCAGATCGAACACGGCGGCGGCGCCAACATAGCCGGACACGTAGTTGGTGCGAACGGCGCCGGCGAGCAGCGCGTGTGGTCCGAGGGCGATTGCGTCACCAAAGCCCACGTTGTAAATGTCGCCGTCGAGCGCCATGTTCGCGATCAGCTCATATCCTCCCGTGTCCTCGTAGATGAAGACGGAGTCAACATTGGGCGTCCCGTATGTCGTGGAACCCAGCGCGATCTGATTTCCGTGAACCGCAATGCTGCGTCCAAAGTCCCTGATATTGATATCCTCGGGCGCCGTCAGCGTTTCACGCAGGGTCCACGAGGCGCCGGACGCTTCATAGGCGTAGATACGCCGAATCGGCGATGTCGAGACGCCGGAGGTCAGATAGGACATTTCGCCAACAACCATCCGGCCGTCTGAGACGACGATCGGTGAGCCGAAGCGCATGTCGCTCGTTACGTCGCCGGGGCTCAGGATCTGGGGGATGCTGCTCCAGCCCACGCCGGTCTTGCGATACAGGTACACAAGGCCACTGCGGAGATCATCGCTCCGCACGCCGTACGGCGCCCCGACAAGGAGTTGGTCATCCGTGAGAGCGACGCCGGCGCCGAATGCCGTGTTTCCGTGCATCGTATCGGGCGCGGAAAAGACCGTTGAAAGCCACAGACCGTCAACCTCTGTGAAGAGAAAGACGGCGCCGCGCATGGCCGACTGGGGCGATCCGACGGCGACGCTATTGCCGTGGACCGCCACGACCATCTTGTTGTATTCAGGTCCCGAACCCAGCGAATTCGACAGGTGGGCGACTTGTTCCCACATGCCGTCCGTCCTCCGAAACACGTAGGCGGCGCAGCGACTCGTGTAGCCGGCGATTGTCAGACGGCTTCCGACAACAATTGTGTTCCCCTCGACGGCGACACAGAGACCAAATCCCTGGCCGATTGTCGCGTCCGAGGGTGTCAACTTGGCGGCCGGGCTCCACTCGCCATCGATGCGATCATAAACGTACGCGGCGCCACTCGTGACGCCCTCGTACGTGTCTCCCGGCGCCCCGACAACGGCGACATCGCCGTCGGTTGCGACACACAAGCCGAAGCTGGCGTTCGGTGTCGGGGCATTCGGCGTCAGTTCGATGTAGTTTCTCAGCGCACAGTCTGAGACGCTCGCACTGATGCGAACCAACGGCGCAAGCACAATCACGGCAAAAACACAAATAACAAAGCGACGTCGCATACCCTACACTCCTGTCTCGAGTGGGAGCAAAGATGGGCGGCGTCTGGTTCGCGCCTGGCGCCGATCGCAGTGGCGATGCGGCGCTCAGTGGTCGAATTGGCGGACCATTCGCCGGATGGGCTCCCTTGAGATTTCTCGAATTACAGAGCTCGCCCGACCTGGACGACAGTGATTATGTGGATTGGCCCCGTGAATAGCAACAGCCCCGCGACATTCGCAATGGGAATTGCGATGCGCGAGGCTGCGTAAGTCACACTGTCAGATGTCGCCTCAAACAGTAGCGAATTGGCGCCTATTCAAGCAGTCGATTGACGAAGATCTGAATATCCAGTCCATCGACAACGCCATCGCAGTTGAAATCCAGATTCTCCGGGCCGACGCACGCCGTTTCCTGAACGACGACGACGGCAATGCCATCGACGAATTCCGTCGATCCGTTGCGCGTTGCGCGGAAGCCGAAGGAATCCGCGCCGAAATACCCCGGCTGCGGTGAATATGTCAGTAGATTCCCCGCGACACCTGCGGCGCCATGCGCGGCGAGCGTCGTGATCGTGAAGGTATGCGCAAACGCGGCGTCGTCCGCCACCAGCGGCATCACGGGCGACGCGGCCTGATCCTGGTTCGTCACGATCAGCGCGTACGTCGCTGTCGGCGCAGCAATCGCAGGGACCGTCGTTTCGCCCGCCCAGTCAAAGTCCTGCGCCGCGACGCCATCGGCGCCGTTGATTCCGGCGCTCGCGCCGCCCGTTCCCGCTGAACCCGTCACAAGTGTCGTCGTCATGGCGTTCAGCGTCGCGCCGTGTTCTCGCAGGACGGCGATCGAATTGCCACCGACACCGCCGCCGCCGTGACCGCCATTGCCACCCGCGCCGCCCACGCCGCCATTGCCGCCGCGACCAATCTCGTCGATGCACATCGCGGCGCCAGGTCCTCCCGGGCCGCCGGGGCCACCCACGCCGCCCACTCCGCCGGCGCCGCCTGTCGCGCCATTCGCCGCCTGAATGAAGCAGTCTGTCGCATTGATCACGGCGTCAGTTGCAAGAACGCCGTAGGAACTCCCGCCCTGGCCGCCTCCGGCGCCGCCCTGGCCACCACTTCCGCCGCCGCCACCGCCGCCGCCGCCGTTGCCCGAGCCGTCACCGGCAAACACCTCGTTCTGACCGCCGCCGCCGCCACCGCCACCGCCGCCGGCGCCGCTCGCGCCCTGCGAACCGGTACCGCCCGCCGCATAGAACGTCGCGCCGCCCGCGCCGTTGACGCCATTCGCGCCCACGCCGCCCGGCATGCCGGGACCGCCGGGGCCGCCCACGCTTCCGCCGGCGCCCGACGAGCCACCTTGCCCGCCGCCGGTTCCGACGCCGGGACCACCCATCACGCCGTTGTTCGCGCCTTCGGCGCCGCCGCGACCGCCCATGCCGCCGATGTTTCCGGCGGGAGAACTCCCGCCCGCGCCGCCAGTCCCGAAGGGAGAGCCATCACAGGTTCCCGGCAGTCCATTTCCGCCTTGTCCGCCCATCACGCCCGCCGCGCCCATTCCGCCTGACTGTCCGTTCGAGACGGCGCCCGCGAAGATCTCGCAATGACGCAGCTCAATCGTTCCGCCCATCGGATCCGCCAGCAGACCGACGGACAGTCCGCCCGGCGACAGATTGTCGGCGGCGTTGATCGTCAGGCGATCGAGCGTCAGGGCCGGCGTCGGACCGGCGATGCGCGTCGCGACTTGCCCGCCCTCGATGATCGCCTTTGCATTGCCGCGGGACCACGCCAGTGTGTCGTCATAGCCGGCGTACACGTTGACACCATCAACAAAGATCAGAGTCTCGCTGTAGACCCCGGTACTTGCGACATACACGCTTCGTGGCGGCGAGAACCACCTGGCCGCCAGGACCGCGGCGCCGAGTGTCTTCATCGGCGCGTCGATCGTTCCCAGGTTGCGATCATCGCCCAGCGGCGACACGAAGATCGGTCCGCAGGCCATGCCGTCGATCCCGTCGTTGTTGCTGTCGTCAAACGCGTCGTCCGGCGCGTCCGTTGCAACGGGCGGGTTGAGATGATCGCATTG
This sequence comes from Phycisphaerae bacterium, assembly GCA_035399845.1. Taxonomy (GTDB): domain Bacteria; phylum Planctomycetota; class Phycisphaerae; order UBA1845; family UTPLA1; genus ECT2AJA-110-A. The sequence continues at coordinate 146,935 of DAOPJV010000004.1, read as the reverse complement.
GGCAAAGAGCGGGCGAGCGCCCGCGCCGGTTGTCAGTATCAGCGCGCAGAGCGCGACCGCGCGAAAGCAGACGTTTGTCGTCATGTGTCAGTCCCCCGAGTGAAACGGCGGCAATGGAATGGAGTCAGAAACGGCTCGAACCCACCAGAAAGCGAGATTCTACTCGTTCCGGCCGGCGATTTTCAATGATGAAGGCCGGCGCCTCGGTCATCGGGCTGTGTTCGGCAGGAAGGGCGGTTTGTCGCGATGGGACTTCCAGATGACTTTCACGCCCGCAATATTGTCTCCCATTCGGGGACCGGATTTCAATTGCGCGAACATCCAGAGGATCAGCGGCGGAACCAGGAAAGGCTGATTGCGAGTAACGCTGTGTCGGAAGCGGACCGGCGCCCCGGTTTGCGCATGAATCGTCTGAAGGTCGAACAGTCGCTTCCCCGGCGACTGCCCGTCGAATCCGTCCTTGATGAGGAACATCGCGAGCAGGGGGATTGCGCCCAGCCCCAGCAGTCGCCAGAGCGTCGGATGATCGACGAGCAGTCCGATCAGGACGCCGATCAGCGCGAGACCGGCGAGGAGGAGGCAATCCACGACGAAGGCCCGGATGCGTCGTCGCGCGAAGGCGTTGAGACAGGGAACGCAGACGGGGCGCTCGTAAAGGAACCTGAATTGCAGGTCGCCGAACGACTCCTCGCACAACGGACAACACGGCCGACGCGACGATGATGGCTCGTTCGACTGGGTCACGCCACTCGCCTCCCTTCTCGCGCCTCGTCTGCGGCGAGATCCGCCAGCGGCGCGGCGCCGATCGTTGTCGTCCCGCATTCCGGGCATTGTCCCGACGTGTTTCCCGTCAGATCGTATCCGCATTGATGGCAGTTCGAGCCTGGGGGTCGGAAGGGCGCCTTGTCGCGATAGTGTTTCCAGATGACCTTGGTCTTTGCGAGACCGTCACCGATGCGTGGTCCGAACTTCAATTCGGCGAAGATGTATAGCGTGATGGGCGGGAGCAGAATCGGCAGATTGCGCAGAAGGCCGGCGCTGAGCCCCGCGGGGGCGCCGGTCGCAACGCGTGTCGCCTGAAGATCGAACAATTGTTTGCCGGGGGACTGACCGTTGAAGCCGTCACGGAGCAGGAACGCCAGCTCAAGAATCGCTGCGGCGAATTTGAAGACCCGATCGAGGCTCGGTTTATCGACAAGCCAGACGACGAATTGGAGGGCCTCAATGATGACGAAAAGAACCAGCACATCGAAAATGAACGCCCAGTATCGTCGTCGCGCGAACGCGCGCCGGCAGCTCTCGCAGACCCGGATACCGTAAAGCTGACCCGCCCAGTCGGCGGTCAGCTTCTCGTCACAGATCGGGCAGGTCGGATGGTCTGTCGCTGTGATGGCGATTGGCTCAGTCATGGAAGGCGTGTCAGTCATTTGGGGCCGCCATCACGCGTCGATCCGGATTCAGGATGACCCAGCCCACATCTCGTGGCTTCGACGAGTTTGGCGACGCCGGGCGATTCAGCCGCATCACATCGCCGCCGTCATCCACACGATCCTTGCCGATGGACCATGTCTTTATTCCCTCGGGGATCGTCGCATATCTGATCCGATTGCCGTCGAACAGATCGATCGGTACGTCGTCGAGAAATTCGGGAACGATCGCATTGAGGGTCTCGGGCCATCGATCGTGTTTCTGTCGAAACCGCTCGCAGGCAATCGCGGCGACGAACGCGCGCGACTGTGTCGCCCGCTCGATGCAGCCTTCGACGGTGTCAAGTCTCGCGGGAAAGCTGAGGCGCGTGTAAGTCATGGAGACGGGAATCGCCAGCGAACTGCGACGATCGTCGATGGCCGGAATGAAATCAGTCTCCTGTCGCCTGAGAATGTCGATGAGCTCATTCTGCAGGCGAATACAATAGAGCTCATCGTCGCCTCGGAACATGCGCATCAGGCGATAGCCGGGCTCCGAGATTCCGTTGGGGCCGCGAATTAACTCGTTGAACCAGTCCAGGACCTCGACTCGGTCCAGCATGACTAACTCCGGCAGTCCGACAAGATGACTCCAACGCCGGGATTCGGTCTGCGCCTTGATCAGCGCGTCCGAGGAGAGGCCGCACAGATTGATGACACGTTCCGCCCTTTTCTGTGCGATCACGATCATGCCGGATCGGGTGAGCCAGACAATCATGGGAAGGTAGGTATTGCCGTCAAACGCGTGCGCGCAGTGAAAGCACTCGAGGAGCGATCGCGCGGCGCCGTCCGCGTCGCCTCGCTCCGCGGCGACCAGCGATTCGAGCGAGAGGATCGAGGCGGCAAGTCGAATCTCGCTCGGTTCGTCGAATTCGATGTCGATCAAAGGTGACGCCCAGGCGAAGGGACACCGGCCGGTCTCCAGTCTGCACGCGTCGTGGATTGACTGGATCGCGTCGGCGTTCTGGCTGAGGAAGGCTTCCGCAGTCTCCAGTTGCTCGGGCGTGATGCGCTGGCCGGTCGGGCCTTCCCGATCGAGGCCGTGCAGCAGCAGACGCTGTTTCGGCTTTCCCCGCGGAAGGACGCCGACGAGTGGCCGAGCCGCCTGCGCCAGCGCGATGGCCAGATTCTCTTCGGCGCTGATGGGCGATCGCAGGGCGCGGAGATCGTTGACGTTTGTAGGTTCGCCGCGGGCTCGAATCGCCGCGATCTCACGCGTCAGGCCACGCTCCGCCGCGAAATCGAGTCCGATCAGCGTACACGCGCCGCTCACGAACAGCGTAAAAAGCGTCGTCGCGATCGGATGGCGCTTTACCCAGGCGATCGGCCCATGCCTTGGGGATGTGTCGCTCATGATGTCCCTGTCTGGATCAGGATCCCAGCTTGTCGCTCAGGTATTCCACGATCCGGCTCTTGTCGATGCGATCCTGGCCCGCCGTGTCGCGATCGCGGACGGTGACCGTGTTGTCTTCCTTCGTCTGGCCGTCGATCGTGAAGCAGTAGGGCGTGCCGGCCTCGTCCATGCGGGCGTAGCGCTTGCCGATGTTCTGCTTGATGTCGATCGTGACGGGCCATCGCTTCTGAAGATCCTTGAAGATCTCCTCGGCAATCTCCGGCATGCCGTCCTTGGCGACGAGCGGCAGGATGGCCGCCTTGATCGGCGCCAGCCGCGGATGGAATGTCATGAACTCCTTGCTGGCGCGCGACTCGTCGTAGTGATACGCCTCGCAGATAAAGGCGAGCGTGCTGCGATCGGCGCCGGCCGAGGGCTCGATGACCGTCGGGAGGAATCGCTCCTTGCGCTCGTCGTCGAAGTAGGTCAGGTCCTTGCCGCTGTGCGTCTGGTGCGCCGTGAGATCGAAGCAGCCGCGATGCGCGACGCCTTCGAGCTCCTGCGGTTCGTCAGCGAACGGGAACAGGTATTCGATGTCCGTGCACGCCTTGCTGTAGTGGGCGAGCTCGTCGCCTTCCTGGTTTCGTGGCAGCAGGTTCTCGCCGGCCAGGCCGAGCGACTTGTACCAGTTGATGCGAGTGTCGCGCCACCACTTCCACCACTCCATCGCCTCGCTGTCGTGGCAGAAGAACTCGATCTCCATCTGCTCGAACTCGCGCGAACGGAACGTGTAGTTTCGCGGATTGATCTCGTTGCGGAAGGCCTTGCCGATCTGTGCGATACCGAAGGGGACCTTCACGCGCGACGAGTCGCAGACATTCTTGAAGTTGGCGAAGATGCCCTGCGCCGTTTCCGGCCGCAGATACGCGACGCTGCTGGAATCCTGCAGGGCGCCGACGTAGGTCTGGAACATCAGGTTGAATGCGCGGGGTTCCGTCAGCGAGCCGGGCTCCTTCGCGTGCGGTCCGACGACGCGGGCGAACTGGGCGACGTCAATCTCCATCAGCGGCCGTTCGACATACTGGCCGGGCTCCAGCGTCTTGGCCTTCATGTACTTCGCGAGGTTCTTCAGCGCCTTGGCCTGCGTTTCCTCGTCGCCCGTGACGTAGGCGTACATCTTGCCGGCGCCATCGTCGTTGGCGGCGACGACGACATTGATCTGATCGGCGCGATAGCGACCTTTCGACTCTTTGCAGTCGACCATCGGATCGCTGAAACCCCCGACGTGGCCGCTCGCCTCCCAGACCTTCGGGTTCATGATGAGCGAGCAGTCGACGCCGACCATCTGGACCTGCTTGCCGTCGGGGCCGATCGGCGGGTTCTGCACCATGTCGCGCCACCAGGCGTCCTTGATATTGCGCTTCAGCTCGACACCCAGGGGACCGTAGTCCCAGAAGCCGCCGATGCCGCCGTAGATCTCGCTCGACTGAAAGATGAAGCCTCGGCGCTTGCAGAGGGATACGATCTTTTCCATCTTCTCGGTGGATTTCGCCATGTGTCTCTTTTCCCGGGCTTCGCCTGCTGCGCTCTATTGTTGTAACGCCCTTTCAGGGCTTGTCCTGTTTCCTTCGATTGCGTCCCAGGGTTGCGCTCCGACCGCTTCGCGATCGTCGCTGACCCTGGGCTGACTTGTATCGCCCCGTTGGGGCGCCGGCCTGTCTTACGTCTCCGGGGCGATGTTGTCGTGCCGGGCGCCACGCTCCCCCTCCAGGGGGAACCAAGCGCGATGCTCCCCCTCAAAGGGGTACTGGACGCCATGCTCCCCCTCAAAGGGGAACTGGGCGCCATGCTCCCCCTCAAAGGGGAGCATGCAGGTGGCGCGCCCCAATATCTCGGCCGGGAGCATGCCGCTTGGCGCCGGGCGCCATGCTCCCCCCTCAAGGGGAGCATGTTGCTGGTCGCGTGGTCGGTCTGGCTTTCACGTTTCGCCGATCATCAATTCGCGCCTTCATGATAAAGCGGACTTCTCTTAATCGAATCCGCCTTAGCCATGAGGCGTCGTGTCAACGTTTGACGTTGTTTCGCCGTCGTCGCCTGACCACGAATGATGCCGCAACGCAACACGATTCGCGAGCCTTCAGCGGCCCGATGAATTGCCCGCGCGGCGCGTTATCGCGCGTTCGGCCGTAAACCCCTGCAATCTCATTGCTTGGAGTGTCCGAAAAATCCGCGGACGATTTCTCGTCATCCGCGGCGCCCGACGGCGCGCCGGTTGCACATCTCTTTTTTCGCCGCCGACACGCGAAAATCGCCTCGGCGTAGCGGTAGAATAAGCGTCTTCCGAATCAGGGGAAAGTCAGATGATTCTCGCCGTCAATGCCGCCAACCGACTGATTGAAGTCGTTGAGCCCCGAACGAAGATTCTCGTGCTCACGTTCTTCGCCTACCTGGCCCTTTGCTAGTCTTTCGTGTCGCCTTTCGGGCGCCCACGAGCCTCGCCTGCAGGCCGATCGGGCAGCTCTTTGTGCACGTTCCGCACAACCCCATGATCTGAAATCGATGCGCCAGCGCGTGGAACCCATGTTCCGCGGCGATCAGCGTGCGCAGCCGAGTCACATCCTTCGCGTCAAACTCGATAATACGACCGCACCGCCGGCAGACCATGTGATCGTGCGGATCCTGGCCGTAGGTATGCTCGTAGTGCACCTGCTTGTTCGAGAAGTGCACCTCTTTCACGATGCCGCATTCCACGAGCAGCTTCAGCGTTCGATAGACCGTCGCCTTGCCGACGCGCAGGTTCTTCTGCCGCATGAGAAAGAGCAGCTGCTCCGCCTCGAAGTGCTCGTCCGTCCCCATCACGGCGCCGAGGATGTTCTCGCGCTCGCCCGTGTACTTCAGCCCACGATCACGAAGAAACTCCCGGAAGAGATTCTCCGCCGTTCGCAGCAGTTCATCACGTTGGGCGCTGGGCAGACTCGTCGGCATCGATTGCATGATGGGGCATAGGCTTTATGCGGGCAAGGGGAGCGATGGTCCGCGCAAGGTCATTCGGCGCCGCGTCCTCCCCGTTCCGAGCCCGGCCCGTCATGGCCGGGCCATGTGGCGCCGTAGTCGTCGCGCATCGCCCGACGCTACAATAGGGGCGAATGTCCAAACGGGATCCGTCATCCGACTCGCCGCACGATCGGCGCGCGTTCTTTCGACAAGGCCTGTCGCGGCTCATGCGGCCGGCGGCGAACTACCTGGAGTCGAAGCTCCCGGGGCCGTCCGCGCCCGGCGCCGTCGGACGACCACTGCGTCCACCGGGCGCCGCGCCTGAACCCGAGTTCCTCGACCTCTGCTATCGCTGCGGCAGCTGCGCCGATCACTGCCCGGCCGACGCGATCACGCTGTTGAAGTCCGAGGACGAACGCCTGAACGGAACGCCGGCAATCGACCCGAATCGTCGGGCCTGTGTCGTCTGCGACGATCTGTCGTGCATGAAAGTCTGTCCAAGCGGCGCCCTGAAGCTCGTCGATCGCACAGCAATTCGCATCGGTCTCGCCGTCTGGGACCCCGGGACGTGCACACGCGACACCAATCTCGAACCGCCCGACAGCGCCACGGCCGAGAGCGAGCGGGGACCGATCAACTGCCGGATCTGCGTCGATGTGTGCCCCTATGGCGCCGACGCCATCCGCATCGAGAACAACCGTATTCGCGTCATCGACCCGCGCCACGACGGCAAAGGCTGTACCGGCTGTGGTGTCTGCCAGGAACAGTGCCCGACAACCCCCCGACGCGCAATTCGCATCCTGCCCTACGCCCTGTGACAAAACCGAACCGCGACCGAAAGAGAGGGGGCCAGCGGCGCAGCGATACCGCGCGACGCGCCTACCCGAAGCGCACGCCCGAGCCCGTCAATTGGATTAAAGCGTCGCCTGAATCCGCTTCGCCCGCGCCTCGAGTTCGCTGAAGTTCTTCGATTCCATGTCGCGCGGTTCGAAGATCGAGCCCACAAAGCCGACGCCCGCAGCGCCGGCGGCGAGGATGTTCACGAAATTCTCGACCGTCACACCGCTGGTCGGGAAGATCCGCAGGAAGGGCAGGGGTCCCAGGATGCTGCGGACATAGCTCGCGACGTCGCCCTGCGCCGGGAAGAACTTGAGAAAGTCCGCGCCAAGCTTGTGCGCCGTCATCATCTCTGTCGGCGTGACAGTCCCCGGAATACTCACGACGCCGAGATGATGGGCGGCCTCGATGACCTCCGAGTCGCACACGGGCGAAACGAGGAATTGCGCCCCGGCCTCGACGGCCCGCCGCGCGTCGCTCGCCGTCAGGACCGTCCCGGCGCCGACCAGCAGTGAATCGTCCGAGGCGAACTCGGCGATCAGGTCAAACGCGTTCGGAATCGTCAGAGTGAACTCGATCATCCGGAAGCCGCCGTTGACGACAGCCCGCATCGCGTCGCGGGCGAGCTCCATGTCGTTGGTTCGCAGAATCGCGCTGGCGCGGCGTTCGAGGATCGTGTCGATAGTCGCTTGCTTGTTGCTCATGGGCGCGAATTCTACCCGCGCCCATCGGCGAATGCGACGTCCGCGCGAACCGCCCCCGCTTGTGCGGGAATCCCTTCCCGCACGTCGCCGATCCCGCTCGTGCGAGTTTCCCATCTCGCACGCCACCGAATCCGCTCGTGCGAGAATCCCTTCTCGCACGCATCGCCGATATTGCGCGTCACCCGGCCGTAGGGTGGTCGCCGCTCGCCGGTATCCCGTCCGTGTTCGTGGGCTCTTGTAATCGATAGATAACGCGAGGGCTTGTAACCCGAGCGCCCCGGCGAGCGGCGCCCACGCCGCACACTCCACGCCGATGCTTGCGCGCGTCAGCGCGTCTGCCAGTCGCCCTGTACCACGTATCGCTGCGTCGTCAGCTCTTCGAGCCCCATCGGTCCGTAGGCGTGGATCTTCGACGTGCTGATGCCGATCTCGGCGCCAAGCCCAAGCTGGAAGCCGTCGTTGAATCGCGTCGAGGCGTTGACCAGCACGCACGATGACTGGACGCGCTGCGTGAACTTCGCGGCCGCCTGTTCGCTTGTCGTCAGAATCGCATCCGTATGGTTGGACCCGTAGCGATGGATGTGCTCTATGGCGGCGTCAAGTGAAGGAACCACCCGGACCGCCATGATCAGATCGAGATACTCGTGTCCCCAGTCGTCGTCCGTCGCGGCCCTGGCGCTCGGCGCCAGTTTGCACACGCCCGCGTCGCCTCGAAGTTCGACGCCGTCGGCGCTCAGCCGCTCGGCGAGCTTCGGAACAAACGCGGCCGCGACATCCGCGTGGACGAGGACCGCTTCCGCCGCGTTGCATGTCGCCGGCGCCGACGTCTTCGCCGTCGCGCACACGTGAACGGCCTTGTCGAGATCGACATCCTTATCGACGTACAGATGGCAGACGCCGTGGAAGTGCTGGACCGTCGGAATGCGGGCGTGTTCGTGGACGAAGCGAATCAGCTCCGTCCCGCCGCGCGGTATCACGAGATCGATGTACTGCTCCATCGCCAGCAGGCGCTGGATCGTCGCACGATCGGAGGTCGTCAGCAGCGTCAGCGTCTCCCGTGGAACACCTGCGGCCTCCAGCGCGTCGCGCGCAATCGAAGCGAGGATCTCGTTGGAGGTGGCCGCTTCGCGCCCGCCCTTGAGAATGCAGGCGTTGCCCGCCTTGAAGCAGAGGCTGAAGGCGTCGATCGTTACGTTCGGTCGCGCCTCGTAGATCATCATGATGACGCCGATGGGGCAGCGCTGCTTGCGAACCGCAAGACCACTCGGGACGTCGTAGCTTTTCGTGACGCCGCCGACGGGATCCGGCAGGGCGGCAATCTGGCGCAAACCCTCGACCATCTGGCCGACGGAGCTCGCCGTCAGCGTGAGTCGCTTGAGCTTGGGGCCTGTGACGCCGTTGGCGGTCGCGGCGTCCAGATCCGCCTGGTTGGCCTTGAGGATGGAATTCGTGGCGCGATCAATGCGATCCGCCAGGTCGAGGAGGACGGCGTTCTTCTGTTCCGTTGTCAGAACGGCGACGGCGGACGCCGCCTGGCGCGCCGCCGCGGCCGTTGATTCGATGTGGTCCGTCATTCGTCGATCTCTTTGATTTCGTCGCGCGTCATCAACACGAGGTCGTCGCGATCGATGATCTCATCCACGTACTTGTAGCCAAGCACCTTCTCGTAGTCCGCCTTCGTGTGTCCCTGCATCCGCTTGATCTCGCCGGCGGCGTAGGAAACGAGCCCGACGGCGAAGACCTGTCCCTGGCCGTTGACAATGTTCACGCGGGCGCCGATGGCGAAGTCGCCGTCGACGTTCGTGATGCCCGCCGGCAGCAGGCTGGCGCCGCGCTCGACGATCGCCTTGTGCGCGCCGTCATCCACGTGAATCGTACCGCGCGACTTATGGCGAATCGCGATCCAGCGCTTGCGCGAACTGAGCCGATCCCTGCCGGGATGGAACATGGTGCCGATCGGCTCGCCCGACACGATTCGCGGCAGCAGTCCCGCAGTCGCGCCATCCGCGATGATCGTCGGCACGCCCCAGCGGCTGGCCAGCTTGGCGGCGGAGACTTTCGCCGTCATGCCGCCGACTCCCGTCGCCGTGCGGTTTGTCGAAATGTGCTCCACGAGATGATCGTTGACGGCTACGTCGTGAATCACTTCGCCCTGTTCCTTGTTGCGGTAGACGCCGGCCACGCTGCTGAGAATGATCAGCAGCTCCGAGGTGGAGATGTTCGTGATCAGCGCCGCGAGGTGGTCGTTGTCGCCGACCTTGGCCTCGTCGTCCGCCAGCGGATCGTTCTCGTTGATGATCGGGACGACACCGCGCTCGAGCAGCATGTTCATCGTGTGACGTGCGCTGATGAATCGGCGACGGTTCTCGATATCGTCCTCCGTCATCAGGAGCTGCGCGACGTTGACGCCATACTTACCGAAGGCCGCCGCGAAGTGCGACATCAGCTTGTACTGGCCGATCGAGGCGGCCGCCTGGCGTTCAACGACCAGCGTCGGCGGCTTCGGGCAGCCAAGGTCGCGATAGCCGCCGGCGACGGCGCCCGACACGACCATCAGCACCTGCACGCCGTTCTCGCGCAGCGCCATCACGTCGCCCGCGAGCCGCTCGACGGCGTCGAGTCGCAGGACGCCTTCGGCCGCGATGATACCGCTGCCGACCTTCACGACGGCGCGGTGTATCTTTCCGATGGATCGGTTTTGCAAAGCGGGGGCCATGGTATTGACCATCTAAGGACTCTGCTCCAGTTCGCTCATGAACGACTCGGCGACGCGCCGCGTTTCGCCGGGGCCGGCGCCGCCGAGGGTTTTGTATTGGTCGATCGCCAGGGCGCAGGCGTCTCCCTGCGCGAGGGCGTCGCTGACCTGTCGATGGGCGTCTCGCAGGGGAACGCCTTTCGTGACGAGCGCCTCCATCGCCAGTGTCGCGCCGATCGATCCCGCCCGGGCCGCGTCGCGCAGGCGATCCTCCCGGAAGGAAAGTTCGCCGATGAAATCCGCCGCGAGGCCGCACAGGGAGAGCGTCTCGTCGATGGTTCGACTGAGCAGCGGCTTGCACTGCTGAAGATCGCGGTTGTATCCGCTCGGCGTCCCCTTGATCAGAAGCGTCATTTCGATGTAGGCCGACGTGATCGCACAGCCGCGACCTCGCAGGAGTTCCATGGCGTCGGGGTTCGCCTTATTGGGCATCATCGACGAACCCGTGCCGTAGGCCATCGGGTAGTTCACCCAGCCGAAGGGCGTCTGGCAGAAGGCGAGGACGTCCGCCGCGAGGGACTGCAGGTGCAGGGCGATCTGCGAACAGCTCGACAACACCTGCAGGATTTCATCGCGCGACGTCGTCGAGTAGAGCGCGTTGGGTGAGGGGCCGGCAAAGCCGAGTTCCTTCGCCTGGATCGTTCGATCAATCGGAATGCTCGAACCGGCCACGGCGCCGCTTCCCAGGGGGCACTCGCTGCGCCATATGTCCATCATGCCGCATAATATGCGACGCGCCGCCCGGAAGGCCGCCGCGTATCGCAGCGACCAGAACCCCATTGAGCCCGGGGCGGCGAACTGGGCGTGCGTCTGCATCGGCGCCACGACCTCCGCCCAGGCGATCGCCTGATTGCTGAAGGCCCGCGTCAGCCCCGCCAGCGCCTCGGCGATTCGCTCGCCGGCGTCGATCGTGTAGAGCTTCAGCAGCGTTGCGACCTGGTCGTTCCGCGATCGGCCGGTATGCAGCTTCTTGCCGGCCTCGCCCGCCTTTTCCGTGACGAGCGTTTCCAGCCATGTGTGAATGTCCTCGGCGGGCGTCTCGGGGCATGGCCGACCGACGAAGTCCGACTCGACGCCGTCCAGAGCGGCGTCGAGCGCGGACTTCTCGCCGGAAGAAACAATGCCGGCGGCGTGCAGCGCGACGACATGCGCCCGCTGCAGGCGAAGCTCAAACGGCAGAAGAAACCAGTCCTCCTCCATGCACCGGTTGATTGCCGCAAACGTCGGATGATGGGGCGTGCGCTGCGTCCAGAGCGTGTTCATTTCCCGCCTCCGTGAAGGGCCGTCCGATGGAGGACAACCATGTCAGATCAATGAAGCCCTTCGCGGACGATTGATCGAAGCTGCTCTTCTCAAACGTGGCCAGATCCGACTTGAAGATCGAATCGCTGATGTCGATGCTCGCGACGTAGGGATTGCCGCCGACGCGGATCGTCGCCGTTCCTGTCATCTTCGCCATCAGCGTGCGGGCCGCGGCCTCCAGCGTCAGCCGCTGATCCGAGAAGTACTCGCCGCGATAGATCATCGCGCCGTAGGTTCGGCCGAAGGACAGATACTGATCATAGCTCGGCTTGTTGAGCATGCAGCGGGCCAGGGCGTCGGCGCCCATGTGCAGGAGCTTCGCCGCCGGGTTGATGTACACGCCGCGCGACTTGATGCCCGTGAATCGGTTCTCGATCAGCATGTCCCAGGCCCACGGGGCGCCCGCGTAGGAGGCGTTCAGCGCGTCAATGACGCCGCCGACGCCGATCTCCCGGCCGTTCAGGCCGACGGGAACACCCTGCTCGAACGTGATCCGGACGAGTTCGCCGCCGTCTGTCGTCGGCTCGGACTTGCCGCGGACCGTCGCGATGATCGATTCAACGTCGATGAGCGATCCCGGATCCTCCAGCGCGCCGCCCTCGATGCTCAGGTGCCACAGATTCTCGTCGAGGCTGTAGGTCTTCGTGACCTCGAAGCTGTCCGTGCAGCCGCGCTTCCTGAGGTAGTTCACGAGATCTTCACGACCTGACAGCGACCAGACTTTCCACGGCGCCAGGACCGGGCATTCCGGCGCCAGCGAGCGATAGGCGAACTCGAAGCGGATCTGGTCGTTGCCCTTGCCCGTCGCGCCATGGACGAGCGTCGCGCCGCCGAGCTCCTTGGCGCGACGCACCTGCTCGAGGGCGATGAAGGGTCGCGCCAGGGCCGTTCCCAGGCGATAGCAGCCCTCGTATGTGGCCCCGAGCCCGGCCGCGAACGGCAGGATCGTGGCGCACATCGCCGGCTTCGCGTCACGGACGACGGCCGACGCCGCGCCGTGTCGCACGGCCTTCTGGCAGAGGGCGTCGAAGTCGTCGTTCTGGCCGACATCGACCAGCACGGCGTGGACCTCATAGCCGTGTTCCACGAGCCAATAGACAATCGCCGACGTGTCGAGTCCGCCGGAATACGCCAACACACACTGCTTAGCTTTCATTCTTTTCTCCGAACCAGTCCGCCAGCCGCCGCAGGGCAACGGCCTGGGCTCGCTTGGTCTTGGTTGTGACGTAAATCGTGTCGTCTCCGGCCAGCGTGCCGAAGATCGTTGGCTCTTTCTTCCCTTCGATGGCGATCGAGACGGGTTGCGCCTGACCGATGTCCGTCTTGATCACGATGATGTTCGGGCCGCAGGCCCCGAACGAATGCACGACGGGCGAGTAGTCGATCTCGTGCGGCGGTTCCTCGCCGTTGGCGCCCGGGGCGGTGTAGCGACCGCCCGACTTCCGGATGCCGAGTTCGGCCAGGTCCCGGCTGAGCGTCGACTGATCCACTTCCAGCCCACGCGCCCGTAACTGCGTGATCAGGTCCGCCTGGGTCCGAATGCTCACTCGGCGGACCAGGCTCCGAATGGCCGTTTGTCGCTTTTCCTTATTCATGATCCCATTGATTATACATAGTATGTCATAATATGCAACATATCATTCTTTGGAGAATTGTGCGCGGACCCGCGCGTCCGTCCGAGGGGAGCGCCAAGAGCGGCGATGACAGTGTTGGTGAGGCGGGCGGGGCGGGGTTTGCCGCGAGTGGGCGTGCGGACGGGGCCGTTACAGAAGGACGATCGTGACGCCCTCGTTATGCATGTTCAGGTCGCTTTCCCGCTCCAGGGCGGGGCATTCGGCGAGAATCGCCTGGGCTTCCGGCTCACAGACATGCCATTTTTCCCCGCCCGCGAAGGCGCGGATCTTCCCTTCCCGCTGGCGCCGCGAAAGGGAGCTGCGAACGGCGGTCCGGATACCGCCACCCACGCCCGAGGATCCGTAGCCGTGGATCAGTTTCAGGGCCTGGAATCCGCTGCGCCTGGCGTTGTCGATCGCCTGGTTCAGGCGCTGGCGGGCCTCCTCGACGTGGGGCATGCCCTGTTTCAGGTTGACCGTCTTGATGAGCTGGCTGTTGCGCGACGCCATCGATTGACCTGCGAACTTTGCTTCGATTACCGTTCCGCGTGCGGATTCTATCCGCGACCAGCCGATGAGGTAGTTGGGGGACGCCGCGGACTTTTCGCCACAGGCGCCGGCAGTTTCGGCCGGTCTCTGTGATTCCACTGCAATCAGATGGATTCCAGCCGTGGGCCGCGTCACGCCCCGGGCGGGATCGAGCCGACAATCCGGCGAACGCATTCGAATGATGAGGGGCGCGCCGCCCCGGAGCGTATTGAAGATGCTGAATATCGTACACGTCACGCACGAGGCCGTCGTCAAGGTGGGGGGAATCGGGACCGTCCTCGAAGGGCTGATCACGTCCAGGGCCTACACCGAGAGCGTCGGCCGAACGCTGCTGCTCTGCCCGCTCTTCACGACGGAAGGCGACGCCGACAGCCGGCTGGGCCCCGGCGGCGAAGTGCTCTACTCGTCCATCGACGCCCGCTGGAACGATCCCCATCGAGAGGCCTTTGGCGCCATTCAGCAGCGATTCCACACGGAGATCGTCTACGGCCGCCGCCATCTGCGCGATCCGATCAGCGGCCTGGAGGCGTGGCCGGAAGTCGCGCTGATCGATGTCGGACGCATCCCGGGCGATATCGTCAACGATCTGAAGCGACGCCTCTTCGAGTCCTTCGGCGTCGAGTCGACCCGCTACGAACACAGCTGGGACTACGAGCAGTACGTCCGCCTGGCCGAGCCGGGCCTGGCCGTCGCGCGGGCCCTGGGCCTCGCCACGGGAACAAGTCGCTGCGTCGTCGTCGGTCACGAGTTCATGGGCATCCCAACGGCGCTCGCCGCCAAATGCGCTCACGACAACGCGTTTATCACGGCCTATCACGCACACGAAGTTTCGACGGCGCGCAAAATCGTCGAGGACCATCCCGGCCACGATACGTCGTTCTACAACGTTCTCCGCTTCGCCGAACGCGATCACATGTCCTTCGGCGATCTCTACGGCGATCAGTCCGGCTACTACCGACATGCGCTCATCAATGCGACACGCCATCTCGATGTGACACTGGCCGTCAGCGACTATGTCTCGCAGGAACTTCGCCGCGTGGGGCCCGGCATGGAGGACAGCAACATCCGCCTCTGCTACAACGGCGTGCCGGCCTATCGCGTCGAACCGAAGGACGCGGCCCAGAGCAAGCGCCTGCTCCAGACCTACGCCGAGACGCTTCTCGGCGAACGGCCCCATCACATCTTCACCCATGTGACGCGGATGACGCCGAGCAAGGGCCTCTGGCGCGACATCAACGTGATGTACGAGATTGAAAAGGCGTTCCGCAGGACCGGCGAATCCGCCGTGTTGTTCGTGCTGTCGACGGAACTCGCCGGCGCCCGCAGTCGGGAAGATGTCCGTCACATGGAGAAGTGGTGGGACTGGCCCGTCGCCCATCGTGAAGGCGTGCCCGATCTCTCCGGTGGCGAGGCGCTCTTCTACCAGGCCGTGCAGGCGTTCAACGCCCGATCGCGGCAGTGCAAGATCCTCTTTATCAATCAGTTTGGCTTCAATCGCGCCCTCTGCGGCGAGCGCATGCCGTCGGAAATGCAGTTCGTCGACATTCGCCGCGGAAGCGATGTCGAATTCGGACAGTCGATCTACGAGCCGTTCGGCATCGCCCAGGTCGAGGCGCTCTCCTTCGGCGCCATCTGCGCGCTGAGCGACGCCTGCGGTTGCGGGAAATTCGTCGAACGGGCGGCCGGATCGTCGGGCACGAAGAACGTCATCGTCGCCGACTACGCCGGCTTCCGGCATGTCCCCGATACGATCGACGCCTACATGCATCTGTCGGGCGCCGCCCGCGAGGCGCACGAGGCGTCGGTCGCGCGCGATGTCGCCGATGAAATCGTCAACCGCCTGCCGAGGACCCCGCGTGACAAGGAGGCCTGCATCGTCCGCGGCTACGAACTGGCCAGCCGGATGAGCTGGGATGTCGTCGCACGGGACTACTTCCTCCCGGCGATTGACGGTGTGGCAAGCCCGAACGAGATGCTGGTGTAGGAGCCGCGCGGTCCGAAGCGCCGCGCTTCAACCTTCTCTCATTTGCGAGTACGCTACGCCGCCGCGCGGTTGGGCTGTTGTCCGCGCGAATTCCGGCGATGGGCGCCGCCGCGCCCGCTCAGGACGGGAGATCCGTGTGCTCGTAGAACCCCTGCTCGAATCGGCGAAGCGCCGCGGTAACGAAGTCGCCGTGGCCGACCCGACACGCTCGCTGACCTACAAGGAACTCGTAAGGCTCGCCGATGTGATGCGCCGGCAGGTCATTCGGGCCACGAGGCGGCAGAACGTCGGCATCCTTCTGCCCTCCACAACCGTCTTTGCGGGAACCTTCTTCGGAACCCTCTGGGCCGGCAGAACCGTCGTTCCGCTCAACTTCCTGCTGCAGCCCAAGGAACTCGCGCAGGTTGTCGAGGACGCCGACATCGATGTCATCTTCACGATTCGCCATTTTGAGGAACTCGCCTCGGCGACGAAGGTGCGGAAGATCTACATCGAGGACCTGCCGCTGAAGCGCGAAATGCTGCTGAGCTACCTGCGGTTCCGACCGGCGCCGCCGACCGTGAACAGCAATGACACCGCAGTGCTGCTCTACACGAGCGGTACGTCCGGAACGCCCAAGGGCGTCCTGCAGACTCATCGAAACCTGAAGTCCAACGTGGACGCCTGCATCGAGGCGGCGAAGCTGACGGGCGAGCACCACTTCCTCGGTGTCCTGCCGCTCTTTCACAGCTTCGGCATCACGACGATGATGCTCGTGCCGTCGAAGCTCGGCGCCCGTGTGTATTACCTGCCGAAGTTCAATCCCAACCTCGTGATCAGGACGATCCGCGAACAGAAGAGCACGATCGTGATGATCATCGCGAGCATGTACACGGCCCTGCTGCGCAGCAAGTCCGCAAAGGCCGAGGACTTTGCCTCGCTGAAATATGCGATCAGCGGCGGCGAGGCGCTGTCGCCCGTGACCTCTGAGGCCTTCAGGGAACGCTTCAACGTCGAGATTCTGCAGGGCTACGGCATGAGCGAGGCCGCGCCCGTCGTGAGTCTGAGCATGCCCTGGGCCCAGCGTCCGGGCAAAGTGGGCCAGCCGATTCCGGGCGTCACGATTTGCGCGTTCGACGACAACGGCGTCGAGCTTGGCGCCAATGAGATCGGCGAACTGTGGGTCAGGGGACCGAACGTCATGGCGGGGTACTACAAGAAGCCCGAAGAGACGGCCGCCGTTCTGACGCCCGAAGGCTGGTACAAGACGGGTGACATGGGCTGCGTGGATTCGGAGGGCTTCATCCAGATCACGGGCCGCAAGAAGGAAATGATCATCGTGGGTGGCGAAAACGTCTATCCGCGCGAGATTGAATCGGCGCTGGAGGCGCACGCCGCCGTGAACGAAGCCGCCGTCATTGGTCAGCCCGATCCGTCGCGCGGGGAAACGCCCGTCGCTTTCGTAACCTTGCTGGAAGGCGCCGAAACGACGGAAACGGAATTGCGCGAGTTCTGTCGCGAACGCGTGGCCGGCTACAAGGTGCCGCGTCGCGTCATCATCTCCAATGATCTGCCCCGGGGTCCGACCGGCAAGATTCTCAAACGCGAACTGAACAAACTGCTCTGACCCACCGCCGGCGTCGCATGACGCAAAAGGTCACGGGCACAACACACACCGAAGGCGTCCAGCACGACAGCCCAGGACGCGCCAAAGGCGTGTAGCACGACAACCGATGGCGCGCTAAAGACGTGCAACAAGAAGGCCCACGGCGCGCCAGAGGCGAGTAGCATGACAACCGATGGCGCGCTAAAGACGTGCAACAAGAAGGCCCAGGGCACGCCAAAGGCGTGCAACATGTGAGCCCAGGGCAAGAGCGGCCCGCGAAGCGGGCAATCGCAGCCCTGGGTTTGCGTGTGTTCCCCCACATTCAGCCCCGAAGGGGCGTTACAACACTCAGTTGTTTCGAGGCGGCCAGCGCAAGTTCCTAGAAAGAAAAAAACGCCGGCGAATCCGCCGGCGTTTCTGATACGTGCGTTGGATGGAAGGCCGTCGTTACTCGCCGAAAATCGTCTCGGCGATCGACACCTGCTCGGGGAGCTCATCGAGGATCTCGTCGACCTTCGCGGCGTCGAGCTTGATCAGCGTGTAGAGTTCTTCGTTGATTTCGGTGTTCTTGTCGTGCTGCGCGAAGCCGATGCCCGCCTTGCACGTCAGAATGTCCGCAACGTTGACGATCGCCGGCAGTTCGCGATTGACTTCCGCGAGCAGCATCGGGTTGTGATGGTAGCCGATCGTCGTGCAGATCGTCTGCGGGAATCGCCACTTCTTGGCGAGGGCCATGCCGAACGCCTGATGATCGGCGCCGATGATGTCGTTTTCGATCTCGCAGAAGCTGCCGCCGCCATACTGGAACTTGCCGACGACTTCACCCAGCTCCGCCGAGAACAACTGTCGCTCGACCAGCAGACCCAGATCGGAGATCAGGCCCGCGAGGAAGCTCTCCTCGACCTGCGGTCGGCCCTGGGCCGCCGACAGGAGCCGGGAGCCGACGCCGATGCCGATCGAGTGCTTCCAGACATCCGCGCCACTGAAGCCGTCGATGGTCGCGCCGCCCGTGAACAGATGCGTCATCGAGGCCGCGATGGCGATGTTCTTCACGGCCGAGAGACCGAGAAGCACGATCGCGCGATCGATGCTCGAAATCTGACCGGGCAGACCGTAGAAGGCGGAGTTGACGACCTTCAGGATTCGCGCCGACAGGGCCGGATCGTTCTTGATGACGTCGTGCAGGTCACGAGCCGTCGATTTCGGATTCTCGACGATCTCGATGATCTTCACCGTCACTTCCGGCAACGTTGCGATCTCGCCAACATCGGCAATGGCGTTGTCGACGAGCGCTTTTGTTTCCTGTGTCAGTTCGGCTTGCACCATGGCTGGCCTCGCTCTTGATGGTTGTAAAATGTCCTTCAGTCGCGCGCGAATCACACGCTCGATACGAGCCGTATCGGCGCTCGGCCGAGGTGAATTCACGACGATATCCGGCCGTCTGTCGCGATGAGGCCGTGGTTTTACCGTGTGGGCGTTTGTTATCAGACGACGCGGGTCAGCATGTCCCAGGCAAGGGGCTCGGCGTCGGCGATCGACCTTGCCGCGGTCCGACCGATGATCTGGCCGAGGGCCGTGGGGGGAATCCCGTCGCCGGGGCGCTGGACCCTCAGGGCGTCGGCTGTGATCGTCGCGCCCGCGTCGATGCGTCGCCGGGCGACGAGACGACCGCGGGACAGGCGACGCACCTCAAGCTCGATATCCAGACATTGCCGTTCGCCGTCGCCGAGCAGGCGCGACGCTTCCCGCGCGCGCCGGACGTAGTCGGCGAAGGCGTCGGGCTCCAGCGACGCGGCGTGATCCGGTCCCGGCGCCGAAGCGTCCAGCGTGATGTGCTTCTCCAGGAGACGCGCGCCCGCGAGGACGGCGTGGCCGCCCGTTTCCGATTCGATCGTGTGATCGCTGAATCCGACAGGCGTATCGAACGCCTCCCGCATGCGCCGGATCATCGCGAGCTGGATTCGCTCCGCCGGCGTCGGATACGCCGATACGCAGTGCAGCAGAGCGAGCCGGCCACCGGTTCGAGCGTCGTCCAGCCCGTTCACAGCCGCCACAATCTCTGACCACTCCGATGCGCCCGTCGACACGATCATCGGCAGAGTTGATTCGGCGGCGCGCCGCAGCAGCGGCGTGTTCACAAGGTCCGGCGAAGCCGTCTTGATCGCCTCGGGCGCCAGCCGCTCCACCAGAAAGTCGAGTTCCGACAGACCAAACGGCGTCGCGATGAAATCGACGCCGGCGTCGTGAGCATACTCGCGCAGGTCGATCAGCGCCGACTGCGACAGTTCGAGCCGCCGGAGCATCTCGCGCTGCGTCTCGCGCCGTTGCGAATTTGATCGCTGATAGTCACAGGTCGCGGCGTCGGCGGAGACCAGCGCGTCCGCCTCGAAAATCTGCAGTTTGATCGCGTCGGCGCCCGCCTGTCGGGCCGCGTCGATCAGGCGTTTCGCCGTTTCCGGCGATCCGTCGTGATTGACGCCGATCTCCGCGATGACGTAGGGCGACGCCTTCTTAAGGAGCCGCTCCACGGGGCGATCCGCCGCCTGCCGCGTTTCCGCCGCGCCGCGCAGGATCGCGTCCGCGACGCGCGCGTCGATCGCGTCGTCCACATCGATGGCCGTCGATGACGAAAGGACACCGCGCCGATCCGTCCCGAAGAATGCGTGTGGATCGGCCGGATCGACGTTGAACAGCGACGCGCGCGTGACGGCGATGATGGCGCCGTCGTGATAGTAGATGGGTTCCAGGTCCTGCCGCCGGTAGATCGAATTCGATCGGAACTGAATCATCCGATCGCCGTCCAGCCGATGCGTCCAGTCCGGATGCGTCTTGCCGACGGGCGCCAGGCTTCGAACGCTGTCGGCGCCCGTGCTGATCAGTTTCTCAATCGCGGCGTCGATTACGCCCGTGGCGCGAACGGGAATGTTTGCGTAGAGCAGCACGACGTGCGTGACCTGCCGAAACCTGCGTTCGTAGTCGAGAACCGCGTGCCGGGCCGCCGAGTCGACAGTCGCCGTGTCGTTCGCCAGCTCGGCGGGGCGATCGATGACGATGAGTCCCGCCGCCCGCGCCACGTCCGCCGCCTCCGGCAGGTCCGTGCTGACGCAGATCGCGTCCAGACGGCCGGCGTTCCGCGCCGCGTCGATCGTCCAGGCGATCATCGGTCGGTCCGCGATCGGCAGGACGTTTTTGCGCGCCAGCCCCTTGCTGCCCGCGCGGGCGAGGATGACGCCGAGGATATGGGGCGGATTCATACCATGAAGATCGAATGCCGACGCCCTTCGGCTTGAGGTCAGAGCGCCGGAACCGCGGGATGACGCCGAAACCGGGGATTCGCCTAGAATGTCCGCATGCCCGAACTGCCGGAAGTCGAGTCCATCGCCCGCACACTCCGCGAACGCATCGCCGGACGGCGCATCGCGTCCGTCCGCGTCGCGCGACCGGATTTCGTACGCCAGGGCGCCGGGGCCATTCGGAAGTCGCTGACGGGCGATCGCGTCGCCGCCGTACAGCGCGTCGGCAAGCGGCTCTGGATCGAACTGGAGAGCGGCGCCGCCTGCCTCGTCCACCTCGGCATGAGCGGTCGCCTGACGATTGAACCCGCCGATGCGCCGACGCTGCCGCACACGCACCTGTCGCTCCGCCTGGAAGGTGAGGCGGGCGACGTGCGACTTCGTGATCCGCGTCGATTCGGCGGCGTCTGGTTCTTCCCGGAGGGTCGAGTCGCCGGCGACAACCAACTCGAGCGGCTGGGGCCCGACGCACTCGATATCTCAACGCGGGCATTCGTTCAGCTCTGCCACGGCAGGCGGCCCATCAAGTCGCTGCTGCTCGATCAGCGATCCATCGCCGGTATCGGCAACATCTATGCGGATGAGGCGCTCTTCGACGCCCGCATCCATCCGACGACGCTCGCCGACGACCTGGCGATCGACGACCAGCGCCGCCTGGCCGTCAGCGTTCGCCGCGTTCTGCGCAAGGCCGTCAACTATGGCGGCTCGACACTGCGTGACTACGTCCGCGCCGACGGAACGTCGGGTGAGTTCCAGAAGCTCCACCGCGTTTACGGGCGTGATGGACAGCCCTGTTGGCGCTGCAGGGCCGACATTCAGCGAATCGTCGTTGCCCAGCGCTCGACGCACTTCTGCCCAACGTGTCAGCCGATGGGGTAACGAACATGATCACTCGTGAATTTGCCGAGCGGTTTGCCGCGGAGTGGATCGACGCGTGGAACGCGCACGATCTCGATCGAATCCTCATGCACTACGCCGAGACCATCCGCTTCACCTCACCCTTCATCGCCGCCATCACAGGTGATTCTTCAGGGAGGCTCGAAGGCGGGGCCGCGCTTCGCGCCTATTGGCAAAAAGCGCTCGCGGCGTATCCCGAACTTCGGTTCGAGCTGATCGATACCCTCGTCGGGGCGGACAGCGTCGTGCTGTATTACAGGAGTGTGAAAGGCATGATGGCCGCGGAAGCGATGCGGTTCGACGCGGAAGGACGAGTCGCGGAGGTGTGGGCGAACTATGCGCCCGGCGACTTCAGATCGTAGCGCCGCCGGCTGACAGTCAGCGTGTCGCCTTCCTCCCGAACCTTTCGAAACCCGAGCAGGTGGAGGATCTGCATCGGGAACCAGCGGGCGACGCGTCGATTCACGACGAACGTGTCGGGCTTCTTCGGATGCCGCCAGACGCCCGGCAGTATTCGCACAAGATGATGTGCGTGCAGATGTCGCAGCACGGATGACACCCACAGCCAGAAGGGCCGGACATCCCGCGCCAGAAAATAGCCGTCGCTGCCCTTGCCCTGGTACAGCGGCAGCAGCAATCGACCCGTCTCGCGCACGGCGACGTCACCACGTCGGTCCTTCGCGATGACTTCGCCCGCCGTGACTGGATGGAAATTCAGGTACCCCGGCCGCATAACGAAGTCGTCATCCGGTGACACAGGCCGTCGATAACGCAGCTCGAGCACCCGCGGCAGGCTGCGTGTGTTTTCACTCAATCGATCGCGCGCCGCCGTCGCCTCGGGAACGTCCTTCGCATCCACGCATCCCGCGTGCAGGAGACCGATCCAGATGGCCGACTCCTGGTTGTCGATCGAGACGGGATCGTCGTGCTGACCCGCCTCGAATCCGAGTGTGACATGTCCCAGGGAATTGACGTATTCCAGCAGCACGCCATCAATCGTCTCTTCGAGCCCGAGGATCACGGGCGCGGGAAACCTGAACGCGAGTCGCCGGTTGCGAATCGTGTCGCCGAGCAATACGAAGGGACCACCGCTTGCCGAACTTGTGTGCAGGTCCAGGAAGTAGCTCTCGCCGCGCGAGCGCGCAAACGCGTCGTCCAGCGCCGACAGCAGGCCCCACATCTCTTCGTGTTCGATCGTCGTGAAATGATCGGGCGCCAGTTCGCGAACCGCCTCAATGCGCTCCGGCGTCCACACGCGGTTCAGGTCTTCCGCCAGGTAGCGATCGCCTCGCTCGAGCGCCGCGAGATTGCCGGCGATGCCGACGAGTTCTCCGCGAAAGGGCGGTCGCCGCTTTTCCAGCAGTCGCAGCACGCGACGCAGCGCGTGAATCCCCGATACCTCGTTGCCGTGAATGCCGCCGACACAGACGACGGACGGGCCCGGCGCGTCTCCTCGGAAGGATCCGATGACGCGCTCAAACCGAGGCGGGGATGGTTCAATTTCGGGCGTCAGTGTCGTCACGATCGTCAGGGCTTCTTCTTCAGCGAACTCTGGATGAGTTCCGCCGCAATGTTCAGCATGTCGTGCTCCGTCACGATGCCCACGAGTTTATCGCCTTCGACGATCGGCAGACAGGCCACGCCATGCGTTCGCATGATCTCGATCGCCTCGAGGGTCGACGTTTCCGGCGTCGCCGTATAGGGATCCGGGATCATGATATCGCGAACCGCCACGGGATCGGCAATACTGCGGGGCATGCTTCGGGCCATGTGCCGCAGCAGCGTCCGATAGGAGACCAGCCCGACGAGCCGATGCTGATCGTCCTCGACGGGCACGTGCCGAATCCGTCGCCAGTCCATCAGGTTGGCGACGAGATCGATCACTTCCTCTTCGTTGACCGTGAACAGGTCTGTTGTCATGAACTGGCCGAGGCGGGCGTAGGTGGACGACCAGTCCGCCGATCGCTGTAGTTTCGCCAGCGGCCATTCGTGAACCGGATCGCCTTCGCGGCTGAGTTCCGCCATGCGACACGTCAGCGAACTCAGCCGATCGCTTCGCGTCGCCCCCTTGTTCATGCGCGACAGCGATTCGAGCATCCACGTCGAGCCCGTCTGCTTGCTGGCGACACGCGCCTCGATCACGCCGAGATATCGATCGATGTCCCGCCCATCGATCTTCAGATACTGCAGCCCCTCGTGCGCCAGTGTCAGCAGGTTGTCGAGGATGAGTCGTTGCGCCGGCGCCACTTTCTTACCGATCCACGTGAACTGGGCGCGCAGACCCTGCTGGGCCGCGTTGAAGAAGTTCGTCCGCGCCGTGTCGAAATCCATGACCTGTCGCACGTCCTCATACTTCTCGCTGACGCCCGCCATCAGGCCGAACCAGAAGGCCGCGTTTGCGATCTCGTCGATCGTCGTCGGTCCCGACGGCAGGTAACGGTTCTCGATCCGCAGGTGCGGCTTACCCTCCGTGACGCCGTAGCAGGCGCGATTCCAGCGATAGACCGTACTGTTGTGCGTCTGCAGGGCCCGAAGCTTCGGCGCTTCGCCGCGCTCGATGCACGTGAACGGATCCTCCTCCGGCTCGGCGACGAACAACGCTCGGAATCGCGAGATGTCCTCCTGATAGATCTCAAGGGCCGATTCGTCCACCCAGCGCGTGCCGAAGCTGACTCGCGGCGCCACTTCACGATGCGGATCGCGCTGATCGCGCGCATCGACCGACTGATGAAAGACGGCGATCCGCGTCTCTTTCCATAATCGCCGCCCGTAGAGCAGGGGGGAGTTCACGGCCGCCGCCAGGACGGGCGCCGAAATCGCCTGCGCCACGTTGTAGAGGTTCGCGAAGTTGCCGGGCTTGACCTGGAAATGCACCTGGAAACTCGTGTTGCAGGATTCCACGAGGACCGAGTCCATCTTCACGCTGAGTTCGTCCAGCCCCTTGATGACGAACTGGAACGGACCGCCGCGCAGCGACATCAGCGCGTCATCGAGTCCTTCATATCGCGGCAGGGGCGTCATGTTGTCCTGCCGAAGATCGGCCGCCTCCAGCGTCGGAAGGATGCCCGTCTGAACGACGTCGGCGTCGAATTCAGCGGCGACCTTCCGTATCAGCGTGAGCTTCCTGTTGATCAGGGCCTCCATGCGTCGAAGGCAGTCGCCGCCGAGATCGAGGGGGGCCAGATTGTGTTCGATGTTGAACCGGGCCAGCTCCGTCGTCAGTTCCGGATCGTTCATGCGGGCGAGCAGTTCCAGATTGATCGATTTCGGCCGGCAGTCGGGGCCGACAATGATCAACTCCTGCTCGGCCCCGATCCGACGAAAGCCCGACTCGATCATCCCTCGGCGCAGCATCTCCTCCAGCGCCTGGACGTCGGTCAGCAGTCGCTTGACGAACTGACGGCGCTCTTCGGGCGGGATGTTCTTTCGGACGTTGAGTTCTCCCATGAATCCGCTTCCGTTGGCGAAGAGACAGAATTGTCGTTCGTCAGTTTAGCAGACGCCCCTTGCGGACCCAAGTTGAGATACGCAGGACTTTCCGTAATGACCGTGACCGACAAGTGCGCCGACATCGCTCTGCGGCGCGGCGGTCGCGCGTCGGCGCCGTCCGATCCCCGAGAATCCCCGACAATCTGTCCGATTTCGCGACGCATGGCGCCCCGCGACACGTTCGCGTCGGCGTCACAATTGTCTCAACACGGCTCGAAATTGAAGCGAACACGCATCGACGAAGGGACGCGAAATTCTCTCGGCGAATCCCGTCGGGGATATCACACGTCACGCCATTCACACGCCGATACCGTGGGAGTGAGTCCTGGCATCGACCAATTCGTACTGGCATCGGGTATCGACGTCCTGACAAATATCGGACGCGACACGCCGCTGCTTGTCGTGAGTGGCCTCGCCGTGGCGGGGGGGCTGCTGGCCTGGCGCGCCGCGTCGCGCCGCGCCGCCGCGGCCCGGAAACGACTCGATGACATCGATCGTCGCATCGAAGGTCCCACGACGCGCGATCTCTGCAGGGAACTCGCGAAGATCATCACGCCCTATCGCAAGGGAACCTACGGCAAACCGATCGAAGATCGGCTGTCGCCGGAACGACGCTTCCTGCGAAACCTGCGCGTGCAGCTCCGGCTCTCACGTCAGCGCCGGCAGCGGATCGAAGCCATGCACGCCGAGAATATTGCGGAGTGCGCCCGGCTTCGAGATGAACTGGAAGCTATCCGGAAGGCCTCGGAAGAGGCGGCGAGCCTCATCGCCCAGGTCACAATGGTCGGACGCGATGACTTGAGCGCGCCGCCGTCACCCGCTCCGGAATCGACGAACGCTGCGCCGACCGACACGGCGTCGGAAGCGCCGTCAGCCGTCGAAGCGCCCGAATCCCACGAACGTGTCGAACAGGATGTTGTCCAGCCGGAAGTCGCCGATGCCGAGTCCGTCGCGCCATCTCCCGATGCGGCGTCGCCGGCGTCACGGAACGCCGACGCCACGGACGATGTCGCCGATCTCGTATTCTCCGCCCTCGATGAGCCCGCCCTGGAAACGCCGCCTGAGGCGCCGGTGTTTGGCGAATCGCCTGTTGTCGATGAAGACGCCGGGGCGGAATCGGGCGACGCGGGTACCGAGGCGATCGACGCGACAACAGATGAGCCGATCGACTTCGACACACTGCTGGCCGAATCCGCCGCAAAGCTTGGGGTCCAGCCGACGGACGACGAATCCCTCGGCGGTGTCGAGGCGTTTGAGCGACAACTTGCCGAAGCCGGCTTCCGCCAGGAGACGAACGACGCGGCGAACCAGGCCGAGAACGCAGGCGACGACGTCAGCGAACATATCGCGCCGCAGGTCGATGAATCGGCGATCACGGTCGACGCGTCTGACGAGTCCGCACAGGTCGCCGAAGACATCGACGCGCTGGCAAATGACACGTTCGTGGAAGGCGCCGTCAATGTCGATGAAGCGCCTGAAGAGGCGTCAGTGAATGACCCGGCGTCGGACGATGTCAGCGACGATGATGTCGATCCGGCCATTGCGGCCGTCGAGGCGGCCCTGGACAGCGACGTTGACGCGGCCAACGCGACCAGCGCTGAGGCCGATGCGTTTGACGTGGACGACGTCGCGCCCGACGCGGCGTTGAATGAGTTGATGTCCGACGTTGCCGCGGAGACGGATACCGATATTGAGTCGATCGTCGCGCCCACGCTCGATGTGTCACGCGACGCCGACGGGCGGACGTCGGAGACCGAAGCGTTTGACGTGGATGATGTGGACGCCGAGGCGCCCGCGGTCGACACGTTGATGAACGCCGCGATCGACGACGACGCGGAACTGCAGTCCGTCGGTCCCGCCGAGTCCGACGCGTCGGACTCAAAAAAAAAACTGACGCCCGATGAGGTGTCCGCCGAACCGGCGGATCTCGTCGCCGACGCGCCATCAGACGAGTCGGCGCTCAGCGCGGCGCAGTCCTCCCGGCCGACGACCGAACCAGACAGTGAACCGACGCGTCTCATGAACGATGATGTGTTCGCCGACACTTCCGATCAGCGCGTCGAGGACGCCTTCTCCGATATCGACGCCCTTGTCGCCGACGAGGTCGCCGCCGACGATCTCGATCTCGCGTCGATCCCCCAGGCCGATGTCTCCGATTCGAGCCCCGCGCCGAAAGCGGCGCCGCCGACGGACGCCGCTGCGAATGACGCGGTTCCCACGAACCTTGTCGCCCGGGCCCAGGCGGAGATCGCCGCCGCCATCGAACGGGCCGATCGCAGCCGCCAGGCGCTCGAGACACTCGACGACTCCCTCAATCAGAATCTCGCCCATCGTCGCGAGATGATCGCCAAAGTGGACAGCGCACTGGCCGAACGACAGATTCAGCTCGTAACGGATATTCTCCGAGCCGAGGCCGAACATCTCTCCCTGACGGACGCCCTCAACCAGATTCGCGCCTCCGTTGAAGCGATGCAGGCCGATGTCAGCAGCATCCTCGGCGCCGCCCCTGATTCCAACGACCCGCCCCGACAATGAGCACTCGTGACATGGCCCGTTCCCGCGGTTCGGCGTAGGATGATGCGCCGTCCTCGGCGATGACGCACGCGCGCATGTCGAGTCGAATGAACCCGACAGATCGAGCTGAAGGAATCCACCACCATGGCCGCGAAGAAGCGCGTCGCTCGCTCCGCCAATCCACTCGCCGACCTCCGACTCATCGGGATGGTCCATCTGCCCGCGCTGCCGGGGTCCGCCGCCGCGTCGATGTCGATCGATGACATCGCGAAGCGCGCCGTCGCCGAGGCGAAGCGTCTTGCCGCCGCCGGCTTTCACGCCCTGATCGTCGAGAATTTCGGGGACGCGCCCTTCGCCGCCACAGACGCACCGAAGGAGACGATCGCCGCCATGTCGATTGTTGTGCGCGACGTCGTTCGAGCCGTCCGTGTTCCCGTGGGCGTGAATCTGCTTCGCAACGACTGCTTCGGCGCCCTCGCAATCGCCGCCGCCACCGGCGCCATGTTCATCCGAGTGAACGTTCTGTCAGGCGTGTACGCGACGGACCAGGGGATCATCACGGGCGCCGCCGCCGAATTGCTCGCCCGTCGGCGCTTGGTGGCGCCGCACGTTCGCATCGCCGCCGATGTCCACGTCAAACACGCCGCGCCGCTCAGCCAGCCGGAAATCGCGTTGGCGGCGGAGGAAACGGCCTATCGCGCCGGCGCCGACGCGATCATTGTCAGCGGAACGGGGACTGGTGTACCGACGGATCTGTCCGCCGCCGAACGCGTCAAACGCGCCGTCCCCGATCGACCTGTCTGGATCGGCAGTGGCGCCACGGCGGAAACGATTCGCGAAACACTGAATATCGCCGATGGCGCGATCGTCGGAACGGCCCTCAAGCGCGCCGGCGTCACCACCAACGCCCTCGATCCCGCACGAATCGCCAGGTTCATGAAAGCCGCCAGGTAACGACCCCGCCTCCCGTTCCGAGCCCGTCTCCCGTTCGGATTCGACTCCCCATTCCGAGCCCGGCCAGTCATGGCCGGGTCAGACCACGAGGCGGCGCCAACCATCCCCAACAGACTCCGAGCCCGGCCAGTGATGGCCGGGTCAGACGACGAGGTGGCGCCAACCATCCCCAACAGACTCCGAGCCCGGCCAGTCATGGCCGGGTCAGACCACGAGGCGGCGCCAACCATCGCCAACAGACTCCGAGCCCGGCCAGTCATGGCCGGGTCAGACCACGAGGCGGCGCC
>DAOPJV010000004.1:0-118279 GCA_035399845.1 Phycisphaerae bacterium | reverse complement strand
CCAACAGACTCCGAGCCCGGCCAGTGATGGCCGGGTCCCGACGCCGGCAGTCACGGCCTACCGAACCGACGTCCAGATCAATGTCAATCCAAGGATCGTGATCAGCGCCGACACGACGCGGGCGAAATGCCGCTCGCTCAGTCGCTTGTAGACCTGCGCCCCGATGATTGTGCCGACGACCGCCCCGGGCGCGAGCCACAGCGCCGCGTGGACGTGCTTCATTCCGAGTGTTCCGAGCGTCACGCCGAATGAGATGCGGGAAATACTCGTCGCGAAGAAGAACGCGAGAATCGTCGCCCGGAAGGTCCGCTTGTCGAGCCCCAGCGACTTCAGCAGCACAATGATCGGTGGTCCGCCCGTCCCGAAGCAGCCGCCGAGGACGCCCGACAACAGGGCGACAGGCGCGCAGATCGCGATCATCAAAGGTCGCAGCGTTCGACGTGGCGTGGCGCCCGCGCTCGCGTCCGGCGCCAGACGCCGGTTGCGAATGTCCATGATGAGAAAGTGCACGCCCGCCGCCGCGACGAACGCCCCCAGCGCGATCTTCAGGCCCTCGCCGCTGCCGGCCGCGAGCAGTTTCGTGCCGACGAAGACACCGACGAAGAGGGGGGGGACGATGACGCAGAGAAGCCCGCCCCAGGCGTGCCGCCACTCGCGTGACAGCACGAGGACTTCCGTGATCCACGTCAGGCAGAGAATCGTTGAGACAACGCCGGGCAGATCGTCGAGCAGAATCACGAGCAGCGTGACGGCGAACATCCCGGCGCCGAACCCGACCGTCGCATAAATGATCTGCCCACAGATCAGGATCGCCAGACCGGCCAGATACAGCCCGACGCTCCCCTGGAATAATGGCGGAATCGATAGCACGCGGAGCGTTGTACCCCGAGAGACCACGCCGCGATAGGGGAACAAGCGGCGCCGCCAAGTGTGGCATGCTCACGCCGGCTGATCAATCTCGCGGATTATCATTCGACGAGCCGATGTAGGGTCCGCTGTGCGGACCACTCTCACGGGTGGCATGTTCACCCAACAGGGTTGAGCGAGTTTGCCGTCAACGTAAGCGTCGCGTGTCCATGACGAATTGTCTGCTGTTCACCCATCAAGGTGAGCATGTGGAAGTCGAGAATTCGCCAGGAGGTATGCTCACGCCGGCTGATCAATCTCGCGGATCATCATTCGACGAGCCGATGTAGGGTCCGCTGTGCGGACCACTCTCACGGGTGGCATGCTCACCCTACATGGTCGAGCGAGTTCACCGTTGTATTAAGAGTGTCGTTTCGACGTCGAATTGTCCGCGATTCACTCATCAAGGTAAGCATGTGGAAGTCGAGAAACCGCTCGGCGCATAGCGTCCGTTCACATCCCGTCCGCCGCCTCTTCCCACTTCTCATTCAGATCCGCCAGTTCCTCGCGAATCCGATCATATTCTTCGTGCAGCGCCTGGCGCTTTTCCGCATCCTTCATCGCCTCCGGATCGGCAAACAGCGTCTCGATCTCCTCGACGCGCATCTCGATCGCGATGATCCGCTCCTCGATCTCCTCGATCCGCTGCGCCGCGTACTTCGATCGCGACTTCGGCTTCTGCTTCCTTTCGCGACGCTCTTTCGCCTCGCGCTCGGCCCGTTCCGCTTCCTTGCGTTTGGCGTCGGCCGCGCGCGCCAGCTCTTCGCGCTTCGACAGGATCTCCGCGTACTTCGACCAGTTCCCCTCGACGATCTCACACTCCGTGCGTCGAGGCAGGACGAGCAATCGTGTCGCGATGCGATCGAGGAAGTACCGATCGTGGCTGACCATCAGGATGCTGCCGGCGTACAGCGTCAGCGCTTCCTCCAGCGCCTCTCGCGCGAGAATGTCCAGGTGGTTCGTCGGTTCGTCCAGCACGAGCACCTGCGGATTGGTCCAGACCAATCGCGCCAACAGCACACGCGACTGTTCACCGCCCGACAGATTGCCCACACGCTTGAAGACCTCGTCCCCGCGGAACAGGAAGAGCGCCAGATAACTCCGCGCCTCGGCCTCCTTGATCTCGGGACGCACCTCGCGGACTGCGTCGATCACGCTGTGATCCGGATTCAGGTCGCGATGCTCCTGGTCGTAATAGCCGACGCTCAGGTTCTCGAAGAGCCGCACATTCCCCGCGTCCGCCGGGATCTGCTTCAGCAGCATGCGCAGCAGCGTCGTCTTGCCGACGCCGTTGGGACCGATGATGCCGACCTTCTCGCCGGCCGTCATCTCGAAGTCGAGGTCCTTGAACAGCGTGATGTCATCGAACGATTTGCAGGCCCCCTCGACGCGAATGACCATGTCGCCCGACTTCTGGTTCGGCTCGAACTTCAGGTTGATCTTCCGCTTGCTCTGCGTCGGTTCGTCGAGGATTTCGCCGCGCTCCTCCATGTTCGCCAGCAGCTTCTGTCGGGAGCGGGACTGCTTCGCCGTGTCTTTGCGATAGCGCGTACGTTCGATGTAGTCCTTCTGATGCGCGATCCACGCCGATTGCTTCTGATACTCCCGCACGGCGTTGAGCTGCCGGATTCGCTTCGCCTCGGCGTAGTTTGTGTAATTCGTCGGATAGACGCCGACGCGGCATCGCTCGACTTCCACGATCTTCGTGACGACGCGATCCAGCAGGAAGCGATCGTGCGAAATCACGATCACGCCGCCGCTGTAGTTCGAGAGATACTTCTCCAGCCAGCGCGTGGCGTCGATATCCAGATGGTTCGTCGGTTCGTCGAGCAGCAGGTAGTCCGCGCCCGACATCAGCATCCGCGCCAGTGACGCGCGGCACTTCTGCCCGCCAGACAGCACCTTAACGGGCAGCTGGTAGTCCTCGGGCGAGAAGCCGAGACCGCCCAGGACTTCACGGATGCGAATCTCGTAGCCGTAGCCGCCGCCCGCCTCGAACTGCGCGTGCAGCCGATCGTATTTCTCCAGCAGCGCCTCGGCGCCGGGGCCGCCATGCGCCTCGGCGATCTGCTCCGTCAGCGCCCGCAGCTCCAGCTCCAGGGCGCGATGCTCGGCGAAGGGTTCCGTCGCCGCTTCGATCAGCGACAGGTTCTCGTCGATGTTGGGTTCCTGCGGCAGGTAGCTGAGCGTCACGCCCTTTGACGTCGTGATCGCGCCGCTGTCCGGCGCCGTGATTCCCAGGATCAGTCGAAACAGCGTCGTCTTGCCGGACCCGTTGGCGCCGACAAGCCCCACGCGTTCGTTCTTGTGGAGCGTCAGCGTCACGTCGCGCAGGACATCTGCGCCGGCGTAAGACTTGTTCACATTTTGAAGGGTAATCGCGGACATGAATGACAGCGCGTCAGGCGGTTCGGCCCGGACCGACGACGACGTTGCGCGGCGGCAGCACCCGCGCCCGCGAAGGATCGGGGCGCAGCCGCGGAATGCGTGGCGCGAACAGCACGAACGCCGCCACCAGCAGACCGCCCGACATGAGCAGCAGCGCGGGTCGCACATCCGGATTCAGGAACAGATCGATCAGCCCATACCGCTGGGCCCACGCCTCCGCCTTGCGAACGGGCTTCGGCCACTGGGCGGGAATCATCAACACACTTTGAAACACCGGTTGCGGGGCGCTTCGAACACCACTGTCCGCCTGAAAGTGATTCGGCAGGATCGTCAGCACATCCTCGCCCTGCTTGCGATAGTGCAGGTCGAGCATCGCCAGCCGCTCGTTGACGACAACATCGTTTTCGAAGGCGTCCCGCATCGCGATTCGGCGATTCAGTTCCGCGCTGAGCTGCGCGTTGCGGTCCCTCAGTCGCGTCTCCTCGATGAGCAGGGCGCAATGATCGCGAATGATCGGCAGCATCACGACGGGGGCGAACAGCGCGACCGACAGAATCACGAACAGGACGAACATGACGCGATGCTCCGTCGGCGAGCGGGGGACGCCCGCCGGCGGAGTCGATTCTCGCGTCGAGTTGTCGTTGTTCGTGGCCGCGTTCATGCTTGTCGTCAGTCGTCGCTGGCCGGCGCCTTACTTGCGCCAGAGCGAGCCGCCGTAGATCGCCTGGTCACCCAGGTGCTCTTCGATCCGCAGGAGCTGGTTGTACTTCGCGATGCGATCCGTCCGGCACAGGCTGCCCGTCTTGATCTGGCCGGCGTTCGTCGCGACGGCGATGTCGGAAATCGTCGTGTCTTCACTCTCGCCGCTGCGATGGCTGATGACGGCCGTCCAGCCGTTGCGCATCGCCATCTGGATCGCCGCAAACGTCTCCGTCAGCGTGCCGATCTGATTCACCTTGATCAGGATGCTGTTGGCGCATTGATCGTTGATCGCCTTTTCCAGACGTTCCGTGTTCGTCACGAGCAGGTCGTCACCGACGAGCTGCACCTTCGCGCCGATCTTGTCCGTCAGCTTCTTCCAGCCCGCCCAGTCATCCTCGGCCAGGCCGTCCTCAAGACTGCGGATCGGCCACTGCGAGCACTTCTCCGCCCAGTAGTCCGCCATCTGATCGGCGCTGATCACGCGACTCGGATCGCTCTTGAAGAACTTGTACTTGTCCTTCGCGCCCGCTTCGTTCGCCAGCTCGCTCGTCGCCGGATCCAGCGCGAAGAAAATCTGTTCGCCCAGCTTGTATCCGGCCTTCTCAACGGCCGTCGCAATGACCTCGAACGCTTCATCGTTCGACTTCAGGCTCGGCGCGTAGCCGCCCTCGTCGCCGACGGCCGTGTTGTAGCCCTTGTCATGCAGTACGTCCTTCAGCGTGTGGAAGATCTCGGCGCCCCAGCGCAGGGCCTCGCGAAAGCTCGGCGCGCCCCACGGCTGAATCATGAACTCCTGGAAATCGACCGTGCTGTCGGCGTGCTTGCCGCCGTTGAGGATGTTCATCATCGGCACGGGAATGACATTCGCGTGGCAGCCGCCCAGGTATCGGAAGAGCGGCAGGCCGACCGACTCGGCCGCGGCCCGCGCCGTCGCCAGCGACACGGCGAGAATCGCGTTGGCGCCGAGCTTGCCCTTGTTGGGCGTCCCGTCGCATTCGATCATCACCTGGTCGACGAGTTCCTGATCCGTCGCGTCGATACCGACGACATTCTCCGCCAGCACCGTGCAGACGGCGTCGACCGCCTTGAGCACGCCCTTGCCGCGATAGCGCGCCTTGTCGCCGTCGCGAAGTTCGACAGCCTCATGTTCGCCCGTCGACGCGCCGCTTGGCACGATGGCCTGCCCCGTCGCGCCGTCCTCCAGGACGACAACCGCCTCGACTGTGGGGTTTCCGCGCGAATCCAGAACTTCGCGGCCGTGGACATGAATGATTTCGGTGCTCATGCGCGTTCGTTTCCGTCTGACAAGAGGTTATGAATGTATCGGCGGCGGGGCCGGGGGGGCTCCAAACCGCTTTCCGAGAGGGGAATGTCGTCGACTTCGGGCGTCGTCCCCCTCGCCACGCGCGTCACTTTAGGTCAGCCGCCAACCCGTGACAAGCCGCCTCCGTGAGTGAGCCGGACGCGCGGGGACCGTTCAGTCGGAAGGAAGCCGCGTCGTCGCCGTCGGCCGATTCCGGCCGAAACTGTCCGACAGCCGTTTCAGGCGACGTCATTGATTGCATATCTGAAAACGCCTGCGAGCCAGAGGGAGACGCAATGCATCTTGCGAACGCATTCCAGGGTCGAGGAACGTCATGCGCCATCCGTGCAATGGCGGTATCAGTATTGCTAATCGTGATCGGACGCGCCGACGCCGGAACGATCTTCTACCAGGCCTGTGGTGAGCTCGTGGAATCCGGGGGCTTTCCGCCGTGTGTCCTGCACCGGGCCGACGATGGAACCCTGGTCCGTCCGTCGAGTCTGAGTGGATACGACGTGGGGGATCGCGTCGTCGTCTCCGGGACCATCGACGAATCGACCGCCTCGATCTGCAATCTCACGATCACCCCGAATCTCGCCGTCACCGCCGTGGATCGATGCTTCGCAGAATGCGGCGTCCTGACAGACGCCGGCGGCTGCCGCAGATTCGAATCCGATCGTGGCGGCGCCTTCCTCGTAGACGGCGCCGAGGATTTCGAAGAAGGCGCCCGCGTCTTCGTCGTCGCCCCGGGCACGCAGGGCGACGCCCTCTGCAATGGCGAGCCGCTGCCGATTGTCGCCTTTCCCGTCATCTCCGAGTGCGCTCAGGAGACGGGACGCATCGTGTCGACCTTCGGCTGTGTCCATCTTCTGACGACCGATGGCCGAGGCGTCGACTTCTTCAATCAGGGGGGATACGAAGTTGGCGATTACGTCACGATCTCCGGCGACGCCTCGATTCCGCAGACGGGCCCCTGCGGGTTTCCGCTGCTCTTTTCCAATTCCATCGCGCCCGCCTTTGGCGGCGCCGGCGTCCTCGTCGACACGCCCGATTGCGGTCTCGTCTTCCAGGCCGATCGCAGCGTTGGCGGCGATCGTTATCTGCTTGACCATCTCGATGGCTTCGTTGCCGGAGATCACGTCATCGTCACAGGGCGAACCGAGTCCGCGGCGCCCGAAGGCGCGTGCGCCGCGATACACCTGAGAGACAACTCGATCGGCGCCTTGTCGACCGCCTGCGGCTCAATTGATGTCGGGGCCACGAACTGCCTCGTGTTCACGCCGGCTGACGGCGCCGATTCGTTCCTTATTGAACACAACGAGATCATCCCGCTGGGCGCGGCCGTTTTCGTCGCCGGCGCGATCCGGCCCAGCCCGGGATTCTGCGACAACGAGGACAACCTCGCCGTCATGCGCGACAACCTGTTCCTCGAGTGCTTCGACAACTGCGGCGAATTTCAGATGGGTTTCGAATGCACGCCGCTTTTCTTCGCTGACGACGGCGGCGTCTACAATGTCGAGAATCTAGGCGATTACACGATCGGCGATCGTGCCCACGTCCGCGGTGGTCGCGACGGCGTCTGCGATGACTTCTGCCCGTTCCCCTGCATTCGCGCCAACACCATCGGTCCATGCGACGAGATTCCGGGCGATGTGAACGGCGACGGCGACGTGGACACGGATGATGTGCGACTCTTCGTGCGCGTGCTGCTGGGCGTCGACAACGATCCCTATCGCACGCTCGTCTCAGATGTCAACGCCGACGGCGCCCCCGACGGCCGGGATATCCAGCCCTTCACCCTGATCGTTCTGGGTTTGCAGTAACGCCGCATCCATGCCCCGTCGCGCAAAGATCGTGCAACAGGTTGTACCAGTCACACGCGCGCCGCCGTCGTGCAACAGGCGGTGTCAAACATCCGCGCGCCGTCGTCGTGCAACACGCTGTGTCAAACTTCCGCACGCCAAAGGCGTGCAACAAGCCAGCCCGGGGTCAGCGCAGACCGCAACGCGGTCGAGCGCAACCCCGGGTATGTGTCAGCAATGTGAACCAAACCCTGAAAGGGTGTTACAAGACAGAATCCGCGCGCAACCGCAGAACCAGGCCCGATCCCGCGAACCTGCAATCCGAATCAATGAGGAGACAGGACCTATCGCAACTGCGAACCGCTGGAATAACTGCGGAAGAATCGATAGGGCGTATTGCGTTCGTTGTTGGCGTTGCCCTGGTAGTCGCGATAGTACTCGACGTAGTTGCGACGTTCGACTGTGTCATAGCCGTTCGTCGTCGCCGGCCACGGACCACGCGTGAATCGCGTGGCGTCGTATGGGGAAGGACTTCGCCCGAAGAGCAGGGCGGGGCTGCCGACCTCGTAGGAGACGGGCCGCGATGCGCTGCAGCCTGTCAGCGCGACGGCGGCGATGAGGCCTGCGAGACACAGAATGGAACGCGTGATTCTGATCGTCTTTCCCCCGAATGGCGGTCCGTTCACGATGACGAAGGTCCGCCCTGGGAGTATACGAGCAACGCGTATGCCATCGGAACGAATCCCGCGCGCGACGGATCGCCGGCGGCGCTGCGGATGGAACGAAACCCGCCGCCAACACGCGATAATCTCATCGCCCCCGGCCGCAATCAGGCGATTCGCGTCGGGCCATGGCCCATCCCGGCGCCGGGCCGATCCCGTCCGAGAACCGCGAATTGTGCTGACGCCCATCGTCGAACACGGTCCCGCGATGTTGCCTCAAAACAACAAGGGCGTTGCGGCAACGCAACGCCCTTGTCTCGAATCATCCTGTTGAAGTTGAGGACGCGTACTACGCCGCGCCGGCCAGCTTCAGAATCAGCGCCTTCTGCGCGTGCATTCGATTCTCGGCCTGATCGAAGATTGCCGAGTTCTTCGATCGCGTTACGTCGTAGGTGATTTCTTCGTTGTAATGCGCCGGCAGACAGTGCAGCACAACGCAGTCGCCATCCGCCTTGTTCAGCACATCCATGTTGACCTGGTAGGGCATGAAGAACTGCTTGCGGCGTTCCGCGTCGTCCTCCTGGCCCATGCTCGCCCACACGTCCGTGTACAGAACATCCGCGCCCGCCGCCGCCGCCGCGAGGTCATTCGTGACCTCAATGGACCCGCCTGTCTTGCCGGCGATCTCGCGGCTCTTCGCAAGGGCGCACTCCTTCGGTTCATAGCCCGGAGGCGTCACGATGACGACATGCATGCCAACCATCGCGCCGCCGAACATGATCGAATGCGCCACGTTGTTGCCGTCGCCGCTGTAGACGAACTTCAGCCCCTTCAGCTTGCCCTTGCGCTCCTGGACCGCCTGAAGGTCGGCGAGCATCTGGCAGGGATGCGCGTAATCACTCAGTCCGTTGATGACGGGGACCGTCGCGTGTTTCGCCAGATCCTCGATGATGTCGTGACCGAAGACGCGCGCCATGATGATGTCGGCGTAGCGCGACAGGACGAGGGCGATATCCTCCGTCGTCTCGCGCTTGCCGAGGCTGATGTCCGTCGGCGCGAGATAGATCGCGTGACCGCCCATCTGAGTCATGCCCGTCTCGAACGAGACGCGCGTGCGCAGCGACGGCTTCTGAAAGATCATCGCGAGCGTCTGCTGCTTCATCGCCTTTCGATAATCCTTCGGCGATTTCTTGACGCGCGCCGCAAGATCGAGAATCGACTTGAGTTCGTCCGTCGTAAAGTCACAAAGCGTGGCGAGGCTTCGTCCTGCAAGGCTCATGGCCGCATACTCCTGGTGTCATTCGCGCCGACCCACCGGCGACACGCGGAAATATCGCGGCTGGATCGCGGCGTGTCCACAGGCGCGGCATACGACCTATGCGGGGGGCCATTGTTGGTGTGCATATTCTTGGCTTCGCCCCGGAGGGGCGGCGGATTTGCCGGATGTCCTTCGGCGCTTCGGAAAGACCGATTTCCGGCCCGACTTTCGCGTGGCGATGAGGCGCTCATCGTGCCGCGACAAGTCGATTTTCAGAATCTCCAGCCGGTCGTGTTCAGGAGCTCGAGTTCCGCAAGCTTCGTTTCGGCGGCGCCCTCACGCACGGGGCGAAAATGCAGCTCGACGCGCACATTGCGACGCTTCTTCATTTCCTTCCCGACCTGGCAGGGGACTTTCACGTAGCAGTTCCAATATGACTTCGATTTGTCGGCGCGTTCGCAGCCGACAACTTCGTATGTGTCACGGTACTTTCTCTCATCGATGTACTGCTGCAGATCGAGATCAAATACGCGAACTGAGAGAATTCCCTCTTCCGGTGCGTTGACGAACCCGTAGGCGTCGTAGTATCCGCGAAGCTTGGGGCATTCGATAATCGATATCGTCGCGGCCTCGCCCGACGTCGACGTCTTTTCGATGAGTTCCTCGAACTCCCGGAGGCGAATGGGCGCCTCGGCTGCCAGAAGGTCGCCAAGCTCGTCTGACCAAGTTCTGGTCAACCGCCTTTCCTTTATCCTCGATGACTCCGCAATGAAGACCGCCATGGAATCGCGGTTCACGAGGAGGCAGCTGCGGAATTGATCGTCATTCTTAAACTGATGGACCTTGACACAAATGCGTTGCGAATCACTCGCGGCGACTTTGATGGGTTGGTCCTGAAGTTGATTCCAGACACTCAAGTCGGACAACCCGATGGGGTCAGAGGTGCGAACCAGAATCTCCATTTTCCCGCTCGCACGGCGATCGTCGTGTCGCGTATCAAGGATGAGCCCGCTGACCTTCTGTCGATACAACTCGTCGTCATTCACACGCCACGCCTCTCGCCGGACAAATCGTCGACAGCCGCTCTCTGTCGGTGGCGTCTCCTTCCACTCAGGTGACGCCCTTAGCCTGGCCAGCGCCCGTTCGAGATGCGCCTCGGCGCTTTGCATGAATGAGAGATTCAGATCGATTTCAACGCTGGATTTGCTGGTCTCGATTTGTCGGGATCGAAGAGGATCCTGCGCGAGAATTGGCGCGACTGAAGACAACGAAAGCAGGCCGACGCCCGCGATAAAGCGCGTTGTGACCCCTCGCATGAATGGCCCTTTCATAGCGTTGCGAACGCAATGGATCTCGTACTCGCGGAACGGCGTCCGTCGCAAATCCGTTAGGGAGCGGCGGCTCAGCCTTCGAGGCTCGGATGCCCCTTCACGATCGCCGTCAGCCGATCCGCGCCGTCGCCCGCCAGTTCGTAGCGAACCCGCGCCGTAGGCTTGTTGATCTTCAGGAGCTTCGACAGATCGATCGGTGTGCCGATCACGACGACATCGCAGTCCGACGCGTTGATCGACTGCTCCAGCTCGCCCATCTGCGTCTGGCCGTAGCCCATCGCCGGCAGAATGTCCGTCAGATGGTTGTACTTCGCGAACGTTTCCCTGATCGAACCAACAGCGAAAGGCCGTGGATCGACGATCGATCCCGCGCCCGCCTGCTTCGCCGCCACGTGGCCGGCGCCGAACGTCATGCCGCCGTGTGTCAGCGTCGGTCCGTCTTCCACGACGAGCACGCGCCTGCCGCGCACCTGGTCCACGTTGTCCAGCGTCACGCGCGACTCGCCGCGAATGACCTGGGCGCTGGGGTTCACGCGCGCCGCGTTGGCGGCGACCAGCTCGACAGCCTCGGGCTTCGCCGTCCTGACCTTGTTGATCAGAATCACGTCCGCCATGCGGAAGTTCAGCTCGCCCGGGTAATACGCCAGCTCATGCCCCGCGCGATGCGGATCGGCGACTGTGATGAGCAGATCGGGCTCGAAGAACGCCGTGTCGTTGTTGCCGCCGTCCCAGAGAATGACATCCGCTTCCTCTTCGGCCGCCTTCAGGATCTGATGGTAGTCCACGCCCGCAAAAAGCAGGTTGCCCGACTCGATGTGCAGCTCGTACTCCTCGCGCTCTTCGATCGTGCACTCGTGCCGATCCATGTCCGCGAGCTCGGCGTAGCGCTGGCACGCCTGCTTTGCCAGGTCGCCGTAGGGCATCGGATGGCGAATCACGGCGACGCGCTTGCCCATCTCCTTCAGCGTCTGCGCCACGAGCCGCGTCGTCTGGCTCTTACCGCAGCCCGTACGCACGGCGCAGATGGCGATGACAGGCTTCTTCGAGGGCAGCATCGTGTGAACGGGCGCCGCCAGTTCGAACGCCGCGCCGGCCGCGTTGGCCCGCGCCGAGATTCCCATCACATGCCCGTAGGACACGTCGGAGTAGCTGAACAGCGCGACGTCCGCGTTCGTCTCGCGGATCGTCTGCTCCAGCGCCTCTTCGGGCACGATGGGAATTCCTTCGGGATAGTGCCTGCCGGCGAGGGCGGCCGGATAGGTCCGGCCGTCGATGTTGGGGATCTGGGCGGCCGTGAACGCAACGACGCGGACCGTCGAATCGTCCCGATAGAGACAGTTGAAGTTGTGAAAGTCCCTGCCGGCCGCGCCGACGATGACGATTCGTTTACTGGTTGACGCGCTCGCCATGATCTCCCGTCTCTTTCTCGCTTGCCCCGATGTTCCTTATCCGTTCGCCTCCGCCGACAACAGCGCCGGCGCAATGCGCTCCATCGCCCAGTCGATATCCGTCTTCTCAATCGTCAGCGGCGGCGCAAACCGAATCACGTCCTCATGGGCGTCCTTGCAGAGGATGCCTTCCGCCATGAACTTTTCGCAGAACCAGCGGGCCTTCGGGTACTCCGGCTTGATCTGCACGCCGATCAGCAGGCCTCGACCGCGAATCTCCTTCACGGCCGGCGCGCCGACCGCCTGGAGCTTCGACCTGAAGTGATCGCCCATCTCACGCGAACGCGCGTCGAGTCCATCGTTCCTGATCATGTCCATGGCGACGCGACTCACGGCGCACGCCAGCGGATTCCCGCCGAAGGTCGAACCGTGATCGCCCGGACGGAACACGTCCATCGCCTCGCGCGACGAGACGACCGCCGAGATCGGCAGGATGCCGCCGCCCAGCGCCTTGCCGAGACACATCGCGTCGGGTCGCGCGTCCTCGCCTTCGTGCTGCCAGGCGAAGCGATCCCCCGTGCGGCAGAGGCCCGTCTGAATTTCATCGAAAATCAGCAGCACGTTCTTCCGCGTACAGATCTCGCGAAGCGCCTTGAGATAACCGTTCGGCGGAACCAGGATGCCGCTCTCCGCCTGGATCGGCTCGAGAAACACGGCGACTGTCTTATCCGTGATCGCCGCCTCGACAGCCTTCGCGTCGCCGAACGGGACCAGCGGGAAGCCCGGCGTGTAAGGTCCGAAGCCCGCCTTGTACTGCTCGTCCGTGCTGAAGCTGATGATCGTCGTCGTTCGGCCGTGGAAGTTGCCCTTCGCGCAGATGATCTCGGCCTGGTTGGCGGGGACCCCTTTCTTTTCGTAACCCCACTTGCGGGCCATCTTGATGGCCGTTTCGCAGGCCTCGGCGCCGCTGTTCATCGGCAGCGCCGCCTGGAATCCCGTCAACTCGCACAACTCACTGCACCAGGGGCCCAGCTGGTCGTTGTGGAACGCGCGCGACGTCAGCGTGACTTTGTTGAGCTGCTTCGTCGCCGCCGCGATCAGTCGCTCGTGCGAGTAACCGAAGTTCAGCGCCGAGTAGGCCGACAGCATGTCGAGATACTTGTTCCCCTCGACGTCCGTCACCCACGATCCCTTGCCCGATTCGATGACGACCGGCAGCGGATGGTAGTTGTGCGCGCCGTATCGTTCGTTGAGCTGAAGGTGTTCCGATGTCTTCGTGTCCTGAGTGGCGCTGGCCATGCCTGCCTCGTTGCTGCTGGGCGTCGTCGGTCCGCTACCGCAGCGGCGCCGATCGAGCGCTGTGAATTTCCAGCCGCCCAGAATGGACGGCGCGGGCGACGCCGTCAAGCCTGCATAAATCCGCATTTCTTATGTCATGTACGCGCGTCGGCCTCGCCCGGGCGCGGGTTGGAGCGCTGCAGCGCAACAGTCGGCGCCGCCGTGTCCCCACGGCGGAGGAAGTTGCGCGGCCGGCGACAAACCCCCGTGTCCGTCTGTGAGGCCGGCGCATTCTCTCCCCACGCCGCCCGCCCGTTCTTGCCGCCCGAATGGGAGGCCATAGAATCTAGACGCTTGCGACACAGCGTGTCCCCATAGCTCAATTGGACAGAGTGCTGGCCTCCGAAGCCAGAGGTTGCAGGTTCGACTCCTGCTGGGGACGTTCCGGCCGACGATGCGATGGGTCTCGTCGCCGTTCGCGCGATCCGATCCATCGAATCGCGCCGCCACGCCGCGCCGGCGAATTCGCTGCGACCTTTCAGAGAGGCGAAGAATCTTGATTTCCAGGAAACACGCAATACTGATGTTGATCATGACGGCGACGCTCCTGACCAGTTGCGGTCCGCACGTCAATCTCGTGGCGACGCGCAGCCGGCGCGTCGAGAAGGACGACGGTCGCGTCGACGCCGTCCTCGTCGAGTCCATGTATACAACGAACGGCTTGCACGGCCGCCAGATGCTGTACGAGGTCGATGTCCTCGATTCGATGAAGCGGCCCGTTCCGGCGAAGAAGAGCGGATATCGCAATGCGAAGGGATTCGTCGCCGGCTCGAGGACCGTCATGGCCGAAGAGGTCACGGGCGAGCCCTCGCACGTCATGGTTCAGATCCCCATCAATATGCTGGGCATCGGTGAGCGGCAGCTGCCCGCCTACGCCCGTGTTCGACTCACGCCTTCCGAAGAAGGAACGGCGCCGGCGGAGACGATCATCGAGCTCCCGGTCCGATCGCCGGATGTCGCTGGCATGGGCGGCGAGGAGTACGTCGCGGCGGATGGAACGGCCCCGACAGCGGATGAGGAACGCCTCGCGCGAGGTCCCGAGGCCGACGATCGCGATTCCTGGTCGGACGAATCCGTGGATCGGCCGCGCGAGCGACATGATCGAACATCGCGAGATGCTGACACCGAGCGCCGCTCCGACGCCGCCCCGTCCCGAGATCGCGACGTTTCGTCCGGCCGCGAGGCCGATGCGCCACGCAACACCGACGACGATTCGACACGCTGGTCGCCCAATCATGAGCCCGAGCGCCGGCAGGAAACCTCCGAACGCCGGAACGCCGCCCACGACGATCGCCAGCCGCGGCGAAATGCGTCACGCCGTGAGACGCCCACGCCGGCGCGCGACGCGCAGATCAGCCCGCGCAGCCGCGAACTCGCGGAGCTGGAAGCGACGGTCCGGCAGTCGCCCGATGATCTGCAGAGTCAGATGCGGATGCGTCTGCTCTATCTCGCGGAGCGGCGGGAAGCCGAGGCGCTGGCGCCGACCCCCGGCGCGTCCCCGGAGACGAGGGCGCAGGTCGAGGAATATCTGGCGGCGATTCTCCCGGCGGTTCGCCAGGGGGAAATCGATCCCTCGCGCGTCTCATTGTCGGATCTGGATCGCTTCGTGGCCGAGTCACGCGAGTCCAAGCGGCTTCGAATACCTGTCGCGACATTCTGCCGATCGATTCAGAAATTCGGCGCCTATCGCCGGTATGATCCGCCCGTCTTCCCGGAGGGGCGGTTCCCGCGACTCCTCGTCTACCTGGAGATTCAGAACTACGTATCGACCCGATCGCAAACCGGGGTTTATAGGACGTTACTTTCTGTCCAGCAGAAGCTTCTGAATTCTGCGGGAGTCGAGATCTGGTCCACGCTCGATCAGGAGATACCGGATTTGTCGAATGGCCTGCGAGAGGATTTCTTCCTCGCGATCGGTCCGATCGACTTTCAGCAGAATTTGCCGCCCGACGAATACACGTTCGTGATTTCAC
Organism: Phycisphaerae bacterium; assembly: GCA_035399845.1. Lineage (GTDB taxonomy): Bacteria > Planctomycetota > Phycisphaerae > UBA1845 > UTPLA1 > ECT2AJA-110-A. The sequence continues at coordinate 103,228 of DAOPJV010000004.1, read as the reverse complement.
TCCGCGACCTGCAGGGTGGCGGTGAATGTGCCAAGCGAATGTCTTTCCGAATAACAGAAAATTAAGGTCGAGAGGCGCAGGTCTCAGTGTTGTAACAGGCCCGCCTCAAATCAGAAAAATGTCGATATTTTGAGTCATTGCTGTTTGACAGAGCGTAACTTACGCCTAATATTCGCGCTGTTATCCGGTCGTGCCGCCACCGTCTGGCTGGGGCAAGAGTCAACGTCCCAATCGGCCAAGGTTTGTGGTGGATTTGTCAACGGTTTACGTTGAAAACGGCCGAATTTGAGATTCGAGGCTGTCGTGGAAGGCTCCTTGAATCCAGAGGCTCGGAGGATCCGGGCAATTCGGTGGTGGGGCGGCGCCGAAGTTGGATAACGCGAAGTGGATTGAACAGGGAATAGGCGCGGTTTTCTTGAGTATCGCAATCGCAGATGCTTACGACAATTCTCAGCCAGGCGTTGATTCAGGGGTCGCGTCGTGCGACCGAATCCGTCCGTACGCTGTCCGATTTGCGCCTATTGTTGCGGAGATTATCGCCGGCGGGGTTTCGCGCCGGCGAACGACTGTTTTACGAGGATGTGTAAGAGGCACGATTGCTGGCGCGGTCGCGATCGAGCTTCTCTGACAAACTAAACTGCCTACGGATTCATCCAACAAGCGAGAGGAGATTGACAAACATGACGAGCAACCTGACGAAACGATTGGCGACCTGCATGATGACGGTCGTCGCGTTGGGAACACTCGCCGGCTGCCGCAATCACACGCCGCACGCGTTTCAGTGGCCGTCGGGCGGTGACATCATCCCGACACACGGCAAGCCGCCCGAGGGCGCTTATTACTCGAACTGGGATCCCTTTGCGGTCGAACTTCAGGTGACGCCGCTGAAGGATATCAATCCCGTCATGACGCAGCACGTCATGGTCGCGACCGTCCTCGACAAGAAGGGCAAGGCCCTTCCGAATCGACGCGTCGAGTGGATCATTTCCGAAGGCAGCGTCGGCGACATCGTCGAAGTGGACGAGAGCGGTTGGCGCGCGAGCCGTGGCTACAAGGTGGACAACCACTATGCCATCTCGCACACCAACAACTTCAGCCACACGCTCGATCGCGGCAACAGCGATCCTTCGGATGACATTCATCTGGAGAAGGGCCAGACCTGGTGTGTGATCACCTCCCCGATCGAGGGCGAGACGAACATCACCGTGTACTGCCCCGGCATCTACGACTGGGACAAGCACAAGGTCTTCGCCAAGAAGTACTGGTATGACGTCGACGTGATCTTCCCGTCCGACGCCACCAACCCGTGCAACGAACCGCACACGTTCCAGACGCAGGTCGTCAAGCACTCCGACGGCAGCGGTCTGGCCGACTACGAAGTCACCTACCAGATCATCAGCGGCAACGCCACGTTTGATGGCGGCGGTTCGACCGTCTCCATGCGAACCGACGGCACGGGCATGGCCAACGCCACGATCCGACCGGGCGCCGACTACCTCGGCTCCGCCGAAGTGGAAATCCACGTCAAGCGACCGGCCGACATCCAGTGCTGCAAGCCGGCCGTGGACATCGGCGACACTGTCGTCACGAAGAGCTGGTACGGCTCGCAGCTGTCGATCGACAAGTCCGGCCCGAGCGGCATCATCGTCGCGGGTCAGGAATTCGATTACACGATCACTGTGTCGAACGTTGGCCAGGGCGACGCCAGCAACGTCGTCGTCACGGACAGCCTCCCGGCCGGTGTGGACTTCGTCTCCAGCTCGCCTTCGGGTAACGGCACGTGGAGCCTCGGCTCGATTCCGGCCGGCGGTTCCAGCACCCTCACGATCCACGCTCGCGTGAATCCGGGCGCCAACCAGAAGACGATCGAGAACTGCGCCACCGCCAGCGCCTCGTGTGCTGATCCCGTCAGCGACTGCCACCCGATCACGATTGGCCGACCGGGCCTCGCCCTCCGCAAGGAGTGCATGCAGGTCGGTTGTGACCAGATCCGCTACAACCTGGTCGTCACCAACACGGGTGACGCCCCGGCCAACAACGTCCAGGTCAATGACAGCCTCCCGTCCGGTCTGACGGCCGACTCCGGTGGCAACACCAAGACGTTCGACGCCGGCACCCTCGCTCCGGGCGAGTCGAAGCAGGCCAGCTACATGGCCTCGGCCGCCGGTGGCGGTACCTACACGAACCGAGCCACGGCGTCCGCCGATGGTGGCCTCGCGGCTTCCGCCGAGTGCACCACGACGATTGCCCAGCCGGCCCTCACGATCAGCAAGAGCGCTTCCCCGACGACGCTGTTCATGCAGCGTGGTCGAGACCAGACTGTCCAGTACACGATCACGGTCAACAACCCGAGCAACGCTCCGGCCTCGAACGTGATGCTGACGGACAAGTGGGAAGGCCCTGGCGCCCTCGCGTTCGTCTCGGCGAACCCGCCGGCCACCGCCTCGGGTAACAGCGCGAGCTGGAACCTCGGCACTGTCGGCGCCGGTCAGAGTGTCAACGTCACTGTCACGATGCGTGGCGTGGCCCTCGGCACGACGACGAACACCGCCTGTGTCCAGGCTGAGTGTGTCCCCCAGGCGTGTGACAACGCGGTTGTCGAAGTGAAGGGTACGCCCGCCATTCTCGTCGAGGTGGTGGACGATCCGGATCCGCTCTACGCCGACAACGACGGCACGCCGTCGCCGGCCGAGCAGACGACCTACACGATCAGTGTCACGAACCAGGGCTTCCGACCGCTGACGAACATCGTCGTGGCCTGTGAAGTTCAGGCTCAGGGCGAAGCGACGGCTGTCACGCCGCCGGTCGTCGGTGGCGCTCCGCTCCAGTACAACCTGTCGGGCAACACGCTGACCTTCAGCGGCCTGCCGGTACTCGAGCCGGATCGCACGGCGATCTACAAGGTCATGGTCTGGGCGAAGCAGCCTGGCCCGGGCGCCGATGGCGACACCCGCTTCAACGTACAGGTCAACTGTACGGAAGTGCCCAACGTGATCCGCGAAGAGGAGTCCACGCACTTCGTGCAGGGGAACTAACTAACCTCTTCTGACGTACACTAGGGAGGGGTCACGACCATTACCGGTCGTGACTCCTCCTTTTCTCATAGTGTTACGCGCAGCTTCTGCCGATCTTATGGATAAGATTGGTTTATCACGGGAGGATTCCGATGCTTCGACGCTTCGCCGTTTCGAATGCGTGCGTGTTTGCCGCTGGATTATCGCTGCTTGTGGCGACCGGCTGTGAACAGAACCAACAGATGCAGACGTGGAACTCGCCCCAGTGGGGTTCCTGGAATCTCTTCGGTGGCGGTACGCAGACGACGAATTACAACCTGCAGTACCCCATCGGGAATACGGATATTCTGAATCCCGCGGCCGCGGCTTCCATCAACACCAACACGAAGTCGAACTCATTCTCCAGAAAGCGAAACCTGCAGTACGCCGTGGGTCCCACGCTGCCCGCGAAGCAGGGCAACGGTGGGGGATTTCCGAGCTGGTTCGGCAAGCGGGGCCCGAATACGCAGCCCCAGGCCACGGCGCCGCGCTACAACGCGACACCTCGGCGAACGGCCAATGACGCGGGTTCCTTCAGCCACACCAAGCGATTCAATCTGCAGTACGACATCGGTGAGACCCAGGGCCTGAATGGCCACAAGGTTGCCCCCGGACGCCGCTCGAGCTCCTACTCTCGCAACTACTCGCTTCAGTATGCGATTGGTCAGCCACAGCCCGTCAATCGACGCGGCAATTCGTTCACGCGACGATCGACCGCTCGGCCGGCGTCGGTTCGCAATTCGTCATCGCGATCTGTGATGACAGGCATGTCCGGCGGCGGGACCTACGTCGTCCGTCCCGGGGACACGCTCATCAGCATCGCTCGCGCCCAGTATGGCGCAACGCACGGCGGCCGATGGCAGGAGATCCTCGGCGCCAATCGAAATCTCATCAATCGCCCGGACGAGATCGCGCCCGGTATGCGACTCCGAATCCCGTAGGCGGGATTTACTTAGAAACTCGAAACCCCGTGCCGCGATTCTGTCGCGTCACGGGGTTTTTCTTTTGCCGCCCAGTCTCTCCAGTCCGACGCCGGCGCGCAGCCGACTAACGCAGCCAATCGCCGGAGTTGCTCGGCCTTCTCAGCCTCGCACACGGGTTTCACACACGCGTTGCGTTGAATTCCATCGCATCGAGGTTAGCATGCGGGGCTCTCTGGCGGCCCCTCGCAAGGCACGGTAGCGCCCCACTTGAAGCGGGGCGGAACAACAAGAAATCATATTTGGAGGAGGCGTGACTTATGTTCACCATTCGGAATTCGGGCTCGATCGCCCGATGCATTCTCGCCGTCTGCGCATCGCTGATGATCGTGCAGAACGCCAGCGGACAGACCGCCGCGACAAACACGACCTACTATCCCGGCGGATCGCAGACCGGCGCCCTGCTCGCGCTGGATCGCGTCCATCCGACGGAAGTTCGCGTCAACGTTCAGTTTGAGTACAAGCTGCAGATCCGCAATCTGACGTCGGCCAGGGTGGACAATGTTGTCCTGATGGAGTCGATTCCCAGCGGTTTCTCAGTCGCCAGCATCAGTCCGGAACCGAAGGACAAGACGGGAACCACGGCGACCTGGATGATCGGTTCGATCAATCCGCGCGAGACGAAGACCGTGACGCTGACGGGCGCCGCGACGGGACTGGGCGAGCTTCGCGGCTGCGCCAACGTCACGTTCACGACGGAATTCTGCTCGGCCATTCGCGTGGTTGAGCCGGCCCTGGAAGTCATCAAGGAGGCCCCGGCCGAAGTCCTCGTCTGCGATCCGATTCCCTATCGCGTCGTGGTCCGCAATACCGGCTCAGGTGTTGCCGAAGAAGTCCGCATCGACGATCAGCTGCCCAGTGGGCTGACGACGGCCGAAGGCCAGACCAGCGTCGTCATGAACGCGGGAACGCTGCAGGCGGGCCAGGCGCGCGAATTCACGTTCAGCGTTCGCGCCTCGCGGACCGGTGTATATACGAACAACGTCGTCGCCTCCGAGCGTGGCGGCCAGCGCGCCGAAGCGTCCGCCACAACGCGCGTGGTCCAGCCCGTCCTCCAGGTGACGAAGTCCTGCCCGTCTGAGCGGCTGCTGAAGTTCCCGGCGAAGTTTGAGATTACCGTGACGAACGTCGGCGACGCCGCAGCGCGGAACACGATGCTGACGGATCGATTCCCCGCGGGACTGACCTTCCGGGGCGCCAGCGACGGCGGTCAGCTCTCCGGTGGCCTGATCAACTGGTCGCTCGGCACGATCGAGCCTGGCGCGACGCGCACCGTGACGGTCGACGCGCTCTGCAATCAGAAGGGCGAATTCCGCAACACAGTGGTTGCCAAGAGCTACTGCTCCGAAGCGAGCGCCGAGTGCTCGATGCACGTGAAGGGCGTTCCGGCGATTCTGCTCGAGGCCATCGACGTCGAAGATCCGATTCAGGTCGGCCAGAACATTACCTACGTCATCACGATCCTCAACCAGGGAACGGAAGTCGGCACGAATGTCGTGATCGAATGCGAGTTCCCGAGCGAAGAGGACTACGTGAGCGCCGAAGGACCGACGCGTCACACGGCGAGCGGCAAGATCGTCCGCTTCGATCCGATCCCGATCCTCGCGGAGAAGGAATCGCAGCGCTATCGCGTCGTCGGCAAGGGCGTCGGGACGGGCGACGTTCGCTTCAAGGTGCGGCTCTCCTCCGACCAGATTTCGCCCCCGGTCAACGAGGAAGAATCGACGCACATCTATTGATGTGAGCCGAACGCGGTGATGAACCGACAGGCCCGCCACGCGCATTTCCTGCGTGGCGGGCCTTTTTTTCGTTCGGGGCGCCTCACGACGTCCCGTCAATACGTGTCCGAATTCCTGATCTCAATGCGGATATTCCCTGCGTCGTTTGTTGAATCAGCCGGGATCTCATACCATGCCCCGTCACAAGACCGAGAGGTTGCGTGGCTCAGAAACGGCCTGGCAATCGAACTGGGGGCCACGTCGCGTTGCGGCTCGCACGCGCGGCGCGATTCGAAAGGAACTCAACGCATGTCGGTACGACTCTGGATCATCATCGCGATGCTGGCCGCCTTCTCGCTGATCGCCGGTTGTGGCAAAAAGAAGGAACGCGTTGTCATCTACAAGGATGGCGCCGCGCCGCAACGCGAATATGACGATGTCGAGATCGAATACGACGATGACGACTACGATGACGACGAGGATGTCGAAGTTCACATTGAGCGTCGCCACGTCTGCACGCGGGCCTGTAATCACTACTGGAATGGTTCGCGCATCATCGTCCTTCGCAATCATGTCCACGGCCCGGGCTGTGGACACGTCTGGCAGGATCGATACTGGGTCCGGGGACCGCGCCGCGTCGTTCGAACGCAGCATGTCTGCACGCGCGCCTGCAATCACTATTGGAATGGTTCGCGCATCATCGAAGTTCGCGGCCATCGCCACGGTCCCGGCTGCGGCCATTCCTGGGGCGGCAGCTACTGGATCGTCGCACGTCAGCCCCGCCGCTCGACAGTCATTCGAAAAGGTCCCCCCGTCGCGACGAGCCGACACGTGTGCACGCGCTCCTGCAGCCATTACTGGAACGGCTCACGCATCATCGAGGTCCGCGGACATCGGCACGGTCCGCACTGCGGACACAGCTGGAATGGAACTTACTGGGTCGTCGTCGGCGGACGGGGTGGTACGACAGTGATCCCCAAGGGCGGCCGACGAATTCGATAACAGGTGGACAGAAGAAAGTTGTGACTGGCTCAAAAGCCTCGCCGGAAATACTGAGGAGTTGAAGATGGTTCAGAATATCAAGAAGCGCATGCTGGCGTGCTGTTTCGCGTTGGTTGTTCTTCCGTTTGGCACGGGCTGCAATACGGACCTGGCCGATCTGCTCGACGAACTGGACTTGGACGACATCGAGATCATCATCGGCAACGCGATCAATCAGACGCAGGTGGTCGATCCGCGATTCGCCACGCCGCCGTCGGGCTTCGGTTCACGCGGTAACACCGTCGTCATTGAAGATGATGTCGTGTTCGTCGATGATATTTCGACCGATCTTGCCGGCGTCAATCTGCCCGATATCACGCTGCTGGGATTCGAGAACATCACGGGCTGGGATATCTACCTCGAATACACTGTCGATGGCGTGCTTCAGTCCACACTGATCCTGGATGGCGAGACCCTGCTGCTCGACTATCCGTGCATCTTCGATCTCGAACTCCTGCTGGAGGAGGACTACGACCCGTTCACGGGCGACTTCATCCAGGCGTTCGATCTGACCGGCTCGATCTTCCTTGAAGGCCAGGATTACTTCTGCGGCGACGCCTTCATCATCACGATCGATCCCGTCGCCATCGAGGCCGGCGCCGAGGCCATCGACCTCTACTAGCGGCAACAGACAATCAGGGCCTGGCCCGGCGCCACGCTCATCATGATCATGAAACAGGGCGCCCGACGATCTGAAACACATCGTCGGGCGCCTTTCTTTACCAAAAAACGTGATCGCCCGGCGTCGCGAAGACGATTACACTCCCCGTTCCCCGAGAATCGTTCGAGAAGATCCGCGAACAACTGTCCGCCCCGAACGCCGCAGATGATGAAGTGACTTGCCCCCGTTGAACGCTCGAATTTCAAAGTCAAAGTCGCACAAGGTGAATCTCGGATCCCGGGATCCGGATTCGAAATCTCAGGTCTCAAATCGCAGGCCTCAGACTCCAGATTCCAAATCTGAAATCTCAAATCTCAAATCAGTCCTCCTCCTCCTTCCCATCCTCCTCACGTCGCCGATCGCATGCATGCGGGTGGACGCGCCGCTGCCCGACAGCGTGGTCATTCCGCAGCGATGCGCCGTCCTCTTCTTCGTCGATGGGCTCGATACCGATCGCCTCGAGGCGATCAACGCCGTCGGCGCCGCGCCGGCCATCCGGCGCCACTTCATCGAAGGCGGTCTCGCATTCTCGCACGCCTCCGCCTGCTTCCCGACCGTGACCTATTCGAACGCCGTGTCCCTGATGACAGGTCGCTATCCCGGTCGCCACGGTATCACGGCGAATGAGTGGTTCGATCGATCGACGTTGCGTTACCAGGATTACGCGACAGCCCTGACCTATCTCGATGTCGACAGTGACTTCGGCTGCAGGACGATTTATGAGCTTCTCGCGCCGGCGCTCACGTCGAGCGTCCAGTGCGCCGCCGCCCGCGGCGCCTCGTGGCGCTGGCAGTCTCAGCTTGCCAACGGGTTCAACTGGGCCGCCGGCGACTATGAAGCCGTGGACACGCGCGTGGGGCGGAGGATCCAGTCCGTCATCCGGCGAGCTTGTCGCACAAACGCCTGGCCCGTGTTCCAGACCTACTACTTCCCGGGCGCTGACAAAGTCGCTCACGAGCGGGGCGTCGCCTCGGCGCGCTACGCCGCCGCCGTCGAGAACATCGACGCGCGCATCGGCGAGATCATCGACTCGATCGAACTGGCGGCGGGGCCCCACAGGACCGACTACTGGCTGGTGTCGGATCATGGGCAGATGAACTGTGTGAACCATCACGTGATCGATATCGCCCGTCGCATTCATGACGTGGCGGGCGTTCGTGTCGTTGAAGCGGAACGTCGGCCTGCGACGGATGACGCCGATGTCGTTCTCGTCGCGGGCCGCCGCCACGCCATGATTCATGTGCGCGGCGCGGCGGACTGGACGACTCCGCCGGACGCCGCCGCCGTTCAGCGCGTTGTCGACGCGCTCTGCCAGGATGGCGCTGCAACGCCCATCCATGGCGTGCGCTGCATCTACTTTCGCCTGAATGACGCGAAGATCGGTATCCGGGACGCCACGGGCGAACGCGTTGTGACGCGAGAGTCTCCCTGTATTCGCCGCGTCATCGCGACAGAGCGCAGCTCGTTTGAAACGGAGCTCTCCGCCCTGTTCGAGTCGTCGCGCGCCGGAGACATCATTGTGCTGGCGGACGCCAGCCACGACTTCCAGCACAAGGACTGTGGCGGACACGGTGGCGCCACACCGCGTGAACGGCGAATTCCGCTTTTCCTGAAGGGACCGGGCGTCCCTGCGGGCGTTCAGTGCGACAAGCCCGTTCGCATCATCGACGTCATGCCATCGATACTCGATCGCCTGGGATACGCCGATCGACTGCCGCCCGATCTGGACGGCCACTCTCTCAACCCGCTCATCCCATAGGGCGAAGCGCTGACCAGGATCGTTGCGCTGGCGAGACTGCGGATCGGGCGCAGCCCGCGGCGGCGCATTGCGCGTACCCGATTGCGCCGGTTTGCGAGCGTTTGCGCCCGTTTGCAGGGGGCCGCGTGCGCACGGGATTCGAGATTGCGGAGAACCTCGTAGTCACACGTAACGTCGAATGGCGGACCTTTGGCTTCCCCCTGGATTTCTCGCAAGGTACCATCCGTCGCGGCTCGATAATCCAGAAAAGCCCCGTACCCGATCGAAAGAGGCGAACGATATGCGAAAAACCACCAAGGGTGGCGGATGGCCGGCTGTCAGATACGCGTTGAGTGTCGCCGATCGCGTCGGCTGGACGCGACTCTGGCGCGCGATGCGCAGCAGGAACGCCTGTAAGACCTGCGCTCTCGGTATGGGCGGCCAGAAGGGCGGCATGCGCAACGAAGCCGGACACTGGCCGGAGGTCTGCAAGAAATCTCTCCAGGCCATGGCGGCCGACATGCAGGACGGACTTCGCGGTGAGTTCTACCGGCGCTATGGATTCGCCGAACTGCGGACCCTCTCGCCGCGCGATCTCGAAGCCGCAGGTCGGATCGTCCATCCGCTGTACGCGGGACCGGATGACACGCGCTACTCGATTGTCGATTGGGATTTCGCCCTCGACCGGATCGCCGATCGTATCCGCAGGACGCCTCCGGCGCAGGGCTTCTTCTACGCCAGCGGTCGCTCCTCAAATGAAGCGGCCTTCCTGCTGCAGCTCTTTGCGCGGCTCTACGGAACGAATCACGTCAACAACTGCTCCTACTATTGCCATCAGGCCAGCGGCGTGGGCCTCGCGCAGGCGATCGGATCCGGCACGGCGTCGATTGTTCTCGACGATGTCGAGAACGCCGATCTGCTCTTTCTCATCGGCGGCAATCCCGCCTCGAATCATCCGCGGCTCATGCGCACGATGATGAAGATCCGGCGACGCGGCGGACACGTCATTGTCATCAATCCGCTGAAGGAGACGGGCCTGGTCAATTTCAGTGTGCCCTCCGATCTGCGCAGTCTCTTCTTCGGCAGCGAGATCGCGAGCGACTATCTCCAACCGAGAATCGGCGGCGATATCGCCCTGCTCACGGGAATCGCCAAACGCGTCATCGAACGCAATGCAATGGCCGCCGATTTCATCCAGAACGCCACGGAAGGGTTCGACGCCTTCCTGCGTCATGTCAACAGCGTGACGTGGGAAGAGATCGAGCGCTCGTGTGGCGTCGCCCGCGCCGATATCGAACGCGTCGCCGAGCGATACATCAACGCCAGAAACGTGGTCTTCTCCTGGACGATGGGCGTGACCCACCACCTTCACGGCGTGGAGAACATTCGAGCCATCTGCAACCTCGCGCTGCTTCGCGGCATGGTCGGCCGGCCCTATGCGGGCCTGATGCCGATTCGAGGGCACAGCAACGTGCAGGGCGTCGGCAGTGTCGGCGTGACGCCGAAACTGAAAGACGCGATCTTCCAGGCCCTGCAGCGAGAATTCGGCATCGAGCCGCCAACGACGGAAGGCTATGACACGATGCGCTGCCTGGAAGCCGCGGATCGCGGCGACATGCGATTCGCCTTCTGCCTCGGTGGCAATCTCTTCGGCGCCAATCCCGACGCGGCGTTCACGGAACGCGCCTTCGGCCGGATCGATACCGTTGTCTGTCTCAGCACGACGCTCAACACGGGCCACGCGTGGGCCCGCGGCCGGGAGACGATCGTGCTGCCTGTCCTCGCGCGGGATGAAGAGCCGCAGAAGACGACGCAGGAGTCGATGTTCAACTATGTGCGGCTCAGCGACGGCGGCGCCCCGCGACACGCCGGACCGCGAAGCGAAGTGGAAGTCATCGCCGCCATTGCACAGCGCGTCCTCGGCGACGGGGGGCCCATCGACTTCGAGGCGATGCGACGCCATCAGACGATTCGCGGCGCCATCGCGCGCATCGTTCCCGGCTGGGAGCGGATCGGCGACATCGATCGCACGCGCGAGGAATTCCAGATCGAGGGGCGCACCTTCCACAAGCCGAAGTTCGCCACGCCCAGCGGCAAGGCTCAGTTCGCCGTGTGCGAACTGCCGGATCTGGACCTGCCGGACGGCCGGTTGCGGCTGATGACGATCCGCTCGGAAGGGCAGTTCAATACCGTCGTGTATGAAGAGGAAGATATCTATCGCAATCAGGAGCGGCGTGATGTCGTCCTGATGAACGAAAAGGACATGCGACGCCTCGGCCTTGCCAAAGACGACCTCGTCACAGTCTCCAATGAGACGGGCGAAATGCGGAACATCCTTGTCCGGCCCTTCGACATGAGCGAGGGCGGTGTCGTGATGTACTTCCCCGAGGCGAACGCGCTCGTGCCGATCGATGTCGATCGCCAGTCCCGGACCCCGGCCTACAAATCCGTCCCCGTACGCATCACGAAGCAGTCGACACCGCTGAAGGTGCTCGCCGAGGCGGCGCTCAGTCACTAAAACGACGCGTGTCTGATTAAACCGATGGGGCGCTACGTCAGTTCGACGGCCATGATCGTGATGTCATCCGTCTGCGGTGTGTTGCGCGTGAACTGTTTGATCGATCGTCGGATGCGTGTCACGATCTCGTCCGTCGGCTGGGCGACGTTGTTGGCGATCGTCTGGGCGAACCGCGGTTCTGCGAACTGCTCGCCCGTTTCATTCTCGGCGTCGATCACGCCGTCGGTGTAGAGGATCATCATCGTCGGCCGGTCGTCGAGTGTGATCGATCGTTCGCGATAGATGTAGTCGATGTCGATGCCGATCGGCAGATCCGCGTCGTAGGATTCCGAGAGAATGCTCGAGGTGCTGCGATTGCGGATCATGAACGGCTCGTGATGCCCGGCGTTCACGAATCGGAACTCACGCGTGTCTCGATCCAGAATGCCGAAGATTGCCGTCACGAAGCGATCGTCGCCGGCGTTCTGGCACAGGAGCCGATTCAGACTCGTGACGCTGCCGACAAGATCCGCGTCCTCATGCAGTTTGACGCGAACGGCCGCCTGCAGGTTCGCCATCAGGAGGGAGGCCGGAATTCCCTTGCCGGCCACGTCCGCCATGACGATCACGACCTTGCCGTCGTCCCGCTCGAAATAATCGTAGTAGTCGCCCGAGATTCGCTGTCCCGGATCGTTCAGGGAATCAATCGACAGTCCCTCCAGGCGAAGCGGCGCCGCCGGAAAGAGCCGCGTCTGAATCTGGCGGGCGAGACCAATCTGGTACTCGACTCGCTCGCGCTGCTTCGTTTCCTCAACAAGCTGGACTGTCGCGAGGCCCATGGCGCCGAGTCGGCCGAGGGCCGCGAAGTAATCGATGTCCTCCTTGTTGAAACCGCCCGTCGAACTGACGCGATCGCCGTAGATAACGCCGCGGACCCGCTGGAGATACGCCATCGGCACGCACATCGCCGAGCGGATATTGTTGGAGATGATGCTCGCCGTTGGATCGAATTCCCCGGGCGACTTGTCGTTGAACAGAATGCGCTCCCCCTGATGGAGCGCCCGGTCCACAATGCTCCGGCTGATCGACAGTCCCTCCTCTCGGGACCTGTCGACGCCGACGATCTCGACCCACTCGACGGGATGCGGCTCGCCACGCCAGACGGCAATTCCTGCGCGTTCCAGCTGCAGCTGTTCGCGACAGACCTCCAGCAGTTCCCTCAGCAGATCGTCGCGGTCCAGGCGGCCGGTCAGCCGATCGTTCAGTTCGTACAGGGACTGAAGGCGTCGCTGGGACAGCTCGAGGTCCTGGGCGGCGCCCCAGGCGCTCGTGGCGCCGATCTGTGTGTCCGCAAGGGTATTGGGGACGGGCGTGTCGGCGCTGATTTCCTCGTGCAGCACGAGGTGGCAGGTGCCGATCCCGATGCGATCGCCGGGCGTCAGCGGGCTGGCCTCGACGGGGCGATCGTTGACGAGCAGACCGTTCTTGCTCTTGAGATCCGCGATCCAGAGCCTCCCGCGATCGTCGCGATAAAGGCGGGCGTGCTGACGGGACGTGATGGCGTCCTGAAGCGCCAGATCGCATGACGCGTCGCGCCCGACGACAATGTCCGGCTTGTCCAGCATGTAGCGAACCTGCCGGCCGTCGGGATAGTGGATCATCAAGTGCGCCATGAAACGTTACGCCTGCGTCGGGCGGTCATCGCCCGGGGATCGCCCTGGAGTCGTCGTCTGAAATCGCCGGTTTCAGGCCTGTCAGGCCCGCATTGAACCCGATACCCTCGGATCCATATTCCTTTCCCCTAAATCGCGTGTCAACGAACGCGGCGGCGCGGGTCGTGTGTTCTCGCCACTTCGTGTCGATGGAGATGGTCGCCGGAGCGCGACATTCTTCGGTTTCCGCTCAACTGATGTACCGGGCTACAGTTATGGGACGCCCTCCGACGATGAAATGATATCCGGTATCTCGCCCGGGCGATTCGTGTATTGCGCCCGCCTCAGAAGCGACGCCGGTGAACTTCGGATTCGAGGCCGTGAATTTGCCGGCTTACGCGCAGTGAGCCGTGATTGCAGGGAGTCCCCATGTCGGCAATAGACCCGTTGGCGTGCGAACGATGCGGCCGTCGGCTGGAATCGGACGACGCCATCTCCGTCATCGAAGGTGTCTGCGGCGTGTGTCGAAATACCGCGCAGTCGCTTGTGCAGCCGAGGCGCGCGGACGAGTTGTTGATGACTCGCCGAATCAGCGACGAGGCGGACGACTTCCTCGCGGACCTGCCGAAGATCGAGCCGTGGAGCCCGAGCCCGATTCCGTCGGAGCCCTGGCTCGTCGACGAGGCGTCGGCCCGTCGCGAACGTGTTTCGGCGAGTGTCGCCAGCTTTCTTGGCGATGATACCGATGACGACATCGAGGACGCGACGACGGATGAGGCGCCGGCCGAGGCCGAGTGCGAGTCCCTCGAATTCGACGACGAAGAGGCGTCGGATGTGGCGCCCATGATTCCGCCAGGACCCTTTGCGGCCGTCCGTCGGCGCGGGCCGGCGATCAAGAACCCCGTTGAGACGGTTTCGGAGATTTTCGACGACGGGATTCCGCCGTCCGAGCCCTTTGTGGCCGACGCCGATGAGGACGCGTCGGACGCGAGCGATCGGGTGGACATTCATCGCTTCACGCCGCCGCCCATGGACTTTCCGAGGGCTGGCGCGCCGAAGCGACGTCGACGCAAGCGCGCCGTCACGATCGGCGTCTGTTTCGGCGTCCTGCTCACGGCCGCCGCCGGATGGCTTGCCAGCGACAAGGCGATGCGCCAGCGCGTGATGGCCTGGGTGAATGAGATTCGACAGATCGAACCGGACGTTGTGACGGACGAGCCGATCCAGCTCTCGTTCCTCATCGATCCGCCGAACGCGGAGGTTCGCCTGGATGGCGTCAGGCTTGAGCCGAGCGAGACATCCGGCCGGGTCGAACTGTCCGTGACCGTGAACACGATGGACGATCGAAGGCTTGAGGTGTCGGCGCCGGGATACCACACGAAATCGCAGACGCTCCGGGACTTTCGCGGAATCGATGAAATCGTGATGCAACTGACGCACCTGCCGTTTGAGGCGGAGATCGCGACAGATCCACCGGGCGCCGAGATTTTCCTGGAAGGTCAGCTCGTCGGCGTTTCGCCGGTGCAGGTAACGATCGATCCCGAGGTCGGCGCCGAAGTGGTGGCGCGGATGAGCGGCTACAAGCCCGTCTCGCGCACGCTGCGGGCGCCGGAGGAGGGCGAGTCGCTCCAGATGCGCGTCCCGCTGGAGCCCGCCGGCGTCAGGCTGGCGATTGATACGGCGCCGGTTCCCGCGCAGATCTGGGTCAACGATCGACTGTTCGGCATGGCGCCGATGGATGTCGATCTGGATTACCACTTCCTGGGCCAGGATGTCGAGATCGTGGCGCGCGCCGAGGGATTCGACGACGCCCGCATGACGATTCCCATGCCCAGCGTGGGCGGTGACGAAATGGACGCCTCGATCCAGCTTGAGCGCACGATGGCGCGGCTCAACGTGCGGACGGAACCGTCGGGCGGTCGCGTGATCCTCGCGGGTCGCGATTACGGAAACGCGCCCGTCATGGTCGAGTTCGAGCCGACGGAGACGGGTAAGCAGGTCGTGATCGACACGTCGCTGAATGGTCAGTACTTCGGCCGGCAGTCTGTCACGATTCCGGCGGCGGGCGGACCTCGCGAGTGCGTGATTCCGATGTCCTTCAGCGCTCAGCGCGTCGTCTTCATCATCGCGGCCTCGCGGCGGGCGCAGGCGGATCAGTACCTGCTTGCCGACGCCCTGGCGACGCGTATCGAGCGACTCGACGCCACGCAGCGATTCGCCGTACTGGCGTCGACCGATGACGGTATCGAGGCCTGGCCCTTCGAAGTGGCCTTTGAATCGGCGACGAGCGAACAGAAAGTCCGCGCGTATGACATGGTTCGATCGATCCGGTCGGCGGACAGCGTGGATCTGGAAGCGCTGCTCGCGTCGGCCGTTCAGCTCGACCCGACGACGATCTGGCTCTTCACGGAGACGTCGGACCGATCGGCGCTGGAAAAGCTGTCGGAAGCGCTGGGGGATCGGGATGTCAGCATCAATCTCGTGACGGCCCGAACGGCGCAGAACGACGTCTGGCTGGATGGCTACGCTGCGCGACATCGCGGCGTATTTGAGACGCTCGATGAGGCCGTTGCCGCGACGGGCGAGATGGGCGAATAGCGAGCCGTCGGCCTGAGAAACGCCGCGCGCGATCGTCGGAATCCGCGAAGTCGGGTTCGAAATCTGCGAGCGGATCAGACGAACTGCTGTGGCGCGGCCTGGCGAACGCCGGGCCGCAGCCCGTTTTACGCGGCCGGGAGGGCGCGAGGCGCCGGCTGGAATTCACGGCAGGGACCTGGGTTACAGGTCCGTTACAGCATTCGGCGTCGGACGGGGCGAATCGGCGTGTTTATAATCGTTGGGCGGTCCGGCGCCGGCGCCTTTCATGCCGACAAACGCAACCGCCCGATGCCGCAAAGTGAGTCTGACAGTCCATCTACCTCGGAGGCGTGAATCCATTGGCCGCGACGCGTGTGACCGTAGTTGAGGATGACGCGGCGATCCGAGAGGCGATCGTTGCGACACTGACCAAGGCGGGCTACGAAATCGACGCGTGCGCCGACGGGGAATCGGGATTGCGGACAGCGCGGCAGTCCGGCTGTTCCCTGGTTCTCCTTGACCTGATGCTGCCGGGGATGCAGGGCGTGGATGTCCTCAAGGAAATCCGAAAGACACATCCGACACTGCCCGTGATCATCCTGACGGCCCGCGGTACGGAAGACGATCGCGTGGAAGGCCTGCGATGCGGCGCGGATGACTATGTCGTCAAGCCCTTTTCCACGCGCGAGCTCGTCGCCCGTGTCGAGGCGGTGCTTCGGCGCAGCCCGGAACGGCCGTCACCGGTCCGCAAGCTGCGGATGGGGCACGGCGTGATCGATCTCGATCGCCGCGAAATTGTCGCGGATGGCGCCGCGCCGCAGACGCTTTCGGAAACGGAATGCCAGATTCTCGCGCATCTCGCCTCGAATCCGGGGCGCGCGATCACGCGTGACGAACTGCTCACGCGCATCTGGGGACTCAGCGGCGGCGTCGAAACGCGAACGGTCGACATGCACGTCGCGCGGCTGCGATCCAAGCTGACGGGCGCCTGCGGCGAAGAGGCGGCCGACGGCATCGCGACGGTCCGCGGCCGCGGCTACATGCTCGGCGCCAACGTTCAGCGCGTCGAGCCGAGCTAGAACGCGTACGATGCACTTCCCGCATACCATCTCGCGACGATCAGTCCTGCTGGTCCTCTGTTCGATTGTTGTCCTCGCGCTGTCAGGGATGATCTGGGCGACGCACACGACGCTCCAGCTGGACGCAGAGCGCCGCATGGCCAAATTGCGGGATCAGTTTGACTACGATTTTTCGATCGCGATGTATCGCCTCGACGGAATTGACTGGCAGTTCCGCCAGGAGAAGAACCATTCATTCGATATCTTCAAGCCGTTCTATCGCCCGCCTCGCGCATTTGATCCGGTCAGTGGTGTTGAGCTGACGCGCCCCGTCCTGATACCGTCGCCGCTTCAGACACTCGACGGACCGGACTGGCTCCTGCTGCATTTTCAGGCGATGTGGCCGGAAGGCTGGGACTGTCCACAGGTCGGTCCCGGCGATGATTTCGCGCAGACGGCCAGCCTGTTTCCGGCGGACGAGCGGCGACTTCTTGCGACGCCCGCCAATTGGCTGACAGCCCTTCGGGCCGCATACGATCCACTGAAACTTCAGGAATTGCTCGAAGACGCGCAGCTTGCGTATATGAAGGAGGACGTCGTACCCGGGCCCAAGACGAGGGTTGATCCGGAACCTCGTCCCGATGATACGGATGTCGACCGGGCGCTCGCGCATTCGCGCGCCGTCCAGGAATTCAACCTTCGAGGCGCCCGACTGCTGGAGCGACAGGGCCGTCACATTCATACAGAGGCCTGCGAGCGCCAGTCCATTATCTGGGCGAACCTCGTCCCCGGGCAGGATCCCTCGGTAGACCTTGATCGGGACGAGGAATGTCGCGCCGTCGAAGGCACTGAGATGATCCCCGTATGGCTGGACCTCACGCTGGATGGTTCACGGCAGCTGGCGCTCATGCGTTCCGTTTCGCTTCCGCGGACCGACGTCACGGAGCCGACGTGTGTCGTGCAGGGCGTCCTGTTTGACTGGGATCGCCTTCGTGAAGCGCTTGAGCAGGCGGTTCTCAAGGACAATCTGCTGCCCGGCGCGCGAATTGAACCGCGAGACGCGAGTGAGCCGACAAAGCCCAATCATCTGCACACGATTCCTGCGAAGCTCGTGGCCGATATGCCGATTCCGGCGGATGTCGCCGCCGCTTCCTACGACGTGCTCTGGGGATTGGGCCTCACGTGGGTTGTCCTCCTCGGAGCGCTTGGCGGTATCGTTTACGGAACGCTCAAGTACCTGGGGCTGCTCGAACGTCGTATGCGCTTCACGGCCGCCGTCACGCACGAACTGCGAACGCCGCTGACATCATTTCAGTTGTACACGGATCTCCTGAGCGATCTCGATGACGACGATCGCGAGCTTCGTTCGAAGTACCTGTCGACGCTGCGCAGTGAATCCAAGCGGCTCTCCAATCTCGTTGAGAACGTGCTCGTATACTCACGCGTCAATGAGGCCACAACGCGCATTCATTCGCGTCCCGTCACGCCCGGCGAGATTCTCAACGCGGTCAGCGAAGAGACGGCGCGGCGCTGCGAGGAGTGCGAACGCACCCTGCTGATCAGTGACAAGACCGGCTCAAAGGCGTCACTCGAGACGGATCCCGAATTCGTCCGGCAGATTCTTGCCAGCCTTGTCGACAACGCCTGCAAGTACAGCGACGTGAAGGGGCCCATCTGGATCGATGCGACAACACCGCGCGGCGGCGGCGTCCTGTTCGAAGTGGACGACGCGGGTCGCGGTGTCGATCCGAGTGAGACGCGCGAGATCTTCGAACCGTTTCGACGGGGCCGCGACGCCGACACGGGGCGCACGGGCGGCATGGGGCTCGGGCTGGCGCTCTCGCGTTACTGGGCCGCCTGCCTGGACGGCCGGCTGAGCGTTCGGCGCAGCAATCGCAACGGCGGTCACTACTCCATGTTCGCGCTCGAACTGCCTTCCCGGCCGCGCCAGGCCTGATTCCGACGCCCGTCGGTCCATCCCTCAACCCCTTTCTCCACATCTACCGATACATATTCAAGCGAAGGAGGGTGGCGGCGCGCTGGGGCGGCCACAAAAGGGGAGCATCAACATGCAATCAGCAACGGATCAGTCGGTTTGTCCGTTTTTTGAAGGGAAGGATCGGCGCTGTGCCCGACGATTCAACTTGCAACGCATCTCCAAAGTCTACGAACAGTGCCTCGACCAATACTGCGAATGCGCCATCTTCCAGGATCTCACCGTCGGGGAAACAGACCGATCTCATAATGACGTCCGCGCCGCCTGAAGGCCTGCGGGGACTTTCGCCCGCAACCACGGCGACGCCGCCGCAGAACCAGATCGACTGGCCACGGACGCTTGAGGCGTTCATCGGCTATCTCATCTCCGAGTGCGGTCTCGCCGAGAATTCCGTCGCCGCGTATCGACGTGATGTGCGCGAGTTCATCGATCAACTGACGGATCGCGATATCTCCCGCGCCGACGAGGTCACGCCGAACGTCGTGCAGTCGCACCTCGTGCACCTTGCGGAACGACGGCTCGCGCTGTCGAGCATCGGCCGGCATCTGGCGTCGGTCCGAATGTTCCTGCGATTCCTCTTCATCACGGGCGCGATGCGCGAGGATGTCGGGACGCTGCTGGACACGCCGCGCCGCTGGCAGAAGCTTCCGCGCAGCATTCCGCACAACCAGATGGACGCCCTGTTGGACGCGCCGCAGAAGGGCGAGCCGTTCTACGCGCGGGATCGCGCGATCCTTGAGCTGCTGTATGCGACGGGGATGCGCGTGTCGGAACTGGCGTCACTTCGCGCGTCGGATGTGAATCTCGATGTGGGCTATCTTCGCTGCATCGGCAAGGGACGTCGGGAACGCGTGATTCCGCTCGGGACGCGCGCGATTGAGGCCGTCCGCGTCTATCGATCGGGGCTGCGGGCGGCGCTCACGGAAAGCGCGAACAAGGAAGACGCGCTCTTTGTTTCCCGCACGGGCAAGCGGATGGATCGCACGAATATCTGGCGGCTCGTGAATCGATACGCCTCGGCCGCGGGCATCGCGGGCTCCATTGGTCCCCACACGATACGCCACGCGTTTGCGACACACCTGCTGGAGGGCGGCGCCGATCTGCGCATCGTTCAGGAACTCCTCGGCCACGCCAGCGTCGCCACGACGCAAATTTATACTCATGTCGATATTTCACGATTAAAGGGCGTTCACGAACGCTGTCATCCGCGGCAGTAACGCGCCGCAGGCGCGTGGCGGGATTCAGCCCGTCGCCGTCGGATCCGCGTCGTCGTCGTCCGGGAGATCCGGCGACTTGTGCATCGCCCAGACGTCGTCATCCGCCGTCGGCCGCTTCTCGTCCCGAACAACCCAGCGTCGGAAACCCCGCGAGAACACAATGATGGCTGCGGCGGCCGTCACGAACGTGATCAGAATGATCAGCCCCCATGTGAGCGACACACGCCATCGCTGATAGCGAGGATCCTTCTTAAGCGCATCAGCGGGGTTCGATGTGGGCTGCGACGTTGCGATCGACCCATCGGGCGTCGCGGTCACAGGCGTGGCGCGCGCCGGCGTCGACAGCAGGATGGCGCACATCGCGACGAGCGCGATTCTGAGGCGCGCTGACAATCCGGCCCTTCGAATTACCACAATCCCTCCCGTGGGTTGGCGTTGTCCAGCGTCGCGAGCCGCTCGAAGAGTTCGCGCTGCTCCGGACTGACCCGTTTCGGCGGCGTGATCCTGATGACAACAAACTGATCGCCCCGGTGCTTTGTCTGCGGATTGTTGACGCCGAGTCCCGCCATGCGCAGTTTCGCGCCGCTTGGTGTGCCCGGCGGTATCGTCACGGTCCGGACGCCGTCGAGTGTCGGCAGGTCGACCTTGGCGCCAAGCGCCGCCTCGCTGACGGTGATCGGCGCCGTCAGGTAGATATCGTCGCCCTCGCGATCGAAATAGGGATGCGGCTGGACGCTGACGACGACGTAGAGATCGCCGGGCGGCTGGGCGCCGTGGCCGGGGGTTCCCTTCCCGCGAACGCGAATCTTCTGTCCGTCGCGAACGCCCTCGGGGATCGTGACGCTGATGCGCTGGGATCCTCGGCCCTCGGCCTTCAGTTCCAGCTCGAGCTTGGTACCGCGAATGGCCCGCTCGAAGGTCAGCGAGACGGGATAATCGACATCCGGCGCCGGCGCCGCGGGCTTTCGAGAGGCCTGTCGCTTGCGGGAGAACACGCCCTCGAAGGGCGAACCGCGTCCTCCTCCTCCGCCGCCGCCCATGAACGAGGAAAAATCGAACATGTCGGCGAGGTCACCGATGTCGATCGGCTCGCCGCGAGCCGAGCTCCAGGCGTGGCCGCCACCGTGACCCGAGGGACCAGGGCCGAATCCCGGCCCGGCGTGGCCGAATCGATCGTAGTTGGCTCGCTTGTCCTTGTCGGACAGCACGGCGTAGGCCTCCTGGGCCTCTTTGAAGCGGGCCTCGGCGTTCTTGTCACCCTTGTTCTGGTCGGGATGGTGCTGCTTGGCGAGCTTGCGATAGGCGCGCTTGATCTCGTCCGCGGATGCGGATCGCGTGACGCCGAGCACTTCGTAATAGTCGCGTTTTGCCATGCCTTCCTGCAATTACCTCGCGGCGAGCGACAGCGTCGCCGGAAGGCGGAATTATATGGACAGACGGCGTTGAGTCGCCAGATCCGGCGTCTGTTTTGCCAATTCGCCGCTGAGCGATTTGACTATGGCGGCGAATGCGAATCGCCTGTTGTCAACTCGAAGCGCGCTCCATGGATACCGCGGCGGATATCTGGCCGGCGATGGAGGCGCAGGTTCGCGCCGCCGCCTCGGAGGGCGCGGATCTGATCGTGCTCCCGGAAATCGCCTATCCGTCCTACCTGCTCGAATCAAAGGATCGGTATTTTCAGGGCGACATTGAACGCACGCGGGAGACGCTGAGTCGATACGCCGCCATGGCGAAGCGGGCCGGCGTTTGGCTTGTGGCCGGCCTCGTGGAGGAGCGTGGCGACACGCTGTTCAACAGCGCCGCCGTGCTCGACAGCGCCGGCGTCTGCGTGGCGATGGCCCGAAAGCAGTTCCTGTGGGATTGCGACAACGAGTGGTTCGAGCCCGGTCTCGAGTCCGCGGTCGTGGAGACGCCATGGGGGCGAATGGGTGTGCTCATCTGCGCGGATCTCCGGATGCCGGAGATCCTGGCGACACTCGTCGCGCGGGGCGTCGAGTTCGTCGTTCAGCCGACGGCCTGGGTGAACGCGGCCCTGGGCAGCGGCGGTTATCGAAATATCCAGCCGGAATTCCTCGTTCGGGCGCGGGCTCTCGAATTCGGCGTCCCCGTCGCGAGCTGCTCGAAGAGCGGCAACGAGCGGAGCCGCATGGGCTACGTCGGGCGGAGCATGATCGTGGACGCCGCCGGCGCGACGCTCGCCGAGGCGCCGATCGTGGGCGACGCGTCCATCATTGCCGAGATCACGCCGCGGCCGGGGCGGGCGCCGCGCATGAGCCATTCGGAACGCGTCGGATTGCGCGTGGCGCCCGTGACGTCCATTGTCACGAATGAAAACGCATCAATATCGATCGAAGCGACCTCGGGAATTGAGACCGCCGGCGCGGCGCTGATGGCCGCCGGCGCCCGCGTGGCCCGCGTGAGCGCGGCGGCGTTGTCGAGCTATGTCGTCGCGAGGATTGAGGCGCTTCGGGGCGTCCAGGTGATTCTCGCCGAGGGGGAGCCGATCGACGTTGCGCTGGTGCGGACACGCTCTGCGGAGAATCGGATTTTCATCGTCGCGGGCGACGCGAATTTGCTGTCGCTGATCGTCGATCCGGGCGGCGCCGTGCGATGGGCCGCCGGCCAGGGTGTCACGATTGTGGAGATACATCCGGCGGAGGCGGACGTGAAAGCGTTCACGCCGCAGACGCCGATCTGGGGGCAGCGGCGGCCGGAGCGATACGACTTCGGTCCGTGCGACGAGTGACGAATCGGCGACCGTCGATTGGGAGGTTCTGAATGATCTGGTTGATCAATGCGGGGCTCGTGGGGCTGGCGGGAATGGTTGGGGCGCTGCTGCGATTCGGCGTGACGCTGGGCGTCAAGTCCATCACGCCGCGGGATTTCCCCTACGGCACGCTGGTGGTCAATGTGACGGGCTGCTTCCTGCTTGCCGCCATCGTCACGCTGATTCCCGAGCGGCGCGGGCCCGCCGTCAATTCTTCCGTCGACAGCGTGCGATTGGCGATCACCGTCGGCTTCCTTGGCGCCTATACGACGTTTTCGTCGTTCATCGTGGAGATCTACGACCTGTTCAAGGCGGGGACGCCCGTGCGGGCCGTGGCGTACCTGGCGGTCAGCATCGGACTCGGACTCGCGGCGGCGTGGCTCGGCGTGGCGGCCGCGAAACGGTTGGAAGCGTAGCGCCGGGCGTCGAGACGTTGACAAAATCCGCATTATTTCGGTCCGTTTGGCCGCGTTGACGCTATGGAATCGGGGTCGTAGGCTAGCCGACTGGCCCGAAAGAGAATGACGGATCGCGGCCGCCGACGCTGGCGTGGGGCGGCGCGTCGCGAGATTCGATATCGAGGTGTGAAACGTTGGCTGAATCGGCATCCGCACCGCAGTCGTTTGAAGCGCGGAACCACTTCCTGCTTCGCAGATTACATTCACTGACCGGCATCGTTCCGATCGGCGTGTTCCTCATCGAGCACCTGCTGACGAACTCGATGGCGGCCTATGGGAACTGGACGGGCGCGGGGGGGCGCGAGGCGTTCAACCATGACGTCCACTTCCTCCACAACCTGCCCTATCTGCCGCTGCTGGAGATATTCGGCATTTTCCTCCCGCTCGCCTTCCACGCCCTCTACGGCGTGAAGATCGCGATGTCGGCGAAGCACAATGTCCTCCAGTATCCGTACATGGAGAATCGCCGGTACACGATGCAGCGTGTGACGGGCTATATCGCCTTCGTCTTCATCATCGTGCATCTCTGCAAGTATCGATTCGCCCATGTCTTCGGCGGAATTCCCTTCCTCGATCACGATATCGCCGACAAGTTCGAGATCACCCGTCGCGGGTTGATGAACTGGGTGCTGCCGCCGTCGATCACGATCACGATGTACGTCATCGGACTGGCCGCGTCGGTCTATCACTTCTCGAACGGGATCTTCACCTTCTGCATCACGTGGGGCATTACCGTCGGTGAAAAGGCCCAGAAGCGTGTCTCGATGCTGGCGGCGGGGCTTGGCGTCGTCCTCTTCGCATGGGGCGCCGTGAGCCTGTACGCGTTCGCGAACGCCGAAGGCCAGTTCCTCAAGAACTGGGACGATCGCCCGGGCGTGGCCGCGACGGCTGAGGATGGCGGGCAATCCGCCGGCGGCGAGGAATCGCCGGCGCACGCGGAGCACTGAAGACTGTCGACGGACGGAACAAACAAGTCAGAACGCGTTGCGTTCATTTTCCAGGTTTGAGCAGGCAATCATGGCTGAGAAAAGAGTCGTAGTCGTCGGTGGCGGTTTGGCGGGGTTGGCGGGCGCCATGAAGCTCGCGGAGCTCGGCATCAAGGTCGATCTCGTCAGCATGGTCCCCGTCAAGCGATCGCACAGTGTCTGCGCGCAGGGCGGCATCAACAGCGTCAACGACCAGACGCGCGCCCTCGGCGACGACGAGTGGGCGCACTTCGACGACACGGTCTACGGCGGCGCGTTCCTGAATCACCAGCCGCCTGTGAAGGAAATGGCCTACTGGGGACCTCGCGTCATCGACCTGCTCGATCGTCTCGGCGTGCCGTTCAACCGCACGAAGGAAGGCCATCTCGATCGGCGTCGCTTCGGCGGCACGCTCTACAAGCGCACGGCCTTCGCCGGCGCCACGACGGGCCAGCAGCTTCTCTACGCCCTGGACGAGCAGTGCCGGCGCTGGGAAGCCGAAGGGATGATTCGCAAGTACGAGTACTGCGAATTTCTCGGCATCGTCAAGGATGAGGCGGGAGTCTGCCGCGGCTGTGTCGTGCAGGACATGTTCTCGATGCGCATCCACGAGTTGCGGGGCGACGCCGTCGTGCTCGGCACGGGTGGCAACGGTCTGATCTTCGGCAAAAGCACGATGTCGATGATCTGCACGGGTGGCGCCAACGCCCGCGTCTATAAGCAGGGCGCCAAGTACGCCAACGGCGAGTTCATCCAGGTCCATCCGACGGCCGTGCCCGGCGCCGACAAGCTCCGCCTGATGAGCGAGAGCGCCCGAGGCGAAGGTGGTCGCGTCTGGGTGCCGCGAACGCCGCAGGACACTCGCGATCCGACGTCCATTCCGGATTCCGAGCGATACTACTTCCTCGAAGAGCGTTACCCGACGTACGGCAATCTTGTGCCGCGCGACATCGCGACGCGCGAGATCTTCGATGTCTGCGTCAACGGGGGGCTCAGCGTCGATAAGGATCGGCTCTGCGTTTACCTCGACCTGACGCACCTGCCCGCGTCGACGCATCACAAGCTCGAGGGCATTCTCAACATTTATGAGAAGTTCCAGGCCGTGAATCCGCGCGTCGTCCCGATGAAGATCTTCCCGGCCGTCCACTATTCGATGGGTGGCCTCTGGGCGGATTACACGAAGTGCGATCAATCCGGCGGTCTCGTCCACGGCGCGCCGAACAACCACATGACGAACATTCCGGGGCTCTACGCCATCGGCGAATGCGAGTATCAGTACCACGGCGCCAATCGACTCGGCGCCAATTCGCTGCTGTCCTGCATTTTCGAGGGGCTTTTCACGGGGACGTCGATCGAGAACTACGTCGGCTCGCTGAAGTCCTCAGCCGCTGATACCCAGCAGGCGCTGTTTGACGCCGCCGTTCGATCGCACAAGGACCACATGGACGAACTCGTCGCCCGCACGGGCAATGAGAACGCCTACAAGCTGCACGACGAACTCGGCAAAACGATGACGGAGAACTGCACTGTCGTGCGCTACAACGACAAGATCAGGAAGACGATCGAGAAGATCGACGAGATCGCGGATCGGTACAGGAACGCGCCGCTTGCCGACGCGGGACAGTGGACGAATCAGAACCTGTCCTTCACGCGGGCGCTGGATGACATGATCCTTCTCGCGAAGGTGATCGCGATGGGCGCCCTGCAGCGCGACGAGTGCCGCGGCGCCCACTACAAGCCGGACTTTGCGATCGAAGGCCTCGATCCGGACAGCAAGGAAGACATGACGGAACAGGCCCGACGCTGGTGCCGCGAGTTCCAGGCGAATAACGAGAAGTGGCTCAAGTCCACGATCGCCGAGTACACGCCGGGCGGTCCGAAGATCACCTACGAAGACGTCGATACGAGCCTGATCCCGCCGCGGCCCCGCACCTATGGTCTCAAGGGCGCCGAGGAGATCATGCGCGTGTGGAACGCCGAATTCGTTTCGAAGAAGGAAGCGGTCGCAGCGAAGTAGCTCAGGCGAACCGATCCTGAGGCGCCTTCCGAGCCGGGCCAGTCATGGCCTGGTCAATCCGTCGAGTTGTGACAGCTCGGTCTCGACTTCCTCATGCCGACGTTGGGCGTCGGCGTGCCACCCTCCGTGATCAATTCGCCGGACGCGTCAGGCTCAGACCACAGACAGTAATGCTGAAAAACGGCGTCTTCGGGAGCTGGAATCGACGCAGCGCCCCGAAGAACATGCGCGGCGTCATGTGCCAGGGCAGCAGTTCGGGCGATGTCTTCCGCAGGTGGTCCGTTGTCAGAAGTTCCGAGATTTTCAGTCGTTCCGCCAGCGGAATCAGGGCGTCGGTCGGAACCCCATCGAAATGGGTCGCCAGGCTCTCGATCAGCTTCTCGGCGCGCGACACTTCGATATCCGTGCGACCATCGAGTGAGATGTCGAATGTGACGATCAGCGCGCCACCGGGCCGCAGCGCGCGACGGAATTCGCGGATAATCCTGTCGTACTCATCCGTGTGTTCGAGGACGGACATGCAGAAGATCAGGTCAAACGTCGCGTCGTCGTAGGGGAGCTTGCGCAGATCGGCGTCCGTGAAACGCACGCCGCGCTTCGACTTTGCGTTGATTGTGTCGTACATCGCCGGCAGGGGCGGATCCATGTCGCAGGCGTCGACCGTGGCGTTCGGCAATCGGTCCGCGAAGTACCACGGCACACACGTCATGCCGGCGCCGGCGTCGAGCATGCGAAGCGGCGCATCGGCGCCCATGGCCAGCACGCGCTCAGCAAGAAACGGGTATTCCCAGCGCCGCATGCCATGATCCATCGGATCGTATCGCCAGTAGGGCGCCGTGGGACCGGACGACGTACCGTGCGATTCGCGGAATCGACGCGAGAATTCCCGCAAGTCGGCCATCAGGCGGCTGTCGGAGGCGGCCTTGTGCTGGGAGATGGTTGCTAGACCTTCACGGGTGAGCATGTGCGGCTCCAGGGGCGGAAACTGGCCTGAAAATCGGGGTTGATCTTATGGCGTGACGGCCATCCGGCAAAGCGACTTGCGACGTCCGTCGGTGGATTCGGGGGGGCTCGCGGTCGGCGCCCGATGGCGGCGGATCGGTTTGATTGGCCGCTTCATTTCCATTCTAATTCTTCCGATGTGTCAATAGATTATGGGCTTCGATCTCGCAGGAGCGTACGAATGGGCGTGGTTGGTCGATGCAAAAACAGGCTGTGTTGGGCAGGTGCATGGATGACAATTGCTAGCGTATTAACGATGGCGGCCGGCGTGAAGGATGTCGCGGCCTCCGAGCCGGAAACGAAACCGATGGGACCCAAAACGCGATCGGATATCGAGACGCGTTACAAGTGGGACCTTTCCGCCATTTACGACAGCGACGCGGCCTGGGAGACCGCCTTCAAGCGCGTCGAGTCGATGACGGCGGAGTTCGCCCTGCTGAAGGGCTCGCTCGGCGAGTCAGCGGACGCCCTCAAGCGGGGTCTTGAGAAGCAGGACGAGCTCGGCAAGCTCTATGAGTCCGTCATGCTCTATGCGGGGCTCAGCTTCCACGAGGACATGAGCCAGTCCGAGGCGCAGGGACGCTGGGATCGCGTGCAGTCGCTGGGCACGAACGTGAGCGCGGCGATGAGCTGGTTCACGCCGGAGATCCTGGCGATCGACCCCGCCAGGCTGCACACGTGGGTGAAGGAAGACAAGGATCTCGCCACCTACGCGCACGCCATCGACAACATTCTGCGCAGCAAGCCGCACACGCTGAGTGACAGCGAGGAAAACCTGCTGGCGATGGCGGGGGATGTCGTTTCGGCGCCGGGGAACATCTTCGGCCAGTTCACGAACACGGAACTGGACTTCCCCAAGATCAAGGACGCCGACGGGAACGAAGTCCAGCTCAGCTCGGCCGGCTACTACAAGTTCATCTATTCGAAGGATCGACGCGTTCGTAAGGACGCCTTCTTCGGCATGCACGAGGCCTACGCCAACAAGCAGAACACGATTGCGGCCATGCTCAGCTCGCACGTGAAGACGCACATCTTCAACGCGAAGGCCCGCAAGTATAAGTCCTCGCTGGAAGCCGCCCTGGGTGGTCCCAACATCCCCGTCGAAGTCTATCGCAACCTCGTCGATACGGTCCACGCCAACGCCACGCGGCTGCATCGCTACGTCGCAATGCGGAAGCGCATCATGAACCTGGACGAAATCCATCGCTACGATCTGTACGTGCCGATGATCGAGGTCGAGGAGAAGGACATCCCGTACGACGACGCCGTCGGCACGATCCTGACGGCCCTTCAGCCGCTGGGCGACGACTATGTCGGCGTCCTGCGCCGGGGTTTCGAGTCGCGCTGGATCGACGTCTATGAGACGAAGAACAAGCGAAGCGGCGCGTATTGCTGGGGCGCCTACACGACGCATCCCTTCCTGCTGCTGAACTACGGCGGCACGATGAACGATCGCTCGACGGCCGCCCACGAAATGGGTCACGCGATGCACTCATGGTTCACGACGCACAGCCAGCCGTATGTCTATGGCGACTATGCGACGTTCTGCGCCGAAGTGGCGTCGACCGTGAACGAGGTCATTCTCGCCCATCATCTGCTCAACGAGGCGAAGACGGACGAAGAGCGGCTCCTGCTGCTGCAGCAGCAGATCGAAGGCATCCGCACGACGGTCTTCCGCCAGACGATGTTCGCCGAGTTCGAACTGAAGATTCACGAGATGGCCGAGGCCGGCACACCGCTGACAGCCGACGCCCTGCGAAAGACCTACAACGATCTCGTGGCCGCCTACTATGGTCCCGAGATGGTGCTGGACGACTGCGCCGACGCCGAGTGCCTGCGCATCCCGCACTTCTATCGCAACTTCTACGTGTACACCTACGCCACGAGTCACTGCGCCGCCACCAACATCGGTCGCCGCGTGATCGAGGGCGAGCCGGGCGCCGTGGATGGCCTGATGAAGTTCCTCTCGGCCGGCAGCAGCAAGTACCCGCTGGATGTGCTCAAGCTGGCCGGTGTCGACATGACGACGCCCAAGCCGATCGAAGACACGATGGAGCTCTTCAGCGAGCTGCTCGACCAGTTCGAGGCGCTCTACGAGAAGACGCATTCCAAGCGAAGTTGACGGAGCAAGTCGCGGCGGATCGAACCGAGGCATGACGCGATCGCGTTGACGCCGGCATTGATCTGCAGACGGCCCGCAGGAATTTGAAACACATACCGAACCCCGGCAGTCATGCCGGGGTTTTTTCTTTGCGCGTTCGTCGAAATGGGGTGGCATGCTCGCCCCCCAAGGCGAGCATGAGAAGTCGCGATGACGTCGCCATTGCCTTGCGAGTTTGAATTCCAGATTCCGCCTCCGTATGCTCTCGTCGTGAAGGCGAAGTTGGGCCCAGCAATAACGGCAAACCATCGAGCACTGTGGATGACGAAATTGCTTTCCTTCGAAGAACTGGTCGAGCTCTACGGTCCGGAGTATGTCGAGCGTGTCGGGCCCGATTGGGGTGGGCAAGAGTCCATGGACTTGGAAAAGCGCTTCATCCCGCGCTCGCTATGGTCACTCATTCCGTATGCGCGATTCTGGGGTATTTCCGATGACTGTTACCGAGACGTCCTGAATCGCGACGCGTCCGAAGAAGCAATTGCCCACCTTAAGGTTGTCTACGCCGAATTCGAAGATGCGCTCGAAGATTGGCTGGCTGGCCCTGAGGCGGAGAACGAAAATCCTACGGACGAGTACATTGCATTTTCGGCGATGGGGATAGCGGCGTCGTGAAGCCCCTCAGACCTTTGCTTCCCCAGTGTGCCGAACCGCGTCGTTGCGCGAGATCGCAAGCCGTCGCCGTGGGGACACGGCGGCTCTGAATGAACCCGAGCCGTCAGCGCGCCCCGCATCGCGGCATAGAATCAACAGCAGGTTCGGCCAAACCCGGGGCCGATCGGCGACGTATGGGTTCAGGAAAGGGCCGCCATGCGTGTACTGATGATTCTCCCGGCGTTGTGCGAGGCGAAGGGGCCATTCTTTCGTCCGATCAAGTATTCGTTGTTTCCGCCGCTGGGGCTGGCCACGCTCGCCGCCTACCTGTCGCCGGATGACGATGTCCGCATCATTGACGAGCACGTCGAACGCGATGTCGATCCGCAGCGATTCATCGCGACACCGCCGGACCTGGTCGTGATTCAGACCTACATCACGAACGCACGGCGATCCTATCGCCTCGCGGACGTGTTTCGACGCCTCGGCTGCTTCGTCGCCCTCGGCGGTCTCCACGTCACCAGCCTGCCCGACGAGGCGGCGCCGCACGCGGATGCGATTTTCCTCGGTCCCGGGGAGGGCCTGTTTCCTGACTTTCTCGAGCGCTTTCGGAAGAACAGGAACAGCGCTCGCGGTGTGTATGACTCGCGAACGGCGCCGCGATCGATTGCGTCCATTCCGCCGATCCGCCGTGATCTGATTCGCCGGTCGAAGTACCTCGTTCCCAATTCCATCGTCGTCACGCGCGGCTGCCCGCATCACTGCACGTTCTGCTACAAGGACGCCTTTTTCACGGGTGGCAGGTCGTTCTACACGCAGCGCGTCGATGATGCGCTGGCGGAGATCGATCGTCTGCCCGGGCGACATCTCTATTTTCTGGACGATCACCTGTTTGGCGATGTCGGCTTCGCGCGTGCGCTGTTCGAGGGCATGCGTGGCGCGGACCGCGTGTTCCAGGGCGCCGCGACGGTCGATTCGATCCTGCGGGGCGATCTCGTCGAACGCGCCGTCGACGCGGGGTTACGCTCAATCTTCGTCGGCTTCGAGTCACTGTCTGAGGCGACGCTGGCGTTCTCCAGCAAGCGACAGAATCTGCTGCGCGACGGACGCCGCGTCGAATATGAACGCGCGATTCGCCGGCTCGATTCACTCGGCGTCAGCATCAACGGCAGCTTCGTCTTTGGTCTCGATGGCGATGGCCCCGATGTTTTTGATCGGACTGTCGATTGGGCCCGCGACCAGGGCCTGACGACGGCCACGTTTCACATCGCCACGCCGTATCCCGGGACGGCCTACTACCGCGAGATGCGGAGCGCGGGTCGCATCCGCCATTCGGATTGGGATCTCTACGACACGCGGCACGTCGTGTTCGATCCGCTGAACATGACAGACACGGAGCTGGAACGTGGGTACTGGCGCTGCTATCGCAGGTTCTATTCGGCGGCGAACATCCTGAAGGCGGGCATGCGCCACGAAAGCCGATCCTTCGGCCTCAAGTGCGCCGCCTACGCCGCTTTGTGGAAACGGATGGAACCCATGTGGAACGCCCTGATCCGGCTCGGCGTTGTTGGTTCGATGCGACCGGTCATCGAAGCCGGCCTGAACGCCGCGCGATCATGGAAGGGCGGTCGCCGGCGCGATGCGTCGGCGGCGAGATCAATTGCCGAGACGACTTTGTAGTATCCGCCAAAGTCTCCAATTCTCGTTCATCGCCAATTCGGGTGGCATGCTCGCCCCCGAAGGCGAGCATGAGAAGACGCGCCGACGTTCCGAGCCGCGACTGTCAGGGAGTCGGGCGCGCGTAGCCGGCGGCTTGGGATGCTCGCCCTCCATGTTTGAGGCTGTCCAGTTATTCCGTCGCCCCTCCGGGGCGAAATCAAAGAAAACTGAGCGGACCACGGGTTGCGCTGCGACCGCTTCGCGGTCTGCGCTCCACCCGTGGCTAAGTACTGTCGCTCCTCCGGAGCGAGAATTGCTCGGGAGACCCTGAGGATTGATCACGCAACTTCATGACTTTCGCGAGCGGAGAATTGCTGGACAGTCTCGCCCCTTCAGGCAGGCATGAGAAGTCGTGGCTGGGTGGCATGCTCGCCCCCGAAGGCGAGCATGAGAAGTCGCGAATGCGTCAATGAACGCCCGCCATGGCGATCGAATTCCACATTCAGAGCCTCGCTGTCCTCAGCGTGGCGAATCATCCAGCGTACGCGAGCCTGATTTCTTGGGTGGCCCACCACCTCCCGGTGGTGGGGGCGCGACGATACAAACGTCGGAGGCAATCAGGTAATGCGCGAGAACGACCCCGCGGCGTTTGTCTCCTACGCAAACTCGCAGTTCACTTCCGGCGCCCAGACGAGCGATGGGTCCGCCGCAAGCATCCGTCTCGCCTCCGTCCTGCATATTTCGAGCGCTTGAAGTAGTTTCGCCTTTCCCAGAATGTACGTCCGATTCAGATCGCGATCGCTCCATTCCAGACACGCGCCGACCGTGCGGACCTCGACGCCTAACCTGTTTCCTCCGCATCCCGGACAACCGCACCAGCACGTCCAGATGAAATAGGTCCCGTCTGATTGCGAGCTTCGGACGAGTTGGATCAAATCGACGGGACCGAAATCGAAGGCTTCAAGATGATGGTCGTCAAAAATGAACTCGGCGGATAAATACCGCGCGTCGTCTTCATCGCTGCAAAGAAGGCGAATCGCAACAATCTGCACAACGTGCGGCTCGGGCCTTCCGCCCGGAAGAATCCTGCGAATGTGTGAGAACATTTAGGTCATCCGATTACAGTCCGGCAATCAAATCGGACATTCAGAGCCTCGCTGTCCTCAGCGTGGCGAATCATCCAGCGTACGCGAGCCTGACGTCGCCGTGGGGACACGGCGGCTCTGAATGGCCCGCGACTATCGCGACTTCGATCGCGCGCGTTTCGTCGCCTTCGACTTTGACACACGCTTCCTGGCGACGGGCTTCCGGGCGGGCTTCTTCTTCAGAACCGCCTTCGACTTCGACGCAGATTTCCTGCCGGCGCCAGCTTTCGTCGTCTTCGTACCGCTCGCCTTCGCGGCGCCCTTCGGCTCCAGCGCCCGCTTCAGGACCTGCTCGACGCGCTCGACAGGGACGAACTCGATCTCCCTGCGAATCTCCTCGGGGATATCCACGAGGTTCTTCTCATTCCGCGCCGGGAGGATGATCGTCTTGATACCCGCCCGATGGGCCGCGAGCGCCTTTTCCTTCAGACCGCCGATGGGCAGCACCAGACCTCGCAGCGTGATCTCGCCCGTCATGGCCACATCCGCGCGGCAGGCGCGATCCGTCAGCAGGGACACGAGCGCCGTGATCATCGCCACGCCCGCCGAAGGGCCGTCCTTCGGCACGGCGCCCGCCGGCACGTGGATATGGATATCGCGATCCTTGAACCGTTCCGGGTCGATCCCGAAGTCCTTCGCCTTGCTCTTCAGCACGCTCAGGGCGGCCTGCGCGCTCTCGCGCATGACATCGCCGAGCTGCCCCGTCATCTGCAGATTGCCGCGACCGGGCATCGCCGTCGCCTCGACGAAGAGAATTTCGCCGCCGTAGGGCGTCCAGGCGAGCCCCGTGACAACACCGGGCAGGCTGGTTCTCAGCGCCAGTTCCGCTTCGAACTGGATGGGGCCGAGGTATTCGCGCACGTGCTGGGGCGTGATCTTCTTCGGCGCCTTTTTGTCTTCGGCGATCAGCGCCGCAACGGCCCGGCAGACGCCGCCGATCTCGCGCTCGAGATTGCGAACGCCCGCCTCAGACGTGTAGGACTCGATGATGAGCTTGAGGGCCTCATCGCTGAATTCGATCTTGTGCTTCGTCAGGCCGGCGCTCTCGGTGCGACGCGGGACGAGGTACTTCTTGGCGATCCAGAGTTTGTCGAGACTCGTGTAGCCGGCGATGTCGATCACTTCCATGCGATCGCGCAGGGCGTGCGGAACGCGCTCCATGTAGTTCGCCGTGGCGATGAACATCACGTTCGACAGATCGAAGGGCACGCCGAGGTAGTGATCCTGGAACGTGTCATTCTGGGCCGGATCGAGCACTTCCAATAGCGCCGACGCCGGATCGCCGCGGAAGTCGTTTCCGATCTTGTCGACCTCGTCGATCATATAGACGGGGTTGTTGCTGCCCGCCTTGCGAATCTCCTGGATCACGCGCCCCGGAATCGAGCCGATGTAGGTGCGCCGATGGCCGCGGATGTCCGCCTCGTCGCGCACACCGCCGACGCTCATGCGGATGAACTTACGGCCCAGGGCCCGCGCGATGCTGCGACCGAGCGACGTCTTGCCGACGCCGGGAGGGCCCGAGAAGCAGAGGATCGTGCCCTTGCCCTTCGGGTTCAGCTTGCGCACGGCGAGGAACTCGAGGATGCGCCGCTTGACCTTGTCGAGGTCGAAGTGATCCTCGTCAAGAATCCTGCGGGCCTCGTTGATGTCGAGCTTGTCTTCCGTCGAGAGGGACCACGGCAGTTCGATCAGCCATTCGAGGTAGTCGATGGCGCCGCTGTACTCGGGTGAGGCCTGGTGTGTGCGTTCGAGCCGTTCCAGCTCGCGCATCGCCTCCTTCTCGACAACCTCGGGCATCTTCGCCTTTTCGATCGCCTCTTTCAGGCGCGCCATTTCGGCTTCGCGACCATCCGAGACGCCGAGTTCCTTCTGAATCGCCTGCAACTGCTCCTGCAGGTAGTACTCGCGCTGCGTCTTGTCGATCTGGCTTTTGACCTGGCTGTGGATCTTGTTGGAGAGCTCCAGGATTTCGAGCTGTGTGGCCAGCGCCTTGTTGATCTTCCGGAATCGCGCCGGAACGTCGAACGTCTCCAGCATCTCCTGCTTGCGGACGATCTCCATCGACAGATTCGCCGCCAGGAAGTCCGCCAGCGAGCCGGGCTTGGCGATGTTCTCCATGATCGTCAGCGCTTCTTCCGGCACGCCCGGCGTCAGTTCAATGACGCGGCGGGCGAGCCGTTTCGCCGTTTCGATCAGGGCTTCCAGCTCTGTCGTTTCGATGAACGTGTCTTCGCGCGGATGGGCCCGCGCGATCAGATAGGGATCCGTCTGCGTCAGCTCCTCGATGCCGAAGCGCGTCAGGCCGTGCACGATGATCGACTGGCTGCCGTCGCCGAGCTCCAGCTTCTTGAGGACCGTGACGACTGTGCCGACGCGATAGAGATCGTCCAGCGTCGGATCCTCGACTTCGCCGCGCTGCTGGGCGACGACGCCGATGACCTTCGAGCCCTTGACGATGTCGGCGACGAGCAGCTTGGATTTCTCACGGCCGACGGTCAGTGGCACGATCGTGCCGGGGAACACGACAGTATCCCGAATCGCGAGGATCGG
The DNA here is from genome assembly GCA_035399845.1 of Phycisphaerae bacterium. Lineage (GTDB taxonomy): Bacteria > Planctomycetota > Phycisphaerae > UBA1845 > UTPLA1 > ECT2AJA-110-A. The sequence continues at coordinate 67,725 of DAOPJV010000004.1, read as the reverse complement.
GAGCAGGTCGGGGATGCGCGGCCGACGCTTGGGATCCGGCTCATCGAGCGGCGCCATGCTGCGGCCGTGGGGAAGACCGTCGGGTTCGACGTCGCTTAAGTCAATTTCGAAATCCTCGAGACTCGAGTCGTCGTCGACGAGGCTGTCGTCACTCGTGAGCTGAAACGGCGTCGGGTTGTCGGAATCTTTGTCTGGCATAGATGGCGCTGCGTTGTGCTCTTCGCATGACGTGAATACGCCATCGAGAAACATCCGGAGTTATTTCGAATCAACGTTGTGAGAGTCTATTTGTGGGGCGGGGCCGGGTCAAACCGAATGTGGTCCTGTGATGGATTGCTAAAGTACTGCGCCGGCGATGGTTCGGAATGCAACTCGCAGCGGCGACAGTCGCAGGCCGCGGGACCTCACACAAGCGTGTCGAGCGAAATCCGCATCGGATCCATTGAGACAACGATGTCATTTCGGATTGTCTGAAGCGTTGCGCACAGGTCCGGCCAGTTCACACGGCGGGACAGCGCGCCATCGTTCGCTGTGGGTGGGGCCGGCCAGTCGGCGGCAAAGATCCGGCGCCCAAGCGCGTCGGCCCAATCGGCCGGCGATCCGACCTGCGCGATGCGCATCGGATCGAAATGTCCGCCGATCCATGGCGAGTTGACTTGGTCGATCCATGTGCGAGCGTCGATGGGTGAGATCAGGAAGCCGGACGAAGCCAGTCGGCACGCAATCCGAATGCAGCGGTTCGCCGCCTCGAAACGCAGGTCGATCATCGATTTCAGGGCGCGATGATAGACATCCTCGTATCGATGGATGGGTTCGCCATCATCGTTGAAGACGGCGCCGGGCGAGATCGTGACAACGCGGGCGCCGATCTGACGAGCGACATCCATCGCGAGAATGACCTGTTCGACGGCCTTCTGTCGGAGATCGTCAGAGGGGGCGCCGATGTGATGATTCGGATCCGCCGGCAGGGTCAGCGCGACCACAGGGAGACCCGCGGCGCGAAATCGTTCGGCTGGTTCTGCGGCGAATCCTCGGAGCGGTACGTCGGATCCGACGGGTTCCGACGGGGCGATGAGTTCAACACCCTGAATTCCGGCGCGCTGAAGCGTCTCCGCGGGCGGCGCGACATCGCCGGCGCGGGTAACCAGAACACGGCAAAGCGAATTCGATTCTTCCGTCATGCGTTGTCGAAAGTAGCTGAACCGGCGCGCGTGTCAACACGTGGAAGTGGATGCGGAATGGCGCGGACGACGGAATTGGCGAAACCGTCGCGTGCGCCGATCAACGGATCTAGGTGCGCGCCCGGGCGTGCGTTTCCTGCACACTCCGATCGGAGGATCGAGGCGACGCCTCCGTCTGGCGCACGACAAAGACGCCGTTGCACTGACGGCATCGATAACGCCGCGCTTCAAACGTCACGCTGATGACTGTCGGATGCTGGCAGTGCGGGCAGACGATGTAAGCGGGCATAGCGGACTCCTGCAGACGTGTCGGCATCGTTGAACACCCGGCGGAGCCTGCGGCCGCGACGGAATCGTCGCGGCGTCGCTGCGCCTCGTGGACTTGAATGCCCTTGTAGCCAAACGACGGCGTCACGGGAGTATTTCGCGAAGCGGGCCGGATATTTTGGTGGATACGGGACGTCAAAAAAAGAGCCCCGGCTTCGCAAAGAAGCCGGGGCGTAGTGACGTTTCATCGGACGCCGCGCGAACCCACCTGAGGCTCGCGGGAGGCGGTTCGCTACGGAGCGACGAGGGCGCCGACCATGCCGCCGATGTCGTCGGCCGTGAGGGCGTTGTCGTTCGAGAAGTCGCCCGCACAGATTTCGTCGGGCGTCGGCGTTCCGAGAATGCCGGCGACGAACAGGGCCAGATCCTCGCCGTCCGTCGTCCCGTTGAGATCGAGATCGCCGTCCGCGGCGTTGGCGCACTGCTCAACGCAGTCATCCGGAATGCCGTCGTGATTGAGGTCTTCCTGGGTTCCCGCGTCGAATTCGCAGCCGTCCGGCGTCATGTCGCCGTCGCAGTCCTGAAGGACCTGGCAGCTGTCCGGAATCAGGTCGGGGCGAGCCCGGCCCCCGGTATCCGACAGGAACGCTTCGAGGTCGGCGAAGTTCTGCTGCGTGAAGCCGGGGAAGGCGCCGCCCGGATGGTCCGTCGGCGGCAGCAGCTTGTTCCAGATGAACACGCGCGTGCGATTGCGGATGTTCGGTCCGGGGAAGCCCATGCCACCTGTGCCGTCGGTATTGTGACAGCCCGCGCAGAACGTCATGAGTCGCGTCTGGCCCGCGGCGACGTCGCCGACGGGACCGCCGTCGCAGTCCGTCGAGAAGCCGCTGGCAATATCGCACTCATCGGGGATGCCGTTGCTGTTGCAGTCGGCGCTGGCCTGCGTCGCGAGGTCGATCGCGTCGTTGACTCCGTTGTTGTTGCAGTCGCAGGGCGTCACACCTTCTTCGCACTCGTCCGGAATGCCGTTGTCGTTGCAGTCGAAGCTCGTCATGTTGGCGATGTCTTCGGCGTCATCGATGCAGTTGACGTTGCAGTCGTCGATCTGCAGCTTGCAGACACGAACGGCGTCGATGCCGGCTTCGACGACACTCTGCGTGTTGGCGTCGTTGGCCGTGAACCGGATTCGCGTGTCCGCCGAAGGCGTCCATCCCGCTGACAGCAGGGTGTCCGTCTGAATCAGGTTCGTCGCCCAATCCAGGCCGTGATTCTCGTTGTGCGACGCGATCGTGAACCACGGGCCGCCGGTCCCGTTGTTGCTCATCTCGACGAGGATCATGTCATTCCCCTCCGTCGAGTTCAGGTTGAGGTAATAGGCGTAGCTGATCGCAATGCCCCCGATCGTCGTGTCGATCGGCGGAGAGATCAGCGTCACGCTGCCGCCATCGACGTCCGTGTTGCCCGCCGCATTCTGCGTCAGGTAGCAGGAACCGCTGCCGTCGAAGTCCGACACGGGATCGAAATCCCAGCCGGCGTCGTTGACGGGGACGCCGCGCTGCCAACCGCCGGAACTGGCGCCGTTGATCGTCGTCGTCCAGCCCATGTCCGTTTCGAAGTTGTCGTCCAGAAGTGTCGTTTCACAGACGATCGGCTTCGTCTGGCATTCACAGTCGCAGGTGAGACCGTCGGGGTTTTCGCAGTCCTCGCCGGGCTCAATGATGTCATTGCCGCAGATCGCCGCGTTCGGGTCGTTGCAGACGACCTTGTAGATCGAGCCTGCGGACGAAACGATATAGAGTTCGCCGTTCGCGTCTTCGCCGAAGGAGACGATCGACGAGATCGTTCCGCCGCCCAGCGGCTGAAGCTCCGTCGTGCGATCGGTCAGGTCGGACACTGTTGCGCCGTCGTAGCGGAAGGTGCGGATGTAATTGCCGCAGTAGTCCGCGTAGAAGTAGGTTCCGCTGAGCCAGGGGATATCGCAGCCGCGATAAACGTAGCCGCCCGTGATCGAGCAGGTGCCCGACTGGCCATGGGCTTCGACATGGATCGGATCCACGTATCCGCCGGCGTTCGGATCACAGCCGGCGTCGGAGGCGCCGGGTTCCGGCGTCGCGATGTCACCTTCGCGGCAGTCCCATCCGTAGTTTTCGCCGCCGATGCTGCCGGCGGGTTGGAAGTCAACTTCCTCGCGAGCGTCCTGTCCGACATCGGCGATGTAGAGATTGCCGTTCAGCCGGTCGAAACTGAAGCGCCAGGGATTGCGCAGGCCCTTGGCCCAGACGTCCGCCAGGAACGGGGCGCCCGGGTTGTCCGCCGCCTGATAGGTGGGCGGATTGTCGACGTCGAGTCGATGCATCTTGCCGAGGGGCGATGCGTCATTCTGCGCTCGCTCCAGCGGGTCGTTGGCGGAGCCGCCGTCACCCAGGCCCCAGTAGAGCCTGCCGTCGGGGCCGAACTGGATCTGGCCGCCGTTGTGGTTCGCGAAGTCCTGTGACACGGTCCGAAGAATCGTCGCGCTGCCCGCGTCGGCGACGTTCGGATCGCCCGCGGAGACGAGGTACTGGGCGACGACCGAATTTCCGGCCGTGTTCGTGTAGCTGATGTAGAACTTTCGATTGCTCGCGTAGTCCGGATGGAACGCCATGGAGAACAGGCCGCGTTCGCCACCCGCGACAAGCAGCCCCGACACGTCCAGGAACGGCGTCGGAAGGACGGTCGACGTGGCGAGGTTGAGAACCACGATCTGGCCCGTCTGCTGAACGATGAACAGGCGATTCGCATCGCCCGGCGCCGCCGTCGCGAAAACGCAGGTGCCCAGCCCCGAGGCGACGCGGACCGTGGTGAGTTCGCACGGCGTTTCGCACTCGTCGAGGATGTTGTTCCCGTTGCAGTCGCTGCTGGTCAGGTTGGTCAGGTCGTCGGCGTCTTCGACGCCGTTGTCGTTGCAGTCGATGGGATTGGCGCCGCCCTGCGGAATGATCGTTGTGCCCGAGGAGATCGTCGGCGTTCCCGCGCGCCAGTGGCTCATCGAGAGACTGCCACTGACGGGATCGACGTTGGTGTCGAACCAGAAGTTGTACATCGTTCCCCAGAGCAGGGCGTTCGAATTGGCGCCGACGTCCACCATTGTCCACGTGACCGCGTTGCCCGTGTGGGCGCCGATCCAGTCCGTGCCGTCGCGAGAGACATTGCCCTCGCCGTCACCGTCGTGATAGTCCACGTCATGGAAGCCGATGTTCGTCACGGAAGCGCCCGGGCTGACCGGAACTCGGATGCCCGAGACGCCGCGATTGCCGTTCAGGTTCTGAATCGCGTATTCGTAGTGCCACGTCGAGTCAGGGTTCTGCGTCGCCCTGGCGGCGATGATATAGAGACCGTCGCTGGGAACTTCGACATCCGTTTCGACGACTGTCGGGTCCGTGTCCTGCCAGGCGCGGATACCGGGCTGTTCGCGCATCGTCGAGCCCGTCAGGCTGAACGTGTACTCGTTCGTTCCGCTGGCCGAGACCAGGATCTGTCGATAGGAGGCGTTGTTGTTGTCGTTTCCGGCGGCCGCATCCTGCTGATGGATGTACTGGCCTTCCGTGAAGTAGAGCGCGCCGGGATTCAGCGTCGGATCAACATCCGTGTGACGCACCTGGAGTCGGCGTGCGACAGAGCCCGAGGCGGAGGGGGCGGATTCATTGTGATCGTGAATGCCCGTCGTCGGGTTGACGCGCCACTTGGGGCGGATGCTGCCCTGGCTGTTGTTCAGTGTGGCGCCATAGGGATCGCCGCAGCCGGGATTCATCTGCGTGCTCGGCGAACCTGTGCAGCCACATCCGCAGCCGTCGGTCCACGCGACGGCGAAGCCGTGCTTGAGCCAGGACTGACCGATCTGCTCGAGTCGGCCGTCCTTGAGGCGGAAGCAGTTCTGGGCGATGACGGGATGGATCGTTCCCGAGCTGCCCTGCCACGTGAGAATGGCGTCGCCGATGTTGCACGATTCGGTTCCGACGGAATACGTGTCATACCAGACGCCGTTGATGTTCTGGCTCGCGGGATTGCTGACGGAGGCGTACAGGTCGCCGACAATGACGTCCTGACCCGTTGACGCGTTGCAGTCCGTGCCGTTGTTGCCGCCGCGGGGAGCGCCGCCGGGGGCCGTCTGGCTCGGATCGTCGCCGCCGGCCCACGCCAGCGGAAGATGGGCCTGAAGTCGACCGACGCTTCGATTGGCGAGCGATGGAACGCCCAGGCGGTTTGCCATGTCCGCCGTCATGATCAGATCGGCGCCTTCCAGCGACAGTTCGTTCATCGGCTGGTCGACGATGGCCCGGACGGGATCGACCCGCAGCAGCGTCGCCTTGCTGGCCGTATCGATGAGGACCAGCGCCGCAATGTCATTGGAGGCGTCCAGGCGGAGGGCGAGCCCCGTGAGCGGAAGCCGCGTTCCGACTTCTATGTTCTCGATGACGAGGTCGCTTGTCAGCGTCAGGGCGCCGCCGGCGGTTGACGTCACGGCGCTGCCCGAGGACTCAAACGCGATCGAAGCGGCGCCATTGGCCGTCAGCGTCGCCTGATGGGTCGAAGTCGGCGTCTTTCGAGTCGCCACGAGGCGAAGTCCGGCCGCATTCAGCTGGTTCGCCTCGAATTCGATCGTGACAGATCCCTGAGAGACTTCCCAGGCGGTCTCAGCGATCGCCTGTCGCGACGCAAGGATGAGTGTGAGTCCAACGAGAACACGAATGTGCATTGCGAGCGCTCCTATGGTTGATGGACCGTCCAGATGCGACGGTCATCGGCTGGCCTGCGGGTTGACTGGTTTACGTAACGGCGCGCGACGTCGGAAAACCGCCAGCGTGCGAGTGTGACGGTGTCGCGCAAAACTGATTATAGGACGCGTGGATTAGCGCCTACTTTCCCTGTGCATCACCTACCTACCCCTACGAATGTTCTGCATTCTAGCTTTTGTGCCGACTGAATCAAGATTTTCAGCAGGGGGGAAGCGCAGAGAGCGGCGGGGCGCCGTGCAATGCGGGCGCCAGATCAAGGGGCGTTTACTCTTCCTTCGCCTTGATGATCTTCAGTTTCTGGTAGAAGCCATCCTCCTCCAGACGCTCAAGGTCGGGATCGGCTTCTTCCTTGTTGACGTAGCGCCCCAGCGTGACGCGCAGACCTTCCGGCGACGTCCCTTCCAGGCGCCACAGCTTGGGAGGGGGCGGCTCTTTGGCGGGACGGCCGCGTTTGGCGGCTGGTTTTCCGTCAGAGGATTCGGATTCTGACGACTCCTCTTCGTCAGACGACTCTTCCTCTTCGTCGTCTGAGCTCGCTTCCAACTCCGAATCTTCCGTTTCTTCGTCGTCGGTCACCAAATCTTCTTCGTCAGCCATCTGTCGAATCCTCTTTCCGAACAACCGCCCGTGGGGCGGAATCTACGCAACGTCAAAAATGACAACCCTTTCTTGGTCTTCTGTCAATAGAGATGGGCGTCAATCCGGCGTCGGGCTTTCGATTTGCGTGAATCCGGCGCGCCTGTGCTGGGATCGCGGATTTTATTTTTTTCCGGTAGCCGCGCAGCGTCGTCGTTCGTCATCCACGTCAGGAAGGTGTAGTGACTCGGCTGTCTGACGAGGAAGAGAAGTGGTTGACGTTGTGTCAAATTTCATCGCCTTCGAGTCGCCGGCGTCAAAACACCTTGTTTTTCACGGAAATCCCGCCCTTCAGCGGGTGTTTCGAGTTGAAATCGTCTCCGTGTTCATGTTGTAATCGTCGACACCTGTCTAAGTGTCGTTCGAGGCGCGTCAATTCAAATTCGGGAAGAGGTGGAACCGCACTATGAAAAAATCGAGAGTACGACTTCATGTTCCAGGATGGTTGTGTCTTTGTTCATGTACCCTGGGCCTGCTGATTGCGACGACCGCACACGCGCAACCGGCCTGCCCCTTTCCCGCCACACAGCCGCCCATCTGCGATCAGCTCACACCTTCTCCATGCAGCACGCCCGGCTCCGGAACCGAGTGCTATCCAACGAAAATCCGATTCAATCCCGCCGTCCCCGGATTGCTGGAAGCCGTTGATTGCGATTGTGTGACGCTGTTTGATTCATGCGGTCCCATCTCAATCGAAGGTGACGCGATTCGATGTCCGGGACCCTGCCTGCCGCCCTTCCCGGTCGGATCGATGTGTGAGGTTCGGGTGAACGGTGTGCCCACGGGGCAGAGCGCCGTCATCTTTACGAGCTTCCCACCCAATTCGGAATTCGACTGTGGCTGCTCCGGCAGCGAGCCGCAGGGCGCCTGCTGTCAGCAGGACGGCACGTGCGTTGTCGTTCCCGCCTCGCAGTGCAACGGAACCTATCTTGGCGACGGTACCGCCTGTCAGGGAACGGGCGCCTGCTGCTATGACGCGGATGGCGATGGAACCCCCGAGTCATGTCAGGTCGTCGATGAAGTCTGCTGTCAGATTTCCTTCGGTGGATCATTCCAGGGGTTTGGCGTGGCCTGCCAGGGCCCCGTCGCCTGTTGTTTCTCTGATGGTTCGTGCGCCGTCGTGGACCAGCTCTGCTGCGTCGCGGCGGGTGGCGCGCTGTCGCCCGCCGGCGCCTGTCTGGGTGACGGCAACGGCAACAACATCGATGACGGTTGCGAAGATCCGCAGCCGATGTGTCAGCCGACGCCCGATCGGCTTGCCTGTGAACAGACGATCTGCCCGGTCGCGGGACAGGAGTGTCTTCCGCGCTGCCTCCTTCAGCTGAATGACGGAACGCTTGTCGTCGACAAGTGCGAGTGCGTCAGCCCGAATGAGTGCCACCTCGAATTCGATCCGGCCACGGCCGCCTTCACCTGCGTCGGCTCCTGTCCGGCCGGTTTCATCTGCCAGACGACGACGACGACACTTGCGACAGGCGAAGTTCGCATCTGTTGCGAATGTGTGCCCGACAGTCCAGAAGTCTGCCCGATGAACGATACGCAGCCGCCCCTGTGCCAGCAGCTGCAGGCGACGGATTGCCAGTCAACGGACCCGACGAAGACATGTCTGCCGAGACAGATCACTGTCACGTCGGCCGGTCTCGTCGCCGACGAGTGCGTCTGCTTCGGTCCCGGCGATGACTGCGGGCCGATCACCTTCAACGGCACGATCGCTCGCTGCATCGGCCAGTGTCCGGTTCCGCCGAACAACCCGACTGATCTCTGTCTCGTCCACATCAACGGTGTGTCGACGGGCATGCCAAGCATCGATACGGCCAATCTTCCCACCGGGTCGGTTCTCGATTGTGGCTGCGGTGGTATCGACGTCATGGGCGCCTGCTGCCTGGAAGACGGCACGTGCGTCGTCGTCGCTCCCGCGCAGTGCCAGGGCGTCTATCTGGGTGACGGCACGTCCTGCCTGGGATCGGGCGCCTGCTGTTTCGACGCGGACGGGGACGGTGTTCCCGAAACCTGCCAGATTGTTGACGAAATCTGCTGCGAGTCCGTCTTCCATGGTTCCTTCAAGGGTGTCGGCTCGAGCTGCGCCGGCGACGTCGCCTGCTGCTTCAGCGATGGCCGCTGCATCGTGATGGACGAGGTTTGCTGCGTGTCGGCGGGCGGATCGCTCGCTCCGGCCGGCGCCTGTCTCGGTGACAACAACGGCAACAACATCGACGATGGCTGCGAGGACATTCCGCCTGACTGCCAGCCGACGCCGGATCGTACGGCGTGTGTGCCGACGACGTGTCCCGTCGCCGGACAGGAATGTCTGCCGCGCTGTCTGCTGCGCCTGAATGACGGCACGATCGTCGTCGATCTGTGCGAGTGCGTCAGCCCGAATGAGTGCCATCTCGAATTCGATCCGACGACGGGATCGTTCACGTGTGTCGGTGTCTGCCCGACAGGGTTTATCTGCCAGACGACGACGACGACGCTTCCCACGGGTGAAATCCGAATCTGTTGCGAGTGCGTTCCGGAGAATCCGCCGGAGGGCGCCTGCTGTCTGCCGGATGGAACCTGTGTCGTCGTTCCCGCATCGATGTGCAATGGAAATTACCTCGGTGACGGAACGGCGTGTCTCGGCGTTGGCGCCTGCTGCTACGACGCCGACGGCGACGGTACCCCCGAAACCTGCCAGGTCATCGACAAGGTCTGCTGCGATCTGATTGCCGGAAGTTCCTTCAGCGGCGTCGGCTCGCTTTGTCTTGGCGATGTCGCCTGCTGTCTGCCGGATGGTCGCTGCGTGGTTCTGGATGAAGTGTGCTGCGCTTCCGCGGGCGGCGTCGTGCCGCCGGGTGGTGTCTGCCTGGGCGACAGCAATGGGAACATGATCGATGACGCGTGCGAAAGCACGCCGATGTGCGCCGTCCGACCGGATCGCCAGGGCTGCGAGCCGACGGTCTGTCCGAACCCCGGCGAAGAGTGCCTGCCGCGATGCGTCCGCATCTACCAGGACGGGACGATCGTTGTCGAAACGTGCGAATGCACGAGCCCGGATCTGTGTCACCTCGAATTCGACGCCGCGAACAGCACGTTCCAGTGTGTCGGCGACTGCCCGCCGGGCTTCGAATGCACGACGTCCTTCACCGTCGATCCTGTCGATCTTTCGAAGGTCTTCTGCTGCGACTGTCGGCCGGTTCCGCCGACACCCTGTCCGCTGCCTCCGACGGGCCCCGGCCTGTGCGCCGCGCTCCAGCAGACGCAGTGCGAGACCACGGAACCCGGCCATGTCTGTCTGCCCCGCAAGATCTTCATGACGGCGGACGGACCCATCGCCGAGGAATGCACCTGCTACGGTCACGGCGATGAGTGCGGACCGATCTCGGTTGAAGGCAATATCGCCCGATGTCTGGGCGTCTGCACGGTTCCGCCGAACAACCCCGGCGACCTCTGTCTGGTTCGGATTGACGGTGTGTCCACCGGCATGCCGAGCATCGATACGACGACGGTTCCCGTGGGCGCGTCGCTCGACTGCGGTTGTGGCGGCGTTGAGGTCATGGGCGCCTGCTGTCAGGAGGACGGTACCTGCGCCGTGGTCCCGCCGAGCCTGTGCACGGGCGTCTATCTTGGCGACGGTACCGTCTGCGGTGGCGTCGGCGCCTGCTGCTTTGACGCCGATGGCGATGGGCTGCCCGACAGCTGCGAAGTCGTCGATGAAGTCTGCTGCGACGCCCTGTATGGCGGAACGTTCCAGGGTGTGAACACGCTGTGCGTCGGAAAGGGCGCCTGCTGCTTCGACATTCCCGGTGGACCGATCGGACAGTGCATCGTTGTCGATCGCATCTGCTGTGATGATGTCGGCGGTGTCTTCCAGGGCCTCGGCACGATCTGTCTTGGCGACGCCAACGGTGACGGCTTCGACGACCTGTGCGTGCCCGTCGATTGTGGTCCGACGCCGGGTGGCCAGAGCTGCAACCCGGTCGTCTGTCCGGATCCGGGGCAGGAATGTCTGCCGCGATGCGTCATGGTCTACGACGACGGAACGATCGAAATCGTGGATTGTGAATGCCGATCCCCCAACGAGTGTCATCTCGAGTGGACGCCTGGCGCGGATCCGATCTGCGTCGGCGATTGTCCGCCGGGCTTCCGCTGCGAAACTGAAGTCGTGCTGACGCCGATCGGTCGTCGCATCTGCTGCGACTGCGTTCCGGATCCGCCGGAATGCGAGCCGACGGATGACGCGACGGACTGCAAGCCGCACATCTGTCCGAATCCGGACGAGCACTGTGTCCCGCGATGCGTGCGTGTGACGGCGAACGGACAGGTTGTTGTTCTGGATTGCGACTGTCGAAACCCGGATGAGTGCCGCGTGTCGGATTTCGCCGCCGGCGATCTGCCGGTCTGCACGGGCAACTGCCCGCCGGGAGAGCAGTGCGTCGAAAACCTGGTCATCAACGCGGACGGAACCATCGAGCTGTGCTGCGATTGTGCGGTCATCGAATGCGAATGTCCGGGCGACATGAATGGTGACGGCGTCCGCAACGGTCTGGACATCGGCGGCTTCGTGCGATGTCTGCTCGGGGCCCCGCTGCCGGTGGACAACTGCGCCTGTGCCGATGTGGATGAAGATGGCGACGTCGATATCGATGACGCCTCGGCGCTCGTGGCCGTGATCCTGTCGAAGGCCCCGTGTCCGAAGCAGGAACTCTGTCCGCCTCAGGATCTCCTTCTGGATATCTCGACGGGTGTCGACGCCAACGGCAATGTGATCCCGACCGGCCAGCCCGACGATCAGTGGGAGGTTCTCAGCGAACCGCCGCCTGTCGGCGTTCTGCCTCGACCCGCCGTCGTGATTCCGCCGAACGGCGCCTGGAATACCATTCCCGGTACCCAGTGGATCAGCGCCAACGGCACGGGCCCCAACGGCACCTATGTGTATCAGCTGTGCTTCTGCCTCGACAAGCGATTCAGCAATCCGGCCCTGGACATGATGATCCGGGCGGATGATGAATTCGATGTCATCCTCAACGGCAATTTCCTCGGAACCTGGGGTGGCTGCTTCAACTGTCCGACGCCCGTCGGTCTGACGTTCGCCAACCCGAACCTCTTCCGACCGGGTGAGAATTGTCTGCAGATCGTCGTGCGAAACCTCGGCGGCGTCGTCACCGGCTTCAACATGCAGGGCTCCGTCCGCGCGACGGATGGCCAGTGCTGCTGTGAGCCGGACGATCTCTTCCGGGATTTCGCCTCAGGTGTTGATGACACCGGCGGCCTGATCGCCAGTGGCGCCGATGACGACACGTGGACCGTGACGGTCGACGCGGCCGGTGGAACGGTTCCGCGGCCGGCGACAGTCATCAATCCCAATTCCGCGTGGCTCACGATCCCCGGCACCAAGTGGATCGCCGCCAGCTACACTGGACCCAACGGTGTCTACACCTACGAATACTGCTTCTGTCTCGAAAAGTGGTTCGAGAACGCGCGACTGATCATGGATCTGCGGGCCGACGATAACGCCGAGGTGTACCTCAATGGCAATTTCGTCGGGGCCACGCCATTGACCTACGCGTTCAACACGCCGCTGCCGACGCACATCGACGTCACGAATCAGACACTCTTCAGAGTCGGAGAGAACTGCATCGAAGTCGTCGTCCGCAACACGCACGGTGTGGTCACGGGTGTCAACATCGCCGGATCGATCACGGCCCGAAACGGTCTCTGCTGTGACGATCGCGCCGAATGCGGTCCGCGACCCGATGGTCTCGCCTGTGAGCCTGTCACGTGTCCGGAATCCGGCCAGACGTGCGTTCCCGTTTGCTACAACGTAAACGGCGACAGCGTCACGGTGATCGATTGTGACTGCCGCCAGCCGGATGAGTGCCACGCGGTCTGGCCGGGCACGCTGCCGGCGCAGATTGTCTGCGAAGGCATGTGTCCTCCGGGAATGGACTGCGTCCAGCGCGTCACGCAGCGGGCCGATGGCAGTGTCGATTACTGCTGTGAGTGCGTCGAGAATCCGATCACGGGCGCCTGCTGCTTCAGCGTCGGCGGTTGTGTGATCCTCTCGCAGCAGGCGTGTCAGTCGCAGGGCGGCGTCTATCTGGGCGACTTTACGTCGTGCCTGGGTGATCAGGCGTGCTGTCTGCCGAATGGCGCCTGTGTCGATACCGACGCCCTGTGCTGCGAACTGGTCTACGGCGGTCTGCCGCAGGGACCGGGCTCCGTGTGCCTTGGCGACGCCAACGGTGACGGTCGCGACGACCTGTGCTATCCGCCGACATGCAGCCCCGTGCCGGGCACACTGCGATGTCGCAACGTTCAGTGCCCCGAATTGGGCGACAAGTGCAAGCCGCGATGCGTTCGTGTCGAACTGGGCACAACGTACGTGATCGAGGTGCTCGACTGTGAGTGTGTCGGCCCGAACGACTGCCACATCGAGATCGACTCGCTGACGCGTGAAGCCACTTGTGTCGGTGGCTGTGTGGGCCTGAACGCCTATTGCCACACGACGTTCGTGGATCTCGGCGACGGCACGGCGAAGATGTGCTGCGAGTGCATCGAGATCCCCGAGCCGTACTCGTGCTGCAACGCGGAAACGGGACAGTGCCTCGACCTGATTCCGGGCGCCACGTCGTGCCCTGTGGGCTACACGCTGGTTGCCGGCCCCTGCGGTAACCTCCAGGCGTGCTGTCTGCCGAGCGGCGTCTGCCTGGATACGTATCTTGCATGCTGCGTGGACATCGGTGGAATCCCGATGGGCGCCGGTACGTCCTGTGCGACGACGGTCTGCCCCGCGCCGATCTGTCGCCCGATTCCCGGAACGACGCGATGTTCGAACACGATCTGCCCGATCGCCGGCCAGGAGTGCCTGCCCCGATGCGTCCGCATCGAGCCGGGGACGACGAACGTGATCGAGGTGATCGACTGCGATTGTGTCAGCCCGAACGAGTGCCACATCGAGGTCGATCCGGCGTCGAACTCCTTCTTCTGTGTCGGCGCCTGCCCGCCGGGCATGACGTGTCGGACAATCGTCTCCGATCTTCCGGACGGCACACAGCAGGTCTGCTGCGAGTGTGTCGACGATCCGACACAGCTCGCGTGCTGCAACATCGATACGGGTGAGTGTCTCGATCTTGCCCCGGGCACGACGCAGTGCCCGCCCGGCTTCTCGCTTGTGCCAGGCCCCTGCGGAAACCTGATCGCCTGTTGTCTGCCCGACGGCACGTGTATCGACACGTTTGACGCCTGCTGCTCCGAGATGGGCGGAATGGCTCAGCCGGCCGGCGTGACCTGCGAATCGTCGCCCTGCGGCCTGACCGTCAATTGTCTGCCCGTTCCGGGGACGCCGTTCTGCTTCGATACCGTCTGTCCGATTCCCGGGCAGGAGTGCAGACCTCGATGCGTGAAGACGCAGCCCGGATCGACGTTCGTGCTCGAGGTGGTCGACTGCGAGTGTGTGAGTCCGAATGAGTGCCACATCGAGGTCGACGCGGCGAACAACTGGTCCTGCGTCGGCGCCTGTTCGACGCCGGGGGCGTTCTGCCAGACGATCATCACGGACAACCCCGATGGAACGATCACCATCTGTTGTCAGTGCATGATTCCGTAGCGGGATCCGGCTGATCCGGCGCCCGGGCCCGGGAAACCGGGGCGCGGGCGAGTCGATTCAACCCAACGCGAGAGGAGAATTCGCGATTCTCGGCCGGCGGCGCCTCCAAACGGGCGTCGTCGGCCTTTTTTGCGTCTGACGCGTCGCTAAATCCGGCGCGCTGAGCCGCCGATGCAGATTGAATCGGGAACGTTCAGCATCGCGCCGGGTTGGTTGGATGCGCGGCGAACGCCTGATGGTGAGGATGATGGGTATGCCCGAACACCAATATGCGCTCGGCGTCATCGGCAGTGGTCACATCGCCGGGATCATCGTGCGCCGCCTGATCGACAGCGGGTATCTCGCGGGCGATCGAATCCTGATGACGGAATCGCGCAATCTCGAGGCGCATCCGCTTCCCGTCAGAACGACGCGTGACGCCGGGGAGGTCCTTCATACGGCGCGAATCGTGATGCTCTCCGTCACGCCACAGAAATTCGCCGAGGTCGCCGCATCGCTGCGGCCATTGGCCTCCGCCGATCCCATTTACCTCAGCGTGATGGCGGGTGTTGAGACGCGTCGTATCGCGGAGGCGCTGGGCGCCGGCGATGTTCGCGTCGTTCGGGCGATGCCGAATCTGCCGTTCAGCCTGGGGCGCGGCGTGACGGGGCTCTGTCGGGGCGAACGCGCGACAGCCGATGACGTCGAAGAGGTTCGGCACCTCTTCAACGCCGGCGGTGTTTCCGTCGTCCTCGATGATGAGAATCTGATGGACGCCGTGACGGCGGTCGCCGGGTCCGGGCCCGCGTATTTCTATTACTTCGTCGAGATGATGATGGAAGGCGGCGTCGCCGCCGGACTGAAGCCCGAAGACGCGCAGGTCCTCGCGGCCCACGCGTGCGTCGGCGCCGGGGCGATGCTTCTGGAGCGGGACGCCTCACCAAAGGAACTCCGCGAGGCCGTCACCAGCCCGGGTGGCACCACCCAGGCGGCGATGGACACGCTCGCGGAATCAAAGGTCGCCATACATGTGCGCGACGCCGTGCTGGCGGCGTTCGAGCGGGGTCGTCAGCTGGGTCGCATGGCCGGGCAGCCCTGACCTGCGGGGCGATCGACAGCGTACTTCTTCCCCATCGCCTGATGGAGCCGGCCCGTCGCCTCAAACGCTGAGCAGGCCGATTCGATCAGCGTTGCCCTGTCTTCCTCTGACCAGTCGATGGCGTTCATCGCCTCTTTGAATGCGCCCCAATAGGCGTGCTGATTCTCACCATAGGGATCGAAGTACCGAAGTCCGCCGTCGGCGAGGTCGTAGGCCTTGCGAAGCGCCCGAGCGATGTACCTCGAGCCGTTGTTGCTGCCCTCGAACACGTAGTGAATGCCGAGCAGACCCACGGGGGCCGTGGCGGCGTATTTCTCAATCTGCGCGACAAATTCCGCCGTTGCCGGATTCGCTTCGACGCTCTCGGGATCAACGCCGAAGTAGGCGAGATCCTCGCGCAGGTAGGGTTCCTGGAACTGGTAGTCCAGGACGACGTCCTTCCAGGCGGGATGCGCGGCGATCGCCGCGCGAAGATGTCGTTCCAGTTCGCGATGTATCACGAGGAACTGGCCGAGAAGGTCGACAAACGCCTCCCGCGGCAGTCGTCCCATGACGAGTTCCTTGTTGAATGTTCCGTGTTCTGTGGCGTCATGAAGCGACTGTGTCGCGTTCTTCAGTTCAGGCATGACAGCGGCGGTCATCAGGTGGCGTCTCCATGTGTGGGTTAGCGGCGCCGCGCGTCCGGGCGTCGCGGTTCATGATCATTGTCTAGTCACTGACTCGGATCGCCAGCAGGGCGGGGATGACCAGCCAGGCCAGTCCCTTGACGACAAAGAAGGCGAGCCCCCAGGCGCCGAGTCGTGCGAGTCTCCGGCGGCCTCGACCGGCGTCCGGGCCAGGGTTCCTTGACTTTAGCGCGCGATCGTTCATCAGTGGCCTCCCGCAGGTGGTTTTCACGATATTGAGACTCAGTCTCAAGTAGTGGCGAATCTTAGGGAGCGTCGCGCCGGGCGTCAATGGATTTCTCCCGCGGCGCCCATTGCGCCGTGGCGAGCGTGACAGCGGCGGACGGGTTTCCCCCGCCCGCGCCATACGATGTCGAAACGGCGCCAGAATTCGGCGGCCGGGCGGAATGGAAATGAGGCGTGGCGGCGACGGCGGCGGCCCGAAGGGCGCCATGACTCGCCCAAGTATCGAAAGTATCAGACGTTGGCGCTTTTCCGGACGGTCACAGAATCGCCGGCGTGCGAGATCTTGAAAGACAGTTGGTGATGCGGGTAATATCCCTAGAGCGGGAAGGCGCAACGCCTGACCTCGCGTATTAGTCCCACCTGAAACAGCCCGCCGACGCAGGGACCCATGGGAGGAAATGTCTCGATGACGCGCAGTACCAGACGGAAGATCAAGCTCGCCGGCTATCTGACAGCCGGAGCGATGCTCCTGCAGTTCGGCCAGGCGTGTGCGGTGGTCAGCAGTGTTGCCACGGCGGGTGTCTCCAGCAGCGGATTTCTGATCGACAACAACGGTTATTTCCTTGGCCTCTTTAATGTCTGCGGCGCTGAGAACATTCAGATCGTCGATGAGAACGGCATTCAGCAGGGTGATATCGTGAATTCAGGGGATGATCTGATGTTCGGCTGTCCGGCCCGTCAGGTTGTCCAGACCGGCGGCTGATTCGAAGTGAACCCCGTGTGAGCGGCCTTTTATGGCGCCATGCGACAACAAAACGACCCAGAGACGCTCGCAGATTTGAAAGGACCCTTTCGATGCGTTGGACAAAGAAAAAGAACCGCCTTGCGTTGGCGGCAACCGCATTTCTTGCGGGCGGCACGGTACTTCAGTCGAATTGTGCGAATGCCCTCTACTCGCTGCCGATCTGCGGCACGGTGTTGACCTTCTGCACGCCTTCCGACCAGCTGAATATCCTGTTTCCGCTTCTGGAAACACCGGACTTCAGCACCGACCCGACCTGCACGATTCCGCTCGGTTGTGGCGCGGGTGACGAGAACTTCTTCAA
This sequence comes from Phycisphaerae bacterium, assembly GCA_035399845.1. Lineage (GTDB taxonomy): Bacteria > Planctomycetota > Phycisphaerae > UBA1845 > UTPLA1 > ECT2AJA-110-A. Next base: position 50,243 of record DAOPJV010000004.1, on the reverse strand, counting down.
CCTTCCCGATGGATTCAATCCTCCGGGTGGTGGCCAGCCGGTCGATCCCGCGGATGGCGATCAGGGCGGCCAGGGTGGCGGCGGCGGCGGCGGTATCTAGCCGATTCGCAGCCCGACCTGATTGAGAACAGAGTATTTCACGCCCGGTCGCGCCAAGTTGGCGCGACCGGGCTTCTTTTTTTGCGCCGACGTCAGATGTCGCGAGAGGGTGTTCGAGCGCGTCGATGCGCTCAGCTTCTGCTCAGACGCGTCAGCCCATGCGATTCACGGATCCCGTTGGCTTCCGCAAACGCCGCATCTTCGCCGGAGAGGATTCGAATGACCTGGCTTTGCGACACGCCGATCGTTTCGGCAACTTCCTTCAGAGATCCGCGATTCAGATGAACGTGATCGAGGATCGCCGCGATGACCATCGGAAAGTCGTCGTTCCTGTCGGACAGTCGAAGGCGCCCGTCAGACGTCACATAGGCGCGCGTCAATGCCGCCAGATCGACGATACCCGCGTCCCGGGGGCGAAGCCGAATGGCGATCGCCATGCGAAGACGGCGAAGCGCCACGCGCTTGTTGGCGTGCTGCGAGCGACTCTCCTCGCTGATGACCATCAGACCGCTCGGCGGATGCCGCAGACGAACCGCCGAACTGGTCTTGTTGCGCTTCTGCCCGCCCGGTCCGCTCGCCCGATAAGCGTCGATCGCGCACGCGCTCAACAGCGTCGAATCCTCGGCGACAAGCCAGTCGTTGCGCTGGGCGGTCGTGATGTCGATCTCGTTCTTCTCCATGGTTGCGCCATCATACCGCCGGGCGCCGGTTTGCTCAGGCGCCTGTAGCCGGTGTCGCAGCGGCGCGCGGCGCCCGTCAGGTATGATGTCCACCATGCGAATCCTCGCGCTCGAACCCTACTACGGCGGAAGCCACCAGGCGTTCATTGACGGATGGCGAACGCGAAGCCGTCATCACTGGATGCTCCTGACGGCGCCGGCCCACAAGTGGAAATGGCGGATGCGCCACGCCGCGCTCACATTCGCCGACAGGCTGCGAGACAGTGCGCCTGCGCATCCCTGTGACGTCGTCTTTGCGACGGACATGCTGAACCTAGCGGAGTTCAGGGGCCTGGCGCCCAGGCCGATTCGGGACCTGCCGACGATTCTCTACTTCCATGAGAACCAGCTGACGTATCCATTCCGTGAGGACGAGCCGCGCGACCTGCACTTCGGATTCACAAACATCCTCTCGGCGCTCGCCGCCGACGCCGTCTGGTTCAACTCCGCGTTTCATCTCGAGGACTTCCTGGCGGCTGCGGGGGATCTGCTGAGTCGCATGCCGGATCACACGCCGAAGGGCGCCGTCGACGCAATTCGGGCGAAGTCGATCGTCATGACGCCGGGGATCGAAGTTCCCGACGTGATTCCGGCGCCCGACTCGGAGCCAAGACCGCTTCATATCGTGTGGGCCGCCCGCTGGGAGCATGACAAGAACCCCGAGGACTTCTTCGCCGCGATCCGCATCCTCGCGGAGCGGGGCGTCGCCTTTCGACTCAGCGTGCTGGGGCAGCGGTTCAGGGAAACACCGCCGATCTTCGACGAGGCCCGTGACCAGTTCGCCGATCGAATCGATCATTGGGGATTCCTGGCGTCGCGCGACGCGTACTTCCGCGCCCTCACCGACGCCGACGTGTTTGTGTCCACGGCCCACCACGAGTTCTTTGGACTTGCCGCCGTCGAGGCCATGGCCTGTGGTTGCGCGCCGCTGCTGCCGGATCGACTCGCGTATCCCGAACTCCTGGCGCGCAGTGACGACTTGCGTGCGATCAGCCTCTACGACGGTACCGCGCCCGCCCTCGCAGACGCCCTTGAGCGGATGGCGGCGGACCTGGCGGGACCGAACTGGCGAGCATCCGTGGACGCGGCGACAAGGCTGGGGCGACTGCACGCGTGGTCATCGCGGACAATGGCGTTCGACGATGCGATCGCCGCGACGGCTCGCCGCACGGACAATTCATTCGCCCAGGGCTGAAGTGATCACAACGCGCTATCGGGCGACCTGTTGGTCGCCGTCGTACGCGATGCGCTTATGACGGCTGACCACCATGTCCCAGTCAAAACGATGCGGTGGCTGAAGGTAGTGGTCGTACGCAGCCGCCATCTGGCGGGCCACTTCGTCGAAGGGGACGGCGCCGAACCCGGCGCCCATGGCCGGGAAGGCGACGGTGTTGATTCGATTCTCTCCCGGATGCTCCACGTTGTGACGATAGACCGCGAGCAGCGCCGCCCACGTTGCCACGTAGACCTTGTCCGTTCCATTGATCGACCCCGGGACGCGCATCGTCGGCGAGTGCCCGACAAATGGATAGCCGGCGGTTCCCGTTGGCTCGATGAAACACGTTCCGATCGGTTGTTCGCCCAGGTAGTCGTTCTGTATTCGGAGCTGTACGCGCCGCATGAGGTCGTCCCCATGGAAATGGACGACGGCGGCGTCGATGCCGGCGTTCATAATGCCGAACGCGTTCCCCGCCGTCACAAAGCAATAATGGGGCGGCAGGTCTTCAAAACGGGACTGAATGACTCGGCACGATGGAAGTGGGGAGAACCGACGGCGGAACGCGTCGCACATCGCCGTCTCCGGGTGGATCAGCCACAAGTCGATTGGAAGCGCCATCGTTGGCGGAATCGTACACGATCCGCCGTGCGACGAAACGGATCGATGGCGATGAACTTCAAATTGGTCGCTCGAAACACGTCATTCCATTCGGCGCCAGGCGCGACCAAGGCGCCATTCGAGCGCCTGTTTCGCGGAGCGGTGGGCTGGGAGGATTACCGACAATCTCGCGAGGTCCGATCTTCCCGGATGAACCAAAAAAAAAAGGCCCGCCGATCGACTGACTCGATCGACGGGCTCATTCGTGAAAGGCCGCTGTCAGCGCAGCCACGTTAGCTGCAGCTTACAGCAGCCTGGTACAGTCACTCGTCATGGATCACCTCCTTAGCAAAGGGCTGGTCTCTCGATCGCGATTGGGTGAGTGTTCCACTTCGCGTCGAGCCTTGCCCTCGTTCGGCGACCGTCGCCACCGAACACGACACATCCGATCACCCGATCGGAAGAGACGGTTTCGATTCCACCGCCCGTCGGACGCCCATGTTTTGTCCGACGCGTCGGACGGCCTCGCCGCCGTCTAATCTAAGCGTAGGAAAACTCACGCCGATGCGTCAAGAAAAATCTGAGTTCAATCGTGACGGACCGCGCCATTTTCGAATCTGTGACGCTTTATCCGTCACTTGTCGGCGGGCGCGCGATGCGATCGACGATTGACCACTGTGGAAACGACTCCCCCTGATCGACCCGGCGGCGGGGGCGGCGCGAGGGATCGTGTGGCGGGCCGCGGAACGCGCCAGACGCCGCTTCGGGCGGCCCTGATTATCGGCTCGCATCAGGCCGGCGTCGCGCGTCCCGCCGAGCGGATAATTCGGAATAGATTTATAATCCTCGATCCCCGATTGCGGGGCGACAACAAGATCGACAGCAGGATGTTGGAGGTGCGCAGATGACGCGGAGTGTGATTGTCGGGGCGAAGCGAAGTCCGATTGGCCGTTTCCTTGGGTCCCTGAGCGGCCTGACGGCGCCGGAAGTTGCGGCGCAGGTGGCAAAGGATGTTGTACAGACTGTCGGATGCCCCGTTGAGGATATCGACTGGGCCCTGGTCGGACAGGTGCTGCAGGCCGGCGTCGGCCAGAACCCGGCGCGACAGGTTGCGCTGAAGGCGGGGCTCCCCGTCACGATCACGGCCGTGACCGTGAATCAGGTCTGCGGTTCGGGACTTCGGGCCGCGATGAACGCCGACAACAACATCCGACTGGGTGAGGCGAGCATCATTCTGACCGGCGGCATGGAGAGCATGTCCAACGCGCCGCACTACATTCGGAACCATCGCACCGGCGAGAAATTCGGTCACGCCACGTTGCAGGATGGCATGCTCTTCGACGGGCTGACCTGTCCCTTCGAGGGCTGGGCGATGGGATGCGCCGCCGAGTACATCGCCGAGAAGTACGGTGTCTCTCGGGAAGACCAGGATCGATTCGCGGTACAGAGCCATCATCGCGCGGCCGAGGCGCAGAAGGCGGGGATGTTCAGGGACTACATCACGCCGATCGAGATCCCGGGCCGCAAGGGCGCCACGACGATCTTCGATCAGGATGAGACGATTCGCGCCGATGTCACGCTGGACGATCTGGCCAAACTGCGGCCGGCGTTCCAGAAGGATGGCACTGTCACGGCCGGCAATTCCTCGCAGTTGTCCGATGGCGCTGCGATGGCGCTGCTCACGAGTGAAGAGGAAGCGGCGAAGCGAGGTTGGCGGCCCATCGCCCGTGTCCTCTCACACACGACGCATGGCGTCGAACCGAAGGAACTCTTCATTGCCCCGGTCGGGGCGATTCGTACCGCGGTCGCCAAGGCCGGCCTGACGCTGGGCGATATCGACCTGTTTGAGATCAACGAGGCCTTCGCCGCCCAGATGGTCGCCTGCATTCGACAGCTCGAGATCAGCGAGGAACGTGTGAATGTCTGCGGCGGTGGCGTCGCCCTGGGACATCCCATCGGCGCCAGCGGAACGCGCGTCCTCGTGACGCTGCTGAACCTGATGGATCGTCGCGACGCCCGATATGGCGTGGCGTCGCTCTGCCTGGGCGGAGGCAACGCGGTCGCGATGGTGCTTGAACGCGTGAAGTAGAACTGCGGGGCGGGCGGGGTCGAACCCCGAACGCTCTTTACATTCGGGTAAAAAGAAAGGATGGAAGGCGCCGCCGTGGCAAGAGCGCCTTCCATCTTTTTTTGAAGCCTTTGAGCTCAAAGGCGTCGGCTTTCATTCGCTTCACCCATCACAGAGTGGGCGACGAAAACCAAAGGTTGTTGGCTACTTATCGTCGCTTCTTGGTCGCCTTCTTGGCGGCGGCCTTCTTGCGTCGCTTCTTGCCAGCCTTCTTGGTGGCCTTCTTCTTCGTAGCCTTCTTTGCGGCCTTCTTCGTGGCCTTCTTCTTCGTGGCCTTCTTCTTCGTGGCCTTCTTCTTGGTGGCGCTCTTCTTCTTCTTAGCCATTAGCGTCACCTCCTTTCTGTGAAAAAAGTCTAGAGACAGCCAAAACGTTGTCAACTAAAAACTTGACCGTCTTACCTAATTTCTTATTCGGCGCCTTCAACCGTTTTCATGAATAATGGGCGCATGACTTGCAACGAAGAACACGATCAACGCGCGCCGCGCGCTGTCATCTTTGATCTCGATGGAACACTCGTCGACTCGTTGAATGACATCGCGAGCGCCATCAACGAAGCGCTCAACAACATCGGTCTCGCGCAGGTCGACGTCGCGCGCGTTCGCACCTGGATCGGCAATGGACTTCCAATGCTGTGTCGGCGCGCCGCGACCTTTCACGGCGCGGAAGACAGGTCCGATCAACTCCTGCGCGAAGCGGCGCGCGCCTATGACACGCACTGTGTACGAACCACAGGGCTCTATCCCAACATGTTGAAAACACTGGACTTACTGGCGGACGCTGAAACGCCGATGGCCGTTCTTTCGAACAAGCCCGATGCGTTTGTCGATCGCATCATCTGTCATCTCTCGCTGCAGAAGTACTTCGTCGCATGGCGTGGTTATCGCACGGAGATCGACAAGAAGCCGGCGCCGCATGTTGCGTTTCAACTCGCCGAACAGATGCGCATGGCGCCGGAAGATGTCGCTTTCGTCGGCGACTCCGTCGTCGATATCGAGACGGCGCGGAACGCAAACATGCGCCCGATCGCGGTCTCCTGGGGCTTCGAAGACCTCGAAAAAATTTCTGAAAAAAATCCGGATTGGGTCATCGATGACGCGCTTGCGCTGCTGAAGATTCTTCAGATCGATATCGGGGATTTGACGGATGGTCGAGACTGAACGTGATGGGCGCGACCGCGCGCGGGTCAGGGTGTGCGCCGTTTGTCGCGCCGTTTAACGACTCGCTGGACGACCCGTTGCGCCCGCTTCGAACGGGCGCCGGCGGCCATGACGCCGCGCTTAATCGGACCCTGCGAGCCGCGTCGAATCAAAGACCGGGCCTTCCGTGCAACACAGCGCATAGCGCCAACCTTCGTCGGCGGCGCTGTCACTCACTCGAACGACACATGACTGACATGTTCCCATGCCGCAGGCCATGACCCGTTCAAGCGCGAGTTGGCAGGGGATTCCGTTCGCGTTGGCAAGCCTGGCGATCGCCTCAAGCATCGGCTCGGGACCGCAGGCGTAAATGATGGTTGCGCCTGGATGGCTCGCCTCCAGCGCGGGGCGCATGGCGTCCGTGACGCGTCCGAAAAGTCCGCAGGAACCATCGTCCGTCGTGATGATCGTGTCGATGCCGTGTTCGGCGAACTCGGCGGCGCAGGGCGTGAATTCCGGAACATTCTGTGGTGTTTTGGTGAGCGTCAGGGGAATCAGCGATTCCGTTTGTGCGCCGAAAATCGCGCGCGTCGGAACGCCTTGCGCCGACAACGTCTCACCCAGCCAGCGGATCGGCGGCAGGCCGACGCCGCCCGCCACGAGCAGCGCATGCTCGTCCGATGCGGGGCGTCGAAACGGCGTCCCCAGGGGACCTATGAAGTTGATCTCGTCGCCGGGCATGCGCGCATCGAGCCACGCCGTGCCGGGACCGACGACACGTCCCATGATGTCTATCTCAGAGTGACGACCCTTGCGACGCAGGCCACCGATACTGAAGGGGCGCCGCAGGAGGACGCCGGCGGACATGTTCGGTCGCGCCGATGGGGAAACGGGGGAATCCGCGGACGGCTCAGAAGGTGGTGTTGCGCAGAGAATCTGGACGAACTGTCCAGGCGACGCCTCCGGAAAATCATCAACGCGGACCGTCAGTTCGAAATGTTCGCGGCAGGGCATGCGTCGGCGCGTCACGCGACCTTCAAAGATCCCTCGCTGGCGCTGAAGTGGCTCATTCATCGCGCGTATGCTAATGGGTCCGGTTGATCATCGCAGCCGACACGATGTTGTGAAATCACACTGCGACGTGATCGCGCCTGAACCGTGCGCTCCGCGCATCAAAGTGGGCGATGTGTTGCGCCGGGGCGCGCCGATCGTCGCGCGCGGCGGTGGTCCTTGCGACTGAAACACCCTGTGAAGAATGAGCGCGTAAAAAAACCTCAGGCACAGGACAAAGGCCTGTGCCTGAGGAGCGCCACGGCTAGAAGTAGCCGTTAGTCGTGGCGGTTAGCCGCTTGCGAAGGGTCGTGAGTTTCCCCACAACGGTTTTGGACTCTATCAAATCGATGATAGGGTGTCAAACAATCATTGGCTTTTTTTACGCCGCGGATGAGGTTCGTAAATATATGATATTTCATGTTTTATGCGATTTATTCGCCGTTCGATCGTAACTCTCGACGCCCGCTGAGGATGGCGGAGTTCGACGCTGAGCCATCATTGGCTGGCAGTCAATTGGGTAATATTGCCACGTCGTTGACGGCCTGGCCGCCTTGCCGTCGCCGGGCCTGATTGCAGGCATGGCGACGCCGTTGCGGTCGGGCGGGGGCCGGTCTTTTCGATATACGTGCGCAATCGGCGACAGGTTTCCCCAGCCGCTTGAATCCCTCGTCGGGGGGAGTATCTTGCTTGCTCGCGCAGAATCCGCCGGACGCGCCGTCCAGCGATCGTAAGGGTAGAATTCCGCTATGTTTGACGCACTTCAGGACCGGTTCAGCGACGTCTTCCGCAAGCTCCGCGGCCGTGGCCGCATTTCCGAGGAAAATGTGCAGGAGGTCATGCGGGATGTCCGCACGGCTCTCCTCGAGGCCGACGTCCACCTCGACGTCGTCAAGGAATTCACAAAGCGGGTGACGGAAAAAGCCGTCGGCGAGGAGGTCATCAAGACCCTCAAGCCCGACGAGGTCATGGTCAAGATCGTCCACGACGAACTCGTGGGGCTCATGGGGCCCATCGACTCGCGCATTCCGTGGGTCGCCGGCGGACCGACGATCATCCTCATGGCGGGTCTGCAGGGTTCCGGTAAGACGACCACCTGCGCCAAGCTCGCGAAGTACTGCCTCGCGAAAGGCAAGAAGCCGATGATGGTCGCGGCCGACCTGAAGCGACCTGCGGCGATCGATCAGCTTGAGACACTCGGTCAGCAGCTCGATGTTCCCGTCTATACGGAGCGCGATCATCAGAACCCCGTGAAGGTCTGTCGCAACGGCGTGGCCGACGCGAAGAAGAAGCTGCTCGACGTCGTCATCCTGGATACGGCGGGCCGACTCAGCATCGACGAAGAGCTGATGCAGGAAGTGGCCAACATCGCCGGTACGACGCAGCCGCATCAGATCTATCTCGTCCTGGACGCCATGACCGGCCAGGACGCCGTCAACACGGCGAAGCACTTCAACGAGCGGCTCGAGCTGGACGGCGTCATCATGACGAAGTTCGACTCGGACACGCGCGGCGGCGCCATCCTCAGTGTCAAGAGCATCGTTCAGAAGCCGATCAAATTCATCGGTGTCGGCGAGAAGCTCGATCGCCTGGAGGAGTTCCACGCCGAGCGCATGGCCGGCCGCATCCTGGGCATGGGCGACATCGTCTCGCTCGTCGAACAGGCCCAGCAGCAGGTCACGGCCGAAGACGCGGCCAAGCTCGAAGCCAAAATGGCGAAAGGCCAGCTCTCCCTCGACGACTTCATCAGCCAGATGGACAAGGTCATGGGTGGCCGGTCCATGAAAGACATGCTCAAGATGATCCCCGGCGTCGGCAAGATGATGCGCGACACGGATCTCAACATCGATGAGGGCGAGATCCGCCGCATGAAGGCGATCGTCCACTCGATGACGCCGAAGGAGAAGGCCAACCCGAAGATCATCGACGCCTCGCGACGACGTCGCATCGCCCGCGGATCCGGCGCCGCGACGGAAGACGTCAGCGGTCTCTGCAAGCAGTTCCTTCAGGCGCGCGACGTGATGAAGAGCATGGCCGGCATGAGCATGATGGACCGCATGAAGTTCGGTTCACAGTTCGCGCAGATGTCGATGGCCGGTCAGATGCCGCAGGTGAAGGGCAAGGCGAGCCGGCCGAAGTTCAAGCCCGCCAAGCGCGATCGCCGCAAGCAGCGCAAACGCAAGAGCCGCTGACGCGACGCTCTATCGTCGCGCGGCGCGTCGGCGACGCCGGCCGGCGCGGAATGTGAACACACCCAGCAGCGACACTGTCAGCATGGCGGGGCCGATGGCGCCGCAGACGCTCGTCAGGTCGAGCGGCTGCACGGTATTGGCGGGACCGACAGGCGCGAGCGGAACTTCGAAGGCGCCCGTGCGTGTGGCGCAGCTCCGACCCGTCCGGCCCGAGTTCCTGCACTCGGATGAATCCTCGTTGTAATCCAGTGTCCACGTTCCCGAGGCGACGTTGTTCTCGATGACGCCCTCGAACATCATGACGTGGCCCCAGTCGCTTTCCGACATCGCCGTGAATTCGCCGCCTTCGAACGGTTCCCTCGTAATCGAGACGCCGCCCGCAAGGAACTGATGGTCGAAACCGATGACGCCGGGGGTCTCGGGATAACGATCCGTCCCGCCGTAAATGACGCCATCCACCCAGAGGCTGGTGCGACCAAAGTTATCATTGACGACGACGATGAGCGGCCCCGAGAGGTCGCCGCTGTAGGTACCTTCGCCGCGCAGATACGGCAGGGCCTGGGCCCGGGCGACGGACGTGGCGGAAGCGCAGACGGCGATCGCCAGACTGAGACAGCAGACGGTGGCGCGGGATATCGACATCGCAATTCTCTCCTTCATAGACACTGGGTTCCTGACGATCATGGCGACGGATCGGCCCCGAAACGCCGACCAGCCGCCTGCGGCGGTCCATGTCGCCATGCCCGCCACTGGGAATAACCGCCGAAGTGACTTGTCTGCCGCGCAAAATGCCGGAAATTCAGATTCGACGCGGCGGCCGCATTCCCGGACTGAGGCAAGGGCAACAGGTATGGGTGCGGCGCCCGCCAGGCTTGCTCTCATGAAGGCCGGCAGGGCGGGCTACGCCCGTCAGGTTTGCGAGATCGGCTTGAGAATTTGTGAAGTGGCGATTTGCGAATTGTGATGTTTCGCGATTGAGCGCCATCGTGAATCGACCGCGTGGCCCCGCGCCACGGCTCTCAAGCAGTGCGATGGCAACGCGACGTCACAAATACGAGTGACCGTATTCGCGGGAACCAGATCACCAAATCGCAGATCACGAAATCACAAAATCCCCTCGGGTGGCCCACCCGCTTCAGCGGTGGGGGCGCGACGATACGAAGAAGAACGAGCGCCAGTTTCCGAACGAATCACCAAATCGCGCGTCCCTCCCGATGCTGAACCCGCTCGTCGTCGTCCCATCTTTCGATGATGGGTCCATTCCGCCGGAAAGACCGCGCTGTCCGCCGCGGCGATGGGCGATTCCGGTCGAAAACTGGCCGACGTTGCGGCCGCCATGGGCGATTTCGCCGCGAAATGGCCACTAGCTGGACGGTAGTGTCCACTTTTTTTGTGGCAACAAGTGGAGCAATTGCGGTAGCATTCGACGGTGATGGGGCGGGAGGGGGATTCGCGATGGATGTGACGTGGGCAGTCGCGTGATCGCCGGCAGGCGCTTCGACGGTCGGGCACGCACGGGTCGCGCGATGGTTGAGGCCACTTTCGACTCAAGTCTCACAACTTCCTCAGCATTCGTGAGTGTCAAGGAGAGCGGCTGTCCCCTTAGCGTTTCCCGGCGTTGTAGAGACGCGCCGCGGCCCTTTTGTACGGTCCGCGCGGTGGACCAGGGGTCCAGTTGATTGGGGAGTTTCTGGCAATCTAGTGCGGATTGCGGTCGGAGGTTATCGTATTACCCGCGGAGTCGCTGCATTTCCTTCGATCGCGGGTGTGACTCAGGGGCCGGCTTATCGCGGTGTCGTGAGTCTGCACACACACTATTGAACATATTGCGTGTCGCGATTGCCGGCGCGTGGGATGCATGATCACACCAGAACCTTCAATTATGCAAGGTGATTCCGACGCGAACGAAGCCTCCGACGGTCGTCGCTGGCAACGCCACGTCAATGCGCTGATGTCGTGTCACTACGCCAACTTGCAGCATACATATATAGCCATCCCGGACAAGGTTCATGGAGACTTTGGGATAGAGGGATTCTCCACAACAGGCGATGCGTACCAAGCATACGCTGACGACAACTCGGTTAGCGTTGGAGATAGAGCAAGAAAACAGAAGAACAAGATCACGAAGGACCTGAATAAGCTCACGCTAAGAAAGAACCAGAAGGCCCTTTGCAATCTCTTTCAGGGTATTCAGATCTCTCGGTGGCATCTAATCGTGCCCACGTTGGATGACAAATCTGTACTTATTCATGCCCGCAAGAAGGGCGAGCTACTGAGAGAGCAAAAGCTGCCATTTCTGACGGAGGATTTTCAGGCCATCGTACGAACTGCGTCTACCGCGTTTCCAGCCGAGGCGAGACAGTTAGCTCAGGCCGGGATTGTCTACATTCCTGATGGGTATTCTGAATGCACAGACGAAGACCTCGAGGACTTCTCAGTTGCGCGGGCGCAGCAGGTGATAGTCTTGGAGCGGAAGCTCCGCAAGGTACCCAAGCTCGCCGATGACGATGTGCGGGAGAAGGCAAGAAAGGACCTACTGAAGCGATACCTTGACTCCGAGAACCTCATTTCTCAGATTAGATCGTGCTCACCGATTGTTGCTGAGCAAATCATCGTTCAGAGACAGCAACACGCTCGCAATCTTGAAGCGCTTAGTCCCTTCGAGGTTGCTCCAGCTTCACAGATAGTGGCGAATGCCAAGGAGAGGTTTGAACAATCGCTTGCGCCACTTTTGAACTCTCCAAATTCGACTCTGATCAACATAATCGCTACGGGGGCAATAGGACTCTGGCTACTCGAATGCCCGCTGGACTTTCCTGAGGTGCCGAATGGATGACATAACAACACAAGCTATTCTCGAGTCCCCTTGCATATTCACGAAGCGACCGGCCGCTATTCATCCAGATCTTAGGCCATTACGCCGAGTCGTCATTCTCTTACTCCTTATCGATGCATGCCGCGCTAGCGTTGCAAACCTTGAGCAGCTGCACGTGCTGGACTGGGCAATACGGAACGCTGAATCCCGCCAGAGGCTACTGGAGTTTCTTCTCGGAATCCGAGCACCCGAGGCTGCGATTGTGAGGTTCGACCCGTCGCTCGATCGCGCTGTTTGCCTAGCAGTTGGAGCGGATTTGGTCAGCGTTGCGCAAAAGAGCCGCAACGGGAAGGGACTACCGGATTTCCGAATCTCGATAACGCCGCAGGGGAGGAAAGCCCTCGACGGTCTGGCTCCCGATACTCTCCCAATAGAGCGGGCGTTCTTGAGGTCATTGCCGAATCGGCTCACGCAGTCGGATGTGAGCGCCTTATTCGAATGGGGAAACCAAGGATGAGTCTGCGAATTCGAGCCCTGCAAATCCGTGTGATAACGGAAAAGGGACCCTTCGGTATCAACCTTCGGTTCAATGAAGGGCTCGTTGTCCTCCAAGGGGAGAACGCGAGCGGTAAGTCCACGTGCCTTGCTGCGATCCTCTACGCACTCGGTCTGGAGGGTATTTGCATTCGAGGACAAGACAGCCCGTTTCCTGAGGCGATAACCGACAGAATCCATGACGGCGAAAGTTGGCTCGCAGTTCTTGAGTCCCATGTCCATTTGGAATTCGAAGTTGGCCAGCAAGAGATCTACTCAGCGACGCGGGCTGCGACTGGAAGCAAAGAGCAGCGCCAGCTAATCACTGTATTCTCTGGCCCGATCCTGTCTTCCCCTAATGGTGCGTACGCGAGGCGAGATTTCTTCGTTCGGATTCCGCGCGCGGCGCAATCGGAATCCGGATTTCACTACTTCCTCGCCGATGCGTTGGGCCTGCGGCTTCCCAAGGTGCCGAAGTACGATGGTGAGCCTGTGCCGCTTTACTTGGAGGCTCTGTTTCCACTCGTCTTTGTTGACCAGTTGCGAGGGTGGACGGGGCTTGCAAGTAGAATGCCAACACATTTCGGTATCATTGATTTGTGGACGAGTGTGATCGAGTACCTCTTGGCCCTTGACATTCAAGCCAATGCTCTAAAGCGGCACGAACTGAGGAACGAGGCTGACCAATTAAGAAGGAGTTGGTGTGAGAAGGTGCGAGACTTTGAACGCGCGACGGAGGAGATCGGTACGCTAATGCAAGGCGTGGAACGCGAGCCGATGGCGGATTGGCCTCCTCGCCCAACTCCCCTGCTCCTAGTGACTGAAGGAGAGGAGTGGATCGCAATCGAAAAAGCTCTGCGCTCGAGGCGGCGTAGGCTTCGCGGGTTGTCTGAGAAGGAGATTCCGCGGATTAAGAACGTGGCTATCGAACTCCGGGACGAAGTCTTCAATGCTGAGAGAGACCTAGACCGCCTGGAAGCACAGCAACTCACATTGGCGCGCGAGATAAGGGCTGAGTCCGAGCAGCTCGAAGCTATAAATGTGCGTATTGAGGCTCTCCAAGAGGATCGAAGAAAATACAAAGATGAACAGAAGCTCCGTCGTCGCGGCGCGCCTGGAAATCTAAGACTGATTAGCCAGACATGTCCGACATGCAAGCAATCGCTAAAAGACTCGCTGCTCCCGCAAGACACTGCAGGTGAGCCAATGAAGCTTGAAGATAACTTGCGCTTCGTTGAGGGGCAGATTGGCCTTTTCGAGGAGCTTCGAAAGGAATCGACGAAGCTCGTCGCGACAAAGCGGGCGCGACTCAATGCACTCCAGCGCAAGGTCGCAGACCAAGCGCTAGTCCTCAGGGACCGGCGACGCGCGTTCCGAGGGGACGCCGAGGCGCCCTCCGTCGCAGCAATACGCGAGCGGCTTCTGGAGGAAGATCGAACACGTCGATTGGAGGGGATGTCGACGCGATTCGAGAAACTACTTGCTGACTTGGCATCCATCTCGGCCCTCTGGCGGCAAAACCAGGGCGCGCTCAAGTCCGTGCAACAAGCGAACCTGTCCGAGGGCGACGAGAAGAAGCTAGCTAGGATCGAGCGTTCTGTGATAGGGCAGTTAAGGGAGTATAATCTCAAGAGCTTCGAGCCGGAGAAGATCGTAATATCGAGGGAGAATTACCGCCCGACGCGAGACGGAGTGACTTTGCCGTCGGCTGTCCAAATGTCGGCAAGCGACTCGGTGCGCCTGATTTGGGCTTATTTGGTTGCGCTGCTGGAACTAGCACGCGAAGAATCGACAAATCACCCAGGGTTGCTCATCTTCGACGAACCGCAACAGCAACACATGAGGGAGATTAGCTTCGCTGCCCTCCTAGGAAGGGTTGCGCCCTCCAAGGCAGCAAACCAGCAGGTCATAATCGCGACAAGTGAGGACTCCGATTCGTTGTCACGGATGCTCGATGGAATCCCAAGCCAAATCATCCCACTCCCAGCGCTGGCTCTTCAACCGATGAGCTAGTATGCAATTGTTCGAATTCGGCCATCTCGTGTCAGTTGAATCACGTTGTGTTCGCATCGTGGCCAGCCGGATCCCATCCGCTAACGACGAACGTACAGTATTTTTCCAACTGGCGCTGACACGCCTTGTCTTTGGTGCGCACGAAACGCTCGCATCCTTGTGAACGCTCGGGGGGCTATGGCGGGCTTATCCAACAGTGTTCAGTCTTCGCGAGGGACAGCACCTCGCTCGCCCGTCGTGCGGACCCACAACGGCGGGCCGCGCTGCCAAGTCGACGGCGAAGCCCAGGCCGACGCCAACATTCACATTCACAGGGCCGATCGAAAAATTCCCCAGTCAAAATCCCCCCAATGCCCTCCTACCCCCGCGGTCCCAAGTCCACCTGGCAAAAACAGGTCAACGATCTCGTCGCCCAGGCCGAGGCCGGCGGCGTCGAGGCGGTCCATGCGCTGTTGAACTGGTTGCAAAACCTCAACTGGCCTGGCGCCGGGGGAATCGTGACGATGTCTGTTTCGCCCCTTCAGGGCTGAATCAGATCTTCAATCGGGAACCCAGGGTTGCGCTTCGTCCGCTTTGCGGACTTCGCTTCACCCTGGGCTGGCGTGTTGCACGCCTTTGGCGTGCGTTGCGCCGTTGGGCGTTCGGCGGTGTGTCGGCGCGCATAGGGTGATCTGGGTTTGGGGCGTCGGCGTTATGGGGAGTTGAATTTCCTGGAGCGTGGCAGCGCATGTGGGGCGAGGTTCGGCGCGTCGGCGCGTTCGGGTTGGATGAGCGTGTTGCGAAGGATCGTGACGACCTGTATTTCGCCCCCTCAGGGCTGAATCAGATTTTCAATCTGGAACCCAGGGTTGCGCTTCGTCCGCTTTGCGGACTTCGCTGCACCCTGGGCTGGCGTGTTGCACGCCTTTGGCGTGCGTTGCGCCGTTGGGCGTTTCCGTGAGGCGTGATTTGGTTGCGAGTTGCAGCGCCGGATGCCTCTATTGCGTCGACGTTGTTCGGGACAACATGAAATCGACAAACGACTTGTTGAGGAATCGCGCCTCGCCGGCTGGCGTGATCTCGACCATGGCAAAACCCGCGGGCGCCGCGAATCCGAAACAGTAGCCTTGATAGTCGTCGCCGATCAGGATGATCTTTCCGAGATGGCCCCTGGGACCGTATATGTCGGGCGCCGGTGTCGGTCCGCTGAACAACTGCAAGGTCTCGAATTCTCCCCAGCCGATTTCGGAAAGAAACAGAAGATAGTCCTCTGGGATCCCGGCGTGTTGGCGCCGAATGATCTCGCACGCGCTCGTTGAGATGGGCGATATTGACGCGCCCGCGACGATGGTATCCCGGAGTTGTTCCCAATTGATCATCGCATCCGCCCGCCAGGGAAGCCGACGACTCGGCGTGTTGCGCCATTGAAAGCGATGGGACGATGTCCCGGCAACCTCAAAGGAGTGAACCGCCGCAAATCAAAAGGGACGCCCAGTCCGACCACAATCATATGACGGGCGGCGTCGAAGCCGACTGGCCGCTGAACGGCGCTATCGACTTTGCCAACAATCATCGATTGCCCCGTTTGGATTATGGCGGAGATTTGTCGCGACCTTTGTTTGGCCCCTTCAGGGCTGAATCAGATTTTCAATCGGGAACCCAGGGTTGCGCTTCGTCCGCTTTGCGGACTACGCTGCACCCTGGGCTGGGGTGTTGCACGCCTTTGGCGTGCGTTGCGCCGTTGGGCGTTCGGCGGTGTGTCGGCGCGCATAGGGTGATCTGGGCTCGGGGCGTCCGGGCGATTGGGGTGATCGGGGTTCGGGGATGGGCCGGGGGGGGCGGAGACCGGGGGCGCCTGGGGAGCGTGTGTTGGGTGGGCTCGCCCTTATACTCGTTCGCCATGGGCTCAGGCGGGAGTGAACAATCCGGGGTGGGCAGGTCGTGGAGCGTCGGCGCGATCGTTGCGCTGTTGATGTGCATCGCGTTCCTCGTTTCCGCGTTGTGGGCCTGGGCCTCCATTCGTTCGACGGGCGTGCGCGACTCGATCGTCATCGCCGCCGGTCCCGACAAGGGCACGTACATTTTGCTCGCCGAGCGATTCGGAAGGACGCTGGAAAACGAGGGCGTCGTTTCCTCGGCGAAAGTTGTGGGGACCGTGGGGAGTGTCGAGAACATGCGGCGCATCGGCGCCGGCGAGGCGGACTTCGCCTTCGTGCAGAGCGACACGCGGCCCCACGAGGACGCCCGACTTGTGGCGACGCTGCACGACGAGGCGCTGCACATTCTCGTCGCGTCGCGCGTCGTGGAGGAGATTCACTCCATCTACGATCTGTCGGGGCGGCGCGTCTGTCTCGGCGAGCGCGGCAGCGGCACGCGCAATCTCTCGAAGCGCGTGCTCGACTATCTCGGGATCCAGGTGAAAGAGGTGGAGGGCGTCACGCTGGACGCGGCGGCGGTGGCGCTGGCGCGCACCGCGGACGATCCGGCCGCGATCGACGCCGCCTTTGTGCTGACGGCCGTTCCGTCGGTCATCGTCCGGGATGTGATCGATCGCGGCGTGGCGAGGCTTCAGTCGCTCGGCGCCATCGGTGATGACGCGTCGGAGGCGTGCGCCCTGGAGATGGTCTTCCCCTACCTGAAGGATGCGACGATCGCCCGCGGCGCCTACGGAACGAATCGCGGCGTGCGAACGATCGGGATCGAGGCGCTGCTCGTCGCGCGGCGCGACATGCCCGAGGCCTTCGTGCGTGAGGCGGCGAAGGCGCTGTTCGAGCGGCGGAGCCTGCTCGCGTACGGCGCGACGACGGAAGGGGATTCGTCGCGCGAGCTGACGATCGCGTGGCAGATCGCGGAGCGATACGATCCGGCCGCGGCGCACATGCCGTACCACGCCGGCGCCGTCGACTACTATCAGCGGAAGCAGCCGCCCTTCATCGTCGTCTATGCCGAAGTCATCGGTGTCGCGTTTTCCCTGCTGTTCGGGGCGATCTCCGGCGCCATCACGCTCCGCCAGTGGATGCGGCGCAAGCGAAAGAACCGGATCGACGCTTATTACATCGAGATCGAAAAGCGCGCCACGGCCATCGAGTCGGCCGGCGTCGAGGATCTGCATCGGATCCGCGCCGAGCTGGACGTGATCCGGCGGCGGGCCTTCGAGGACCTCGTGGCGGAGAAGCTGGCGGCGAACGAGTCCTTCACGATCTTCCAAGCCTTCCATCGCGATGCGCTGGCCGCCATCGACGCGCGGTTGGCGGCGAGATAACGGGGCCGGCGTACTGATTGAACGCCGTCGCGCGATGGAGGGAACTGGCGCGGGGCCGGCCGGGGCGATCCCGCCGGTTCCCTGCGGCGCGAGGGGCCCACTGTCGGTACAAATTCGTTGTGCGGATCGAAACAGCCGGCGGGTTCGCCCGCGGGATGGCGCGGGCCCGGGCCTGCGTCGCGATCGTCGCACGCAATGCCGGAGGACAACCATGCGTTCGTATCGTCATGTCGTTTTTCTGATGTGTGTGCTGGCCGTGACGGGAAGGGCATTCGCCGGCGAGCGGCAGGACCCGAAGACTGCGGACGAAGGGAATGAACGGATTCGTCGCCGAATCACGCTGCCCGGAAAGGCGCCCGTGGCTTCGGCGAGGCCAGCGACGCCGGCCGAACCATCGGCGATGCGGATTGCGGTCATTCGGCTGAAGCATGCGCGGGCGGAGGAGATGGCGCCGCTGCTGACGCGAGCCTGCATGTCCATTCCCTATGACGTGGAACCCCATATCGGCGCCGATGCGCGAACGAATGCGCTCGTCATCACGGCGGACGCGGCGGGCGTCGAAATGATTGGTCGGGCGGTCGAGGAGCTGGATTGTCCGGCGCCATCGCCGTCGCCCGACGCGAAGACGGATGATGTCGAACGCCGGTTGCGCGTTTCGGCGACGATCTATCGCGTGATGCTGGCCGAGGACAAGGTCGACAGTGTGAGCGCCGAGGCGCTGACGGCGGCGGCGGGCGCGAGATCGTCGTTCAACGAGTTCCTGGCGAGTTTCGGCGCGTCCCGCGTCCTGTTTCAGACCCATCAGATTCTGGCGAATGATGGGGCGGGGCGGGAGACACAGATCGGTGTTCAGACACCCTGCGTTGTCGGATCCACGACGACGAAGAGCGGCGCCGTCGTCAACAATGTGCAGTATGAGAGCGTCGGCATGCTCGTCGAGGGCGCAGGCGAGCTGACGTCGATGTCTCTTGGGCGGGCGAACGTGAAGGTCGAGTTCGAGGATCTTGACGAATCCGACGTGGCCCTTGGAAACGGGGTCAACGCGCCGGTGATGCGGACCTGGAAGCAGAGTTTCAACGGACCCTTCAAGGTGGGCGAGCCCATCATCCTGTTTGCCGTCGATACACAGACGTCGGCGGCGCCGACGCTCTATGTGCTCTGGCTGCGATTCGACGCCGAGGCGATTCGATAGGCGCCGCATTCAGCGCCGCGGTGGGGCAACGGAGTGATCGGCGAGTCGATCAGGCGTGGGCGGGATCATCCAGGAGCGGTCGTCGGCGGAACAGCCGCGGCGGACGCGGGACGGGGAGATTCATAACGCCGACGCGATCCGTCAGCGTCGTCGCCAGTCGGACGGAGAGGATGGCCAGGAGGACGCCGCCGAGGACATCGGACCCGAAGTGTCGCTGCTGTGCGATCCGGGAAAGGGCGGCCAGCGCCGCGGCGACGAGGAAGAGGTGGCGGGATTTCGGGAACGACGCGCCGATGAGCAGCGCCAGGATGAAGTAGGTCGTTGTGTGGCCGGAGGGGAACGAGTCGAATCCGTCTGTGAAACCGAGCGGATGGAAGGCGTAGGCGCCGATGTGCTCGTCCGGGCGGGCGCGACCCACGACGTTCTTGAGTGTGTAGAGAAGCCCCATGCCGATGAGAAACGTCAGCGAGATGGAAACGACCAGGCGGCCGCGTCCCGCGCGTCGCAGGGCGAAGAGCAGGGCGGCGGCGATGACGGGCCAGTAGAAGGCCCATCGAGAGAGCTTCAGCACGCGTCGCGCGGGAGAGGCGTCGGGCGCGAGGCGCTGGACGAGATTCAGCAGCCAGCCGTCGAACGGAAAGGTCATGGCGATCGCCGCGGCCAGCAGGACGCAGAGGACGGCCCAGAGCGTCCAGCGGGAACTCGATGCGGAATCATCCAGCAGGTCGTGCGGATTGTTGGTGAGAAGCCCGGCGCGGCGCGACATGGCGAAGTCCCTGGGTTGTGCGTGATCGTGTCGAGATTCGAGCGCGGCGGCGATTTGAAATCCCCGCATCGTGCGCCCGACTGGTGGTCGATCATCGGGAGAGGGCGGGCGAACTTCAAATGACAATCGCTTAATAATCGACAAAGAAATCGTTTGCAGGCGTCAGCCTCGGCGCCAGACGGCTCGAAACGCGTTGAGGCGACTCGAGTGGAGATCGACGTCGGCGAGTGGACGTGTCCCTGCGTAAAAAACGCGGCGCCAGTCAGGTGACTGGCGCCGCGCGCAGAGAGGAATCGTTGCGTTCGTGACGATCGCCACGGGGCGTCGTCAGGCGAACGACACAGGACTTAGTGGACGCGGTTGCCCGGCGAGTGCGGGGCGTTCTCGAAGAGGTCCTGGTTCGTCGGCGTTTCGCGCTGAGGGCCGCTTTCGCCGCCGTCCTGGCCAATTTCCGGGCCGCCGGTGCTCGACGTGCGTCGGAAGATGTCGATCTCGCACTCGGACATGAGCAGGTCACACAGGTCGAGGGCGCGTCGCTTGAGATCGTTGAAGGCGCGGGTGACGCTTCCCGGCGGCGTGCAGGTCACGTCGTTGATCGGGTTCGTTCCCGTCAGGAAGCGCGACAGGTCGGATTCCTGGCCGATGTCTCGCGGGAAGACGTGGAGGAACCGCGTGTCGGTCTCCGGGGCGTGGCAGCCGTTGCAGTTGTTCAGCGCGAACTTGTGTCGCGTTTCGGTGCAGTCGAAGCCGGGCGCCCGCCATGTGTCCGGCGGGTTGAGCGACGAGATGGCGGCAAAGCACTCGCCATTGAAGACGAGCGGAATCGTGTGCGTCTCGGCGAGGATGTCGGGTTCGTTCTGCGTCATCCAGTCGGCGAGGAGGTCCGTGTTGTTGTGTCGCAGGTCGACTGTCAGGGCGACAGTTGTCTGCTCGAGAGGCGCCGGGATAACGGTCAGCAGCGGGTTGAGGTGGAATTCGCGGAGTTCCCACGGATCGCCGAGTTCGATTTCGTTGGTTCGGACCTGGGAGATCGAGCTGCCATTCGGTCGGCCCGGGGCGATGTTGAATCCGGCGAAGTCATCCGTGATCTTCTGGAGTTCCTTGTTGAACGTGGCGCCGAAGGGAATCGATCCGAGGGCGTGCCAGCGATCGGCCCATGTCTTGACCTCTTCACAGGTCGAAGCCGGCTGGATGTACTCGAGGATGACAGTGAACTGCGTCTGCGACCAGTGATCCGGATTGGGATCAGCGGGGTTGATGTTGAGGACGCCAAAGACGAATCGGGCTTCGCCCGCGTTGCCGGCGCCATAGACTGTATTTCGGCGAAGGTCGATTCGATTGACGATCGCGAGCAGGCGGAAGGGGGCAAGCTTCATGTTGAGCGTGCGGCTGTGGCTGACTTCCTCCCATCGATCGATGAGGAACGACTGCATGGCGGGTCGCGCGTCGGAGATACAGTCGATGCTGGTCTGCGTCTGATCGACGAGCCACTCGCCAAGCCAGTTTCGGACGAAGTCCGACAGACCGGCGGGATCGGTCGTGACATCCGGAAAGCCGCCGATCGAGGCCATGAGCTTGCCGAAGGTCCAGGCGCCGAGGGCGTTGGGATCGGCGCCGACGGCCGTCCACTTGGTGCGAACGGGGTCTTCAACCACGCAGAGGTCCGTAATCATCAGCTCCTTGTTGATGACGATGTCGCACGGCGTGACGGGGGCGTCGGCGTCGCCGCAGTCCGGGACGGGAATCGGATCGATGCCGATGATGCCGGGAGACGCCTCTCGATCCTGTCCCTCGCTCCTGCCGGCGAAGGACAGGAGCAGGGCGACAGCCAACGCCGTTGGCGTCATTGTCAACAGCCAGTGTCTCCTCATAAATCCCATGCTTTGTTTCATTGTTTCTTCTCCCACGGTGACTCAATCCGCGCAGGCGTTGCGCGGAATCTCCCTGACGGATCATCGCTGGGCAACGCACCCAGGATCATCCGGTCGACTCGCAGACGTTTCGTGACACTCGATGACCGAACGGCGCCCGTCTGCGATGGCGGCCTCGAAGGAGGCGCAACGACAGCGGGACGCCCCAAGGCGCCGGCGTCAGATTGTCAGGTTTTCAGGTTTGTTGAACTTCTTCGAAACGACTTGCGGAAACGTTTCGTTCCCGGTTTCGAATACCCATGCCGTTCAACTTCGCCGACTCTCGCCGGCACGCCGCCCTACCCTGAAGCGCATCATTCGTCGAACAGTCGGATCGGCGTTGAAGATCGATCTTCCCAGTTTCAATCTTCGTATCACGCCGTCGTGTTCGCCGCGCTTTCGTTCACACAGGCACTCCGCAATTTGACAGACGAAGCGTTTATTACAAAGCCCGTCCGTCGGCTTGTCGTGAAGGCGATTCCTGTGTGACGAAAGTAAGATACGCGTCGCGCAGTCAAAGGCAAGTGTTTTCTTGGAGGAAAGCGCGTAATTCAAGATGGCGCCTTGCGGTGACTGACACGCGTGTGGTAGTAGAATAAGCGTGTCGCTTTTTGCGATCGTGTTGCGCGCGTCATTAAACCGTTTTACGTCAGCAATGCGCGCGTCTCAAAAAAAGTTCAATACTCGCATTATTGCGCGAATCAATGTTGTCAATAGTTGTTCTTAATGCTGAGTGGCGGATGCGACGTAGAGTGTCAACGTGATGGCGCCCGTGGCGCGTCGAATTGCGTGGCGGGTCTGGGCGGTCCGTTCGCCGGTGGGTCGAACCGCCGAACGCATGATTGGGGCTGGGGAATGGACAGATTCGAAGTGGAAGCAAATGACGTTCGGATTGTGGCGCAGGCGTGTAACGCCTTCGGTCTGGACTTGTATCGCCTGCTGGTCGGCGAATCGACCGGCGGCAGTGTCTTCTTCTCTCCCTGGTCGATCGCGATCGTTCTGACGATGCTGGCGGAGGGCGCCCGTGGTGAGACGGCGGAGGAGATGTTGCGAACTCTGAGATTGTCGGCGTCAAGCGACGCGAACGATCGCGTCGCGGATTCGGTTCACGCGGGACATGCGGCATTGGTGGAGCGACTTCGTTCGGCGGCGGGGCCAGCGGACGACGCGACGCGCGAACGGATCGCGGCGCTTCGCGCGGATGTGGAGGCGGCAAAGGCGAACCTGGCGTCGCTCCTCGGCGGGGGAAATCGACGCGAATACCAGGCGGTCGCTCGCCGGCATTTTCAGGATTCGCAGGCCCTTGAGACGCTTGAGCAGGGCGTTGACTGTTTTGAGTTGCTGGCGTCGAACGCGTTGTGGATCGATCGACGGTTCTCGCCGTTGGCGTCGTACCTCGACACCATGCGGCGCTGTTACGGCGACGACTGTGCGAAGTCCGTCGATTTCGTCGATCGTGCCGCCGACGCAGTGCGGGAGATCAACGAGTGGGTCGAGGCGGGGACGAAGCATCGGATTCGTGATTTTCTCGACGCCTCCGCAATCACACCCCTGACGCGGCTCATCCTCACGAACGCTGTCTATTTTCGGGGTGAGTGGGAGATACCGTTCTGGAAGGAGGCGACGGAGGAGGCGGACTTCACGCTTGCCGATCACAGCAGGGTCCGTGTGAAGCTGATGGGCGACATGTCTGCACGTCCCGCCAGGTACGCCGCGTTCAATGGCGATGGCTCCCTCTTCGATACGCCTTTGGATGTTCCGTCGAGACAGCGCGACAGCGCGTCGAACTACCCGGGCGATGATGGCTTCGCGATTGCGGAGTTACCGTACAAAGGCGGGCGGCTCGCGATGACGATCCTCGCGCCGCGATCGCCCGATGGACTTCCCAGTCTGGAGGGACGACTGAATCCTGAATCGCTCGATGCGTGGCTTTCGAAACTCGCGTCGCGACAGGTCCGTGTCTTTCTGCCGCGATTTGAGCTCGCCTCGCAGTATTCCCTTAACGGGGCATTGCGTGCGATGGGCATGCGGCGGGCTTTCGTCAGGCCTGACGCGGAGGGCGGCGCGGATTTCTCGGGGATATGCGTTTCCGACGATCCGGAAGACAAGATGTTTGTGGGCGCCGTCGTCCACAAGGCGGTCCTGGAAGTGACGGAGGAGGGGACGGTCGCCGCCGCGGCATCAGGTGTCGCCTTGTTTGCTGGTTGCGGCAGCGGGCCTGAGCGTGTCCCGTTTGCGCCGACGTTTCGAGCCGATCGACCTTTTCTTCTGTTGATTCGCGACACGGCGTCGGGCGTCATTCTGTTTGCCGGTCGCATCACGAGGCCGTGATATCGCGCAGGCGGGATGGCGTGACGGCGTGTCATCCGATGGATTGACAATCGCCAACTGTTCGCGCGATGATTCGGGCTCGAAGGGAGGATCTCCATGCTTGACTGGTGGCTCGATCTGCCGGCCTGGTGTCGATACGGCGTGGCGCTGGTGTTGCTCGGTGCGGGCGCGATTGTCTGTATGAGCGGCGCGTACCGTCCCGGGGCGGCGCTTGTCGCCGGGGGCGTGGCGCTGTTCGCGGTCGCGGACCTGAAGCTCTGACTCCGAGTCGCCGTCCGTTTGATGATCGGCCGATGAGCGCTTCGATCGTCCACGTTGTTGGACGATCGTTGCTTTTCGTACCTCCTGATTCAATTCTCGTCGTTCGCGCCCCATAAGGGAGCGAATACTCGAACCAAATCGCGTATTGCGCTGCATCCGGAAGTGGTTTGGACAGCGCCGAATCTCTACACTGAAGACGGGGCGTAAGGTGTTTGCCAGTGGGTGGAACGAGCACGCTGCGCCGGATCTGGTGGAGACTCGAATGTCGTTGCAGTTTGCCTCCCGCCTTGCGGTTTGTCTTACGTTTTCAGCCTGTCAGTTTGCGATGTCGGCGGAGAAGAACCGGCCGAGTGATACTTCCGTTTCATTGGATGTCACGCCGGCCGTGGCGGCGACGCCGGAATCGCCATCCCAAATCTCACACGATGTCCAGGATCTGGCGCCGACGTGGGACGCCGACGGCGACGTGACGCTGGATGTGCGTCTCGGCGATCGCAACGTGACGCTGAATCTGCGTCCCTATTCGATTCGTGCGGCGGGATTCGAGCTCGTCACTTACGACGCTGACGGGAACCCTTCGTCCGTCGAGGCGCCGGCGCCGAACACCTATCGCGGAACGATCGGGTTCGACGCATCCACGCGCGTCGCCGCGTCGATTGTGGGCGGCCAGGTCACGGCGATGCTGCGCGACGATCGCGGCGAAGTCTGGGCGATTCAGCTGGCGAGTGAATTCGGCATGGCGGGGGATGTGTCCGCGCATGTGGTCTATGCGGCGGACGCGTCGCTGGAACAGTTCGGCGACTGCGGGACGATGGACATCGCCGCGGGGGCGACGCCGGGCGGTGCGCCGCGCGGTTCGAACACGAGCTGCGAGCCGATCGTGGCCAACCTCGCGCTGCTGGCTGACCACGAATACTACCAGTACCAGGGGGCGAGCATCACGGCGACGACGAACGCGATGGAAACGGTCGTCAACGCGATGACCTACATCTACGAGGAAGAGCTCGGCATCACCTACGAGCTGATCCGGGTGGACATCTGGAGCGGCGGCAACGCGTTTATCGTTGTGCCGGACGTCAACGGCGAGGTCGACCACAACATCCTGCTGGAGGCGTTCAAGAACTGGTACAACGCCAATCTGCCGGGCGTGAATCGGCGGCTGACGCACATGTTCTCCGGACGCAACTTCGTCGGCAGCGTCATCGGTCTGGCCGTCGTGGGTGTCATCTGCAGTCCGACGTCGGCCTACGGCATCGATCAGATGAACAGCGGCAATCTCGTGAGGAACGCGGGGCTGCTGTCGCACGAGGCGGGCCACAACTGGGGGGCGGGGCACTGCAACGGCACGCCCGGATGCGACATCATGAACTCGGCATTGGGGGCGCCGACGACGTTTGGAGAACAGGCGACGAACCAGATCATCGGCCCCGGGGCCCCGATCTACAGTTGCTACACAGCCCCGGTGAATCCGGGGCAGGACTGCAATCACAACGGCGAGTGCGACGACGTCGAAATCGCGATGGGCTGGTCGATGGACGCCAACGGGACCGGCGTGCCGGACCAGTGTGAGGCGGTGCACAACACGACACAGGGTGTTTACTACAAGTCGATTCGTGACGCTGTGCGCGAGGCGGTCGACGGCGACACGATCGTCGTCGCGCCCGGCTCCTATTACGAAGGCGTGGACATGCGCGGCAGGAACATCACGCTGCGCAGCAGCAACGGTGTCGGCGTGACGGAGATCGACGTGACGGGCCTGGGGACGTCCGGCGTTGCAATGGATCGCGGCACGCTGCACGGCTTCACGATACGCGGGGCCTCGGGCGGCGTTGTGTATTCGAACGCCGGCGGATGCGTGGAGGTGACGGCGGGGACGCCGTTGATCCGCCAGTGCATCATTCGCGACGCCCAACTGCCCGGCGGTTTCCTGGGCGGCGGCGTGTTCGCTCACGACGGCGCGCTGCCGACGCTGCAGACCGTGACGTTCTGCAACAACGCGCCGCAGGCGATCTGGGGGAACTATACCAACCAGGGCGTGGCGTTTCCGACGAACTGTCTGCCGTTCTTTCCCTGTGCAACGACGGCGGGTGACGTGAACGGCGATCACGTCGTCAACGGCTGGGATATCACGTCGTTTGTCGAGTGCTATCTCGACGGCGAATCGAGCTACGGAGACTGCGATTGTGCGGACATTGTGACGGGCGGCGGCGTGAACGACGCGGACGTGCAGGCGTTCATCGGGCTGCTGGTGTCGCAGTAGGCCGTCGTTCGAAGTCGGGCGCGGCCAAAGATCGTCGCGTTTGAAACAGGTCGCGTCGCGACAGTTGGCGCAGGCAAAGGCGCCGCGCTCCTGAGAGTGCGGCGCCTCTTTTCCTGGCTGAGTTTCACGTCGTCCGGCGCTGAATTACCAGAACACGATGTAGAGCGCGACGGTTGCGACGCAGATGACGATACCGAAGACCTTGGCGCCCCTGGAGGGCGTGATGTCCATCTGCGGGTTGACCGGCAGGTCGACCGGCCTGGCCAGCGGCGTTGCCAGCGTCAGCGCCGACAGGACGGCGATGAGAATACCGAAGCAGAGGGCCATTCGGTTGAGGAAGGACCATTCCGCGATGGACTTGAGGAAGTCGGGGTTGTGCTCGCCCAGGAGCCTGGGGCTGAACTTGAAGAGACCGTAGAGGACTGGGTTGAGCAACAGCCCGACGGTTCCGATGTATCGCGGCGCCCGATGGACGAGCAGACCGAAGAGGAAGATCGTGAGAATACCGGGGGAGATGAAGCCCTGGAATTCCTGGATGAAGGTGAAGATTCCACCAAAGGCGGGATTGCTGAGCATCGGCGCGATGATCATTGCGATGAGGACAAAGACGATCACGAAGACGCGGCCGGCCGTGACGAGTTCATATTGCGTCGCGTCCTTGCGGATCTTGTTGTAGATGTCCATCGTGGCGATGGTCGAGGCGGAGTTCAGCATCGACGCCAGCGAACTGACAACGGCGCCGAAGATCGCGACGAGCACGAATCCCTTGAGGCCCCAGTTGATCGGCAGCAGTTTTCGAATCAGCGTGGGGAACGCGGCGTCGTAGTCATAAGTCGCCAGTTTCTTTGTTTCGAACTCATTGCCGCAGGCGTCCAGGAGTTTTCCGTTGTACTCCCACATGGCGATGGCGTCGTCGAGCGGCGCGGCGCCCAGGTCGCCGGATTGAGTCGGCGCCACGTTGACGTTGTACTGAAGAATCCTGGCCGTATCGCCCGGATGCAGGGCGGCGAATTTCGCATCGAAGACGTAGAGCAGGCGCTGGTCCGTGTGGTTCGCCCTGAGATGTTCGCTGATCGTGTCCAGCACCTTCCTGTTGCGCGTTTCGTCGTTCGGCTTGATGCTGTCAGACAGCGAACCGTAGAGCTCCGGCGTGTGTTCGGAGATCACCATCGCATTCAGGCCCACCGCGTCTTCCTTGAGATCGCCGCTGAAGAGGTTGAATGCGAGGATTCCGGGGATCACGACCACGAACGGGATAATCAGCTTGAGAAATGCGGCGAAGACGACGCCCTTCTGGCCTTCCGCCAGGCTTTTCGAGCCGAGCGTGCGCTGCGTGATGTACTGATTCAGGCCCCAGTAGAAGAAGTTGGGAATCGACATGCCGATGACGAGGGCCGTCCACGGGATCAGCGGGTCCTCGGCGCCGCGGATCATGTGCAGCTTGCCTTCGGGTAACGCCCCGGAGTTGAGCTGCACGAATCGGCCAACGGCGCCGACGCCTGCAATGTCCTCGGGCGTCACACTCTTGTCCGCCGCCGTGGCGACGAGAGTGTGCGGATCGGCGCTGCCAAGCATCGACATGGCGTAGTAGGCGATGACGCCACCGCCCAGGATCAGGCCTGATCCCCACATGAGGTCGGTCCAGGCGCAGGCCTTCAGTCCACCGGCGAACACGTACAGCGCCGCGACGGTTCCGATGATCCAGCACGCGAGCGTGATGTCTCCAAAATCGACGGGACCAATATAGGCGCCCTGGAAGTTGACTGTGATGACTTTCGCGCCCGAGTAGATGACCGAGGCCGTGGGAACGCCGACGAGGATGATGAGCGTCACAATCGCCATGACCGTGCGGGCGAAGGTGTTGTATCGGTACTCGAGGAATTCCGGAATCGTGTAGATACCGCTCTTCAGGAACTTCGGAAGGAAGACGAAGGCGACAACGACGAGCGTAACGGCGGCCATCCACTCGTAGCTGGCGATGGCCATGCCGAGCCAGTCGGCGGCGTTGCCGCTCATGCCGACGAACTGCTCGGTCGAGATGTTGGCGGCGATGAGGGAGAAGCCGACGAGCCACCAGGTGAGCTTGCGGCCGGCGAGAAAGTAGTCCTGTGCGCCGTGTTCGCTGTGGGTTTCCTCACCACGGCTGGCCCAGAGACCGAAGCCGATGACGAGGATCGCCAGCAGCAGGAATACGACGATGTCGATAGCGCCCATCAACTCCATGATTTGATCCTTACGAATGCGGTTGTGTCGGCCTTGCCCACCTGTCTTCCTGAGGCCGATGTCGAGGATTGTCGCACTCCGTCGCGATGTCGACAAGGCGACGCTGAGACATGATCTCGTCATTTCCATGCGGGGCGAATGGTACAGTTTCACAACCCGCATCGAGGTCGGCGACGCGTGACGAAATGGGATTCCGTGTCAACGCGTGAGATCTTCTCGATGTTCCGGCGCGGGGGCGCTGCGGTCTGCGCCGACGCCGCGTACGCGCGCCCTCCGTCCGAAAAGCGGGCCGGCGCCGGCGTGTGGCCGGACGTTGCGTTGCGTTCGGAGCGGGGCGTCGCGCCACGATCGACGTTCGGGCGTCGCCGCGGCGCTGACAGTCCCGGCGTCGTCATCGCCCCGGACGCCTGTCTCGTCGTTCCTGTCCTATTTTTGCGGGTCATGTCCAAGCCGTTCGCGTTTGTGACGCGTTCGGACGGGCGATGGGGGAATTTGGCGGGCGCCCTTGCTTGACGCGGCCGATCGAACACGGTGAATTGTCATTGTCGCTGACAACTGTGCGCCATCCGTTCGATGCGGATGGAGGTCGATCAGGACTTCGAGCGTGGGTTTCATGCGAAGAGGCTCTGAACTGTCGCGCTGAATCAATCCGTGTGGATGTCGGGATCATCGGAAGGGATGGACTTATGAGTGGCAAGACGCCGAGCGGAATCGGACTGGGACTTGTGCTGGTGATGGGTCTGGCGAGTGGTGTCGCCAAAGGCGACGGACGTGAGGGTGGGACATTGGGATCCGTAACGAAGGAATCGTGGGGGCGTCTGCCGGACGGCCAGTCGGCGCATCTGTACACGCTGAAGAACGCGGCCGGGATGACGATTAAGGTGACGGATTACGGTGGCATCATCGTTTCGCTCACGGCGCCCGATCGAAACGGCAAATTCGCCGACATCGTGCTCGGCTATGACACGCTGGACGCGTATGTCGCCAACAACCCCTATTTCGGCGCCGCGATCGGTCGCTACGGCAACCGCATCGCCGGGGGCAGGTTCACGGTCGACGGAAAGTCCTGCACGCTTGAGACGAACAATGAGCCGGGCGGGATTCCGTGCCACCTTCATGGCGGCGTGAAGGGTTTTGACAAAGTCATGTGGGACGTCGAGGCGATCGTTCGTGACGGGGCCGTCGGGCTGAAGCTCCATCACATGAGCCCCGACGGCGCCGGCGGATATCCGGGCAATCTCGACGTGACGATGCACTACTGGCTTTCGGACGACAACGCGCTTCGGATCGAGTTCGAGGCGACGACGGACCAGGCGACGCCGGTCAACCTCACGAACCACAGCTACTTCAATCTCGGCGGACACGACAGCGGCGCGATCCTGAATCACGACCTGATGATTCGCGCCGATCACATCACGGCGGTGGACAAGGGCCTGATTCCGACGGGGGAGATGATGTCTGTCGATGGGACGCCCTTCGACTTTCGAACGCCGACGGCGATCGGGAAGCGCATCGGCGTTGATGATGCGCAATTGAAGGTCGGTCCGGGCTACGACCACAACTTTGTGCTGAGCCGATGGGACGGCAAGCTGAGGTCGGCCGTGATCGTTCACGAACCGAGGAGCGGCCGGACGCTGGAGATCGAGACGACAGAGCCCGGAATCCAGTTCTACTCCGGCAACTTCCTGGACGGGAGCAACGTCGGCAAGGGCGGCCACGCCTACCTGTATCGAACCGGCTTCTGCCTGGAGCCGCAGCACTATCCGGATTCGCCGAATCAGCCGTCGTTTCCATCGACGATTCTGCGACCCGATGAGCGGTACTCGCATACGTCGGTATACCGGTTCACGGCGAAGTAGCGTGGGAGCGTCGGCGTCGCGGCGTCGGCGTTTTTTGTCAATTACGTCGGAATCCGGGAACTTTCTGTCGGCTGCGACGTCTGATCGCAGGGGGCTCCCTGCGCGCCGCACGGGAGGATCGAATCCTCGCCTGACAGACGTTCCGGCCGGGGGGCGATCCGTCGGCGGGCGTTACTCCGAAGAAGGGACTCTGTCATGAATCGCCGAATCGTCTTGTCGCTGGGAACGCTGTCGATCCTCG
Source organism: Phycisphaerae bacterium (assembly GCA_035399845.1). Classification (GTDB taxonomy): domain Bacteria; phylum Planctomycetota; class Phycisphaerae; order UBA1845; family UTPLA1; genus ECT2AJA-110-A. Next base: position 19,455 of record DAOPJV010000004.1, on the reverse strand, counting down.
CCGTCTGCTTGTCGCTGCAGACTGCGAACGCCGCAGGCCGGGGTAAACCGAAGCGCGCCGCGTCCGGAAAGGAACGCATGAACGAGCAGGCACAATGGAGCGGGAATGCGGCCGTGCAGGCCAACAACAGCTTCGGGTTGGCCCTCTATCGCCGAATGGCGGCGGAGTCGTCAGACTCGAATCTGTTCCTGTCGCCGTATTCCGTGTCGGCGGCGCTGGCGATGACAGCCGAGGGCGCGCGCGGCGAGACGTATTCGGAGATGGCGCGCACGCTTGACTATCCGGAGGCGGGCGGCGATCCCAATGCGCGCATGACGGAGATTCACGCGGGGTTCGCAGCGATGCGCCGTCGGTTCATTGCGGCGGCGGGCGCTGGAAATGACGACATCCGGAAGCGGATCAATGCGCTGAAGAAGAAGCTCGAGGATTCGAATCGAGAGGCCCGGGAACTGGAACGGAGTCGTGACTGGCAGGCGGCCAATCGCGCCGCGAGAAAATCGGGGGAGCTGGCGGGCGAGCTGAATGACCTGTTGTCGCAGGTGGATCGCTTCGAACTTTCGAGCGCAAACGCCCTGTGGGTGGACCAGCGTTTCCCGCTGCTGGCGAACTATACCGATCGGATTGACCAATTCTATGAATCGGGCGGCGCAACGCCGCTGGATTTCCGCGGGGCGACGGAGTCGTCTCGACGCCGGATCAACGGCTGGGTTGAGGAGCACACGTCGAATCGGATCAGGGATCTGATTCCCAGGGGGAAGCTCTCTCCCGATACGGGCCTCGTGATCACGAACGCCATCTACTTTCTTGGGCAGTGGGCGACGCCTTTCGACCGGGGGGATACGCGCGACGAGGAATTTCTGAAGGCGGATGGCGTGACGCGAACGGTCGACATGATGCGGGATTCGAGTCGCGCAGATACGACGTACGCCGCGTTCAACGGTGACGGCTCCTTTTTCGATACGCCGAGGAAGATCCCCGCGGAGGTGGGGTCGCGTCCTCCGACCTATCCGGATGACGCGGGATTCACGATGATCGAGCTGCCTTACAAGGGAGACGAACTCGTGATGACGATCCTGGCGCCGCGGACCGCGGACGGACTGGCCGCCATTGAGTCGAAGCTCGACGCCGAGACGCTCAACGGATGGCTCGCGAAGCTGGTAAGGCGTGAGACGCATGTTCGCATCCCGCGATTCAACGTGGAATCGAGCCTGGACATGGGAGTCGCCCTTCAGTCGATGGGGATGAAGCGAGCGTTCGTCAGCCCGCCCCTGCAGGGATGCGCCGATTTCAGCGGGATGTCGCAGAGCCGGATTCCGCGTGAGCAGCTGTTCATCGGGGCCGTGCTTCACAAGGCGTGGGTCCAGGTGAACGAGGAAGGCACGGAGGCGGCCGCCGCGACGGCGGTATTGATGGCGGTCGGCGCCGCCGCGCCGAGGGTGGACATGCTGCCGTTTACACCGGAGTTTCGCGCGGATCGGCCCTTCCTGTTTCTGATCCGGGATCGAGTCTCAGGGGTGATTCTCTTCGTGGGTCGTATCAATGATCCGGCGGCGTAAGTCGTAGGTTCGATGGTATTGGGCGCTGGAGGAATTGAACCTCTCGTCGGCCACCCCACTTTTTCAATGACAACGGATTTACAGTCCGCCGTGGGGAACAGCGCCCGAATTCTGCGCGCACAATCTCCGTAACGCCGGAGCGCGTTCGTCGACGGTGAATCGGTGAACGATTGGCGCAATAAAAAAGGCCTCGTCGGTCATGAGACCGACGGGGCCTGGCATTGCGTATCAATGGCTCAACGCGCGCAGACTAGCCGGTCACTCCTTTGAAGTGCGAATAGCGTCGATAATAAAGCGCAAATCGGGCCATTGGAAAATACTCCTTCTGATCAACTATACACGGTATCGATCGAAGATCAAACGAAGTTGAAGGGAATTCGGTTTCCTGCGTCGTTCGACTGCCGATGGTTCGCCGTCGCGCGGCGGGTTTTGGGTGTGCGCGGTTTCGGGGGTAAGCTACGCGATTCGCCGACTCGGGCGGTGTCCGGGCGGACGCGGGCGAATCACAACACGACGACAAGGTGACTCATGATGTATGGAGCAAACGGCCGCAAGGTAATTGGCGCGGCATTGGTGTGTGTGTCTCTCATCTCGCCGGCGTGCAGGCGCGAGCGTGATCGCCCCGCGTTGCAGGCGGATGCGGGGACGTATCAGCCGTGGGGAGAGGCGACGATCTCCGCGAAGGATCGCAACGACATCAAAGTCAGGCTGAACCAGCTGACGGCGGCGCTGAAGGGGAGCGATTCCAGCGCCGCGGCGGCGTTGTTCGACCCGAAGCGGATGGCGGCCGTCATGAAGAACAGTTCGGCGACGCGGCTCACGAGCGCCGACGTTCGCGGGCTCAACGCCACGTTCGCCCAGGCGATGCGGTCGGCAATGGTAAATCTGATTTCCATGGGGTACTGGGATCGGTATGACGCGCGAAGTGTCATGATGAGTGACGACAATCGAGACGCTGTCGTCCTGATCCGGGCCTGGACAACGGACGGTGTCGGCGTCGGTGTTCGGCTCTGGATGTCGAAAGACGGTGGCGAATGGTCGTTCTACGACTACGAGGAGCAGGGGATTGGCCTGTCGATTCTCGATTCCTGTCGCATCGCGATCGATTCCGGGGCGGCGGATCAACCCGCAACGCTCGCGGCGGTCCGCGTGTTGCCGCAGGTGGCGGGCGCCATGGGGGCGCAGGACCACGACGAGGCCGAGCGGCTGCTGGAGAGCATCGCATCGACGCCCATGCCGCCGGCGTTTGACGGGGTTCGATGGATGTGGACCGGCATGTTGCGAACGGCGCAGGAGCGCTACGACGAGGCGCTGGTTGCGCTGGATCGGGCGAGCTCGCTCAAGCCGGATTTCCCGTTCTTGCATTACCTGAGGGCGTCGGCGCTGAACGAGATGGGCCGGCACGCTGAAGCGCTGGCCGAGGCGCAGGCGTATCAGTCCTACGTCGGAGATGATGCGGGCGGCTGCTACGAGATGGGTGTGAGTCTGATCGAGCTCGATCGGAAGGCGGAGGCGGTGGACGCCTTTCGTCGGGGCCTGGCGGACACGCCCGTGGATCCGGACCTCCTGTGGGGCTTGGGACGCGCGCTGCCGGCGTCGGAGATGGCGGAACTCGGAACGCGCTTCAGGAAACTGAGCGACGAAGACTCGGAGTCCGCCTTTCGCCTGTTGTGTGTTCTGTTTGAGAACTCGGGCAACGACGCGGCGATCGACGCCCTTGTGGCGGCACAATCTGAACGGGCGCCGAACAACGTCGACGTCCTGAGAATCGACGCGCGGCGCAGGATGCGTCGCAGTCAATGGAAGGAGGCCTCTGACATCCTGTCGAAGGCGATTGGCCTGGCCGGGGAGGAGGACATTCGCGCGTCGTCGCTGCGGGCGCTTTACTACGAGGCCATGGTCGAGCAGGGGAAGGAACGAGAGGCTGTCGAGCGGATGCCGGATACCGCGTCAGCTTATCATGATGTCGCCAGTCTGCTCGCGTGGGACATCGGAGATGGAAACACCGAGGCGATCGGGCGACTGACGGCGTTGAACGCGTGGTACGCCGAGTCACATGAGAGTGACGCATGGGCGGCCTATTTTCAGGCGAGCGTTCATCACGCGAATGGCGACGAGGATGCGGCCATCGCCGCATTCGCCAGGGCCCATCAACTTGCGACGGACCCGCAGACGGCGGCGATGATCGCTCCCGCGTGGCGCGTCTCAATGTATGAAGCTGGGCGGATAGATGAGGCGTACGACACGATCCCGCCGCAGCGAGACACGTTCGACGAATTGGGGATGTACCTGTTCGCCGCCGAGAAATACGACGCGATTCGCGCGCTGATCAAACGCCATCGCGAGCGCCATCCGGACGACACGGAAATTCAGTTCTACGAGGTGGAGATGGCGGCCGCGGAGAATCGGCATGAGGCGGCGCTGGAGATTCTTACGACCCATCGGGATGCGCTTGTTGGGCGGTCGCTCGGACCCTGGTGGTTCCATTACGCCCGGCTCCGATCGCTGATCGGGTTGTCACGCTTCGACGAGGCGCGAATCGCCGCAAAGGAGTTTGAACCGGTCGATGATGTCAATGATCCACAGTTCAATCAGCTCTGGATCGCGGCGGCGGAAGGAAACGTCGCGTCGGCGATCGCGGCCTTCGACGCCCTGGTCGCGGGCGAGTATTTTTCGATGGCGCTCTATGAGGACGAGGATCTTGGGCCGCATCTCATGAGCGAGGCGATGGCGCCGCTGCGGGAGAAGTACCCGCCATCGAGTGAGAACGACGCGTCGGAATCGGAGTGAGTGTGCGATTCCGACGGCGCGTGTACACTTGAGACCGCCGCGATGGCCGCAGGATGGAGGCGCGGTTGGGCGATGAACATCGCAGTTCGACGAAACGGAAATCGGGAGTGAGCGGGCCGAAGGGTGAAAGTGGCGTCACATACCACATGAAGAAGACGACCGCGCGAACAGCATCGGGGGTAACGAATCTCTGGCGGCTCATGGCGTCGTGCGTCGCCATCGGCGTTGTCGCGGGATTGGGCGCCGCGGCGTTCTTCGTACTTCTGGACGCGGGCTCGGCGATCTTCCTCGGCCGTGTTTGCGGATACCATCCGAGCGGTCCCGGCAACGAGCCGCCATTGTTCGCCGGCCTGGCGGGCGATTCCCATCACATTGTTCGCTGGATGCTGCTCATCGTTCCCACGGTCGGCGGACTGGTGAGCGGACTGATTACGTTCACCTGGGCGCCGGAGACGGAAGGGCACGGAACAGACGCCGCGATTGAGGCCTACCACTTCAAGGATGGCGTGGTTCGTAAGCGCGTCCCGCTGGTCAAGGCGATCACGTCGGCCATCACGATTGGTACGGGTGGATCCGGTGGTCGTGAAGGGCCCATCGCGCAGATCGGTTCGGGCTTCGGGTCGATCCTTGGCGGCTGGCTGAAGGCGCCGCCGGACGAGCGTCGTATCCTGATGGCGGCGGGAATGGCGGCCGGTATCGGCGCGATCTTTCATGCGCCGCTGGCCGGCGCCCTGTTTGCCGCGGAGGTCATGTATCGCGGACCCGATCAGGAGCACGAGGTGTTTGTGCCCGCGTTTCTGACGTCGACCGTCGCCTACTGCATTTTCGCGGCGATTTTCGGATTCGAGCCGCTCTTCATCACGCCCGGCTATGACTTCAGTGATCCGCTGATGCTCGGACCCTACCTGGTGCTGGCGGGCGTGTCGGCGCTTGGCGCGATCGCGTTCGTTCGCATGTTCTACGGTGTCCGACGGGTGTTTTTCGAAAAGCTGCCGGGGCCGTTGCATCTGAAGCCCGCGATTGGCGGGTTGTGCGTCGGCGTCGTCGGATTCTTCCTGCCGGAAGCGCTGGGCGCGGGATATGGCGTCGTGCAGGCGTGCTTTTCAAGGGACCTGCCGAGTCACGGGACAGTGCTGGATCTGCCGTCGGCGTCGGCGATCGGAAGCCTGCTTCCGGCCGGGACCGCGCCGGCGATTGCGGCCGCGATCGTCCTGGCCCTTGTGGGTATTGCCAAGATGGCGACGACATCCTTCGCGATCGGCAGCGGCGGCAGTGGTGGCGTGTTCGGACCGGCGGTCGTCATCGGCGGGGCCCTGGGTGGCGCGACGGGCATTCTCTGCCAGCAGCTGTTTCCGTCACTGCCTGTGCATCCGGGGGCGTTCGCACTGGTGGGGATGGCCGGGTTCTTCGCGGGGGCGGCGAATACGCCGATCTCGACGATCATCATGGTCAGTGAGATGACGGGGAACTACAACCTGCTGCCACCGGCGATGCTGGTGTGCATACTGACGTTTCTTCTGTGCCGGAATTACACGCTCTACGAGAAGCAGCTGTCCACGCGACTGGACGCCCCAAGCAAGTTCGGCGGCATGGCGCGGGCGATTCTGCAGCGACTGACGGTACACGACGCGCTGGCGGTATCGCGCCATCGAAGCGTCGTGCTGCTGAAGGAAGACATGCCGATGGGGGCGCTGGTGCACGAGTTCACCAAGTCGGACGAAGTGTGCTTCCCCGTCGTCAACGACGCGAAGAAGCTCTGCGGCGTCGTCGACGCGGACGACGTGCGCCGACTCGTGACGGACACGCAGATTGCGGATCTCGTGATCGCGGCGGACATCGCGCGTCCCGTCAGTCGAATCACGGAGAGCGAGTCCCTGCTCTCTGCCATCAACCTGATGGCGAAGGCGGAGGTGCGGGCCCTCGTCGTCGTTCGGCAGGAAGACGCGGAGTCCCCGATCGCCACGCTGGCTCACGCGGATATTTTCGAAGCGTATCGTCGTCACGCCGTCGGCTGAGTCGCCGCCATTGGGGCGCCCTCGCTCGAGGAAACGCCGGGGACCTGCCTCGTCCATCTGGTGATCGTCATCATGAGTTGTGATCGGCTGATCGGTTTCGTGGCGTAGTCATCGCAGCCGGCCTCAAGGCATTTTCGGCGATCGTCGGTCATGGCGTGCGCCGTCAGGGCGATGATGGGGCCTTTGTAATCGCGGCGGCGCAGTTGTCGCGCCGCCTCGTAGCCGTCCATCACGGGCATCTGCATATCCATGAGAATCACGTCGAAGGGGGCGCCGCAATCGCGCCCGGCAAGCGCCGCATCGAGGCCCTGTTGACCATTGTCGCAGATCGATACTTCGGCGCCGCATCGCCTGAGCATGTGTGCGATGAGTCGTTGATTGTCGACGCCGTCCTCCGTCAGCAGGATGCGAAGACCGCGTATGTCCGGCGCTGGCGAATCCGGCGGACTTCCTGTTGGCGGCGCCGCTGTTTCGTCGTGATCCATTGCGGCGTCATGCGGATCCGCACCGATGGAAACACGAACCAGCGAGCCGGCGCCGGGGGTGGATTCGACAATCTCAACGTCACCGCCCAGCGCTTCGGCGACGCGTTTGCTGAGGAGCAGGCCCATACCGGTTCCGCCGTATGCGCGCGTCAGTGATTCGTCGGCCTGTGAGAACGGGTGGAAGAGACCGGCGATCTGCTGCCGCGTCATTCCGATGCCCGTGTCGCGGACGTCGATGATCAGTCGAGGCGAGTCGTTCCGCTCCAGACGCGTTGTGACAGTAACGCCTCCCTGTTTTGTGAACTTGATGGCGTTGCCCACGATATTCAGCAGGACCTGTCTCAGGCGCCGGGCGTCTGTACAGACCGTCGCCGGCGTGTTGTCGTCGAAGTGAGCGTCGAGCGAAAGCCCGCGTTGAGTCGCGGATTGACGATGAAACGAGAGGCAGTCTGAGATCAACGTGACGGGCGCGACGGCTTGCCGCCTGATCGATATATCGCCGGATTCAATCTGCGAGAGGTCGAGAATATCCTCGATGATCGTCAGCAGCTGTCGTCCGTTCCGTCGGATGGTGTCGATCGTTTCGATGTTCTCGCGCCGGACGAGGTTGTCGGCGAGCACGTCCACGAATCCGAGCATCGCCGTCAGCGGCGTTCTCAGTTCGTGGCTCATGTTGGTGAGGAAGGCGGACTTGGCGACGTTGGCGGACTCGGCCTTTCGTGCGAGATCCGTCGCGATGTCCGTCTGTCGCGCGAGCTCCTCGACGATTCGCCGGCGGGCGTTTTCCGACCGGCTGAAGGGCCGGATGATCCTGCTTCGCAGAAAGTGGATTGTCGCGAGGAGACAGGCGAGCGTCGCCGCGACCGACAGCGCGATTGCGTTTCGCAGCGTTCGCAGCTGGGACTCTCCGCGCTCCTGCAACTGCAGCATCGCCTGGGTCATGGCGGTAATGGAGTTCTGCGTCTGCTGCTGAAACGAGCGAAAACCGACATCACCCCCCAGATGGACGCTGTCGGCCCGCAGCGCCTGGAGGGCGGTATCTCTCGTTTTCTTCCATTCGGCAAAGACGAGATCGAGCGCCGCGATCACCTGTGGGTCCGCCGGGGCCGGGAGGCGGCAGGACGCGTGACCGCTCGGCAGGACACCCATGCCGCCATTGCGAATCGCATCGTGCGTGTATTCGAAATCTCTCGCGACAGCGTGGGCCCGCTGTTTGTATTCAACGACGGCGTCCCAGTCGTTGAGGAGAATCGACGCCAATGTGTGGTTGATATAGTTCGCATGGCGCTCAATCCGGGCGATCTGGGAACCGGCGCAGTTGAGCAGCGCGTAGGAGTGCGCCCGCTCGTCGATGATGACGAGGCAGAAGACGGCGGCGGCGGCGACGGGCAGGCACATCACACCCAGCAGCGCGGCAATGCGTCGCGTTAACAGGAACTGAAAATTCAGGTCATTCATGCGTGTGCGGCGCCTATCGGAGATGCAGCAGTCCGGCCCGCTCTCCGGCGGCCCTTCGCCTGCGAATCGAGTCATAGTTGCTGTCGGGAACCTCGACGAATTTCTGCAGCAGCGCTCGGGCCAGGATCACGCGGCCGCGAGGGTCCTCGTGCATACCCAGAAAGACGCGCGAGATTTCCTTCTCAAGCTCGGCTGGCATCGTTGCGGAGACGACAACAGGCGGCGCTCCCTCGGGGCCGATGCGTTCGATGATCCTGACGGCCCTGGCGTCCGGATCGTTGTTGAAGAGGTCGAAGTCGAGAATCTGGGAACTGACGCAGGCCGCGTCGGCTTCGCCAACGGCCACTTTGTGGATCGAGGCTTCGTGCGAGCCCGTTCGAATGAGGTGGCCGAAGTAGTCAGGCGTTTCGCCCATGTCGGCGAGGATCGACGCCGGTACGGCGTAGCCCGCATTGGAGTATTCGTCGTTGTAGGCGTAGGCACATCCCCGAAGACTCCTGAAGTCGGTGTACGGGCTTTCGGGGCGGGCGATCAGGTAGGTGAAGTACTCGGGTCGATTCTCATAGTGCGGCGCGCGCATGACCGGCGCCGCGACGATGCGAATGTGTGGTGGCGATTGGTCAGCTTCAACGACGTAGGGGAGACCGCAGATGAATCCGACGTCGATGGCGCCCGAAGCCAGCATGCTGTTGACCGTTCGATAGGACAGATCTTCGACAAGTTCGCAGGGGCGGCCGAGCTTCTGCTGAAAGTAGGCGACGACGTCGTGGTAGACGTCCTTGCCGTTTTCGGAGACATAGGCCGCCGTCGTTGCAAAGCGGATCGGGCGGCGCCCAGCGACATCAACGGAAGGTGGCGGAGTCGTTGCGATCGCGGACGTAGGCGCGTGATTCGAGCGAACCAGAAGGACGATGAGCAGTGCGAAGACCGCGATCGTGACTGACAGCAACGCGTTGCGCATTATCAGACTCCAGTCGATACCGAGGCGTCGAAACCGTCTATCGATGGATTCGGATTGCCTGACGCGGCCCATGAGACGGGTACGCGGCGAATGTGCGGCCCGCAGCAATGTTCCGCTATCCTCGACGTTTGGCGTCGATCAACGCGTTGTGGGTATTACGACAGTTTTGTCCTTAATGGTGATAACTGAACGCGTTGCGGCGGTCGCGGCGCGGTCCGCGCTGCCGGGGCGACTTCCACGTCAGGCGGGCGCCGGCGCCGGGTGTTTCACGAACGCCGCAATCACAAGGCCCGCGAGAAGCGGGGCGACGAGGATGTCGATCGTCTCGGCGATTCCGAAGTTCAGCGGATAGCCCCACCACAGCCATGATTGCGCATAGAACGAGAAGAAGACGAAGGCGCCGAGCGACGCGACGAAGAGGACGCGCCTGCCGAACGAGGGCAGCCGGGGGGCCGCGAGATGGGTCAGGCACGTGGCGACCCATGCGGCGACGATGCAGGAGAGGGCGCCCAGCACGAAATTCAGCGGCGGAAACGGGTCGCGACCTTCCGCGTGGTAGATCATGAGCGAAACAACGGGGCCGGCCCTCATGCGATCCGCCATGTCGCGCATGGCGTCCGGCGTTGCGTCGGCGCCCTGCGGGAATCCTGGGTAGTGATAGACGCCGGACGTCGGAAGCCGGAGCTGCGCGATGGGGGCGTCACTGTCCGGCCGCCCGGCGTCGGTCCGGGTGTCCGGAAAGTTGCTGAACGCGGCTTCGTGGAGCGGAAGGGCCATCCACGAGACGGCGGACCAGGCGAACATGGCGAGACCGGCGAGAATTCCTGTGAACGCATAACGCATGATCAGTCGTTCCTTTCTTCAGGTCGCTTTCCGAGGAGGGGAGCAAAGAGCCCGACGAGGACTCGCCAGAAGCCGCGCATGTCGCAGGCTTCCGGGCTGGACTCGCCACGAAGCGCCCCATCGGCGTCGATGCGATCGAGCAAGGCCGGCAGCAGGCGATGGTAGATCTTCTTCGAACCGCTCCTGAGGATGAGGCGCGTCAGGTTGGACTTGAATCCGGAGAAGCCCGTCTGTGTGAATGTCAGTTCCGTTCCGACGGCCGTGGGACGCAGCTCGAAGGTCGCGATCGTGTCGAGGGGACCACCGCGCCAGGAGAAGGAGAGGCGCTTTTCCTCGACGAGTTCGATGACTTTGCAATGGACGACGCCGTCGAAGCCGGGGGCCGGATCGGTCCGCAGCGTGAACTCGTGTCCCACTTCAGGTTTGAAATTGTTCTCCATCAACCATGCGGCAATGGCGTCGGAGTCGGTCAGGGCGAACCAGACTTTGCGCGGTGGATGGGGATATTCCACTTTGATGTTGATCGATCCCATGTCGTGCTCCTGAGTGTCAGCGTTTTGTCTGACGGCCCGTCTTCCTGTGGGTTTTCTTTCGCGGCCCGGCGCCGGACGGCGGCGGTACATCCGGCGCGGCGTCCAGGTAGTCGCCAAGCGCCGTCAGCTTTCGGGTCCAGAACCGCTCGTAGTGGCCCGCCCAGTCGTGGACGGCGCGGATCGGCTCGGCTTCGAGCTTGTAGATCCGGTGTCGACCTTCGCGACGTTCGGAGACAAGTCCCGCCTCTCGCAGGACGCGCAGGTGCTGTGAGACGGCGGGCTGTGTCATTTTGAACGACTTGAGCAGGTCGTTGACGGCGCGTTCGCCGGCGGCGAGCAGATCGAGAATTGCCCGGCGGGTGGGATCGGCGACAGCTCGGAAGACGGGAATGTCGATGGCTTCTGTGACCATGGGGGTGAGTATATATAAGCGATGACTTATATGTCAAGAGGTTTGCACGCGGGGTTTCGCTGGATGGATTGGAACGCGTGAGGGGTGAGTGGGCGTAGGTTGATTTCCGGCGAGCTTGCCGTTGGCGAGGGCGGACGGGGCGCCATGTGGACGCAGGGTTCTGCGCCGCCACTTCTTCAGGAGCGGCGCAGGCGTCACGTACGCCGGAGCTTTCGCCACGCGAAGACAGAGAGACGCTGAAACCAGGCGGGGCTGACCTTTGGCGATGATCAGAGAAAAAGGCCGCGCCCGGCGTAGATGCGCCGGACGCGGCCTTGAGAGTTCATGGATGGTCGGACCTTCGGGTCACGGAATGGTCGGCAGCGTGCAGGAGCCGTTCGGAACGACAGACGGTGCGCCGCCGATGAAGATATCTGTGATCGTCGTCGGATCGTTGTTGTTGTCGAGGACTGTGGCGACATCCAAAGAGCCTGACGCGCCTTGTTCCAGTGTGAGGTTGCCGCCGTTTTCCAAAAGGCCAATGTGGCCTGTCAGGCTCGCGTTCGAAATCGAATTGCCTTCGATCTTCGTGCACACGGTCGCACTGGATGACGGCAAGACCCACAGGTTATAGACGGCCAGGGAATTCGTGCTCGTCAATGTGTTGTTGAGGATGCGGGCATGGAGCGTGGGCGCGTCACCCAGAGGGCTGTTGGACGTTGAAACATAGACGCAGGATGAGATACCCTGATGGGTGATCGCATTGTTGTTGATTTCGACATTCATCTGGGTTGCGCCATCAGGTCTCACAATGATCGTGTCTTCGGTGACGCCTGGGGCGCCGACGATATTGTTATTGTTACGAATGAACCCGTTAACGACCGAGGCGCCTGGGGCCATGGACGACGAACTAACGTAGATGGCCGCGCCCGCGTTGTTGGTGAATGCCGTGTTGTTGTTGATGTCGAAGTTGAGATTCGCGTTGGTCAACGCACTGAGATCGACGCCTTCGTTGTTGTTAGCGAAAGTGCTCGTCAGGGCATAGACGCTGAGCGTTGAGCTTCCTTCCGCTTCGCCCAATATCCCTTGCGTCCTGTTGTTCTCGAAAGAACATCCCATTGCGTTCAAACTGGCCGTCGCTGTGCCACTCGTGGTGATTCGGAAGCCCGCAAGGCCATTGGCCGTGGAATTCGCCGTACCCTGGAAGACGCTGTTGGCCAGCGTCAGGGACGTGAGGTCGCCGGCGTTGACGATGACCGACACCAGATGACCCGCGCCGGTGGAACTCGTCAGCACCGAATCGTCGATGCGACAGGTTCCCAGCAGGTTGACGAATCGCATGGCGCTTTCGTCATGGGCGTCGCCATTGCCGGAAAGGGCGCAGTATTCGAGCGTCAGGTCGCTGACGGTTGTGCCGATCACGCCGTTGCCCTGATTGTTGGTGGCGTTCATTCGCCTGAGGTTGACGCCGCTGACGTTGTCCAGCGTGATGGCGGCGCCGGACTTGTTCGAAATGGCGCCGCCGGAGCCGTTGGCCGTCGTGCCGGCGTCACCCGTGATGTTGAAGCCGCCCGACGTGTCATCGAGGTCGATGCCGATCGCCGAGCCACCTGAGGACGTGACACTCGTCAGCGACATGCTGAGCGGCGTCTTTGCTGCCGGACCGTCGATCAGGACGGCCGTTGCGACGCCCGTGTTGATTGTTCCGGCGTCCGTCGTCAGCGTGTTCGTGTTGCCTGTCGCGACGAATCCTCGCTGATTTGACGTCGTATTGGTGACATTGAGCGCGCCGAGATCGATCGGGCAGGTGTTGTCCGTCAGGCTGACGGCGTCGCTCGCTGAGTTCGTGATCGTCGTCGATCCCGACACGGACAGACCGTTGATGCCGCCGCACTGATTGACGCGAACACCATTGCTGAAGCTGCCGGCGCTCGTCAGGGACGTGAAGTGCACGTTGCTGAGCGTCGTCCCGCTGAGATCGACGGCCGGCGCGCCCATCGCCTCGATCGTCCCCGTCGTGATCGTGAGGAAGGCGCCCGTCGAACGGATTCCGGTCGGGCTCGGACCATTGGTGCGGATATCAATGTTGGCGATCGTGACGCTGCCGGCGTTCTCGAGCGTGACGGCCGTGTTCTCCAGCGGGCTTGTGACGCCGAGGTCCACCATGTTGTTCAGGTTGGTCTGGCAGGCCGCCGCGTTGTTGGCAATGCGGATGCCGCTACCGCCACCGCTGTCCTGCGTGTGGACGCCTGACAGCGTGATAACGCCGCTGCTGCGGTTGATCAGTTCGAGCAGTGGCCCGAACGTCATCGCCTTCGTCGTGTTACCCGGGTAAGTGACGCCGATCGATCCGCCGTCGATTCGGAATGCCGCGTCGAACGGTTCACTGATCGCGCTGGCGAACGAAGAGACACTCAGTTGGCCGGCGCAGCTGACGAGATGGACAGCGTTCCCCGTGGCGTTCGCGGAGGAGAGTGTTTCGAAGTTGCACGCCAGCGTGCCTCCACTCGTGATTCGAATTGCGCCACCGCTTCCCGTAATGCTGGAATCGGAGATCGTCAACGCCCCGACGCTCGAGGCGGCGCCGTTGCGGACGCCGTGGTCCGTCGTGTTGCCGACTTCGACGCCGCGGATCGTGTTGTTGGCGGCGACGCTGATACCGATGCCGCTTCCGGCGAGGTTCGTGATGAGCGATCGATTGCTCGACCCGTTGGGCATCGGGCTGGCGCTCAGGACGCTGTGCGGCGCCAGCGTGACGCCGAGGTTTCCGAGTTCCGTGAGCAGATCCACACCCTGGCCAAGCAGGACCTGGTCATTCTTCAGGACGACGCCGCCCGTGTAGCTGCCGATTCCCTGGTGGATGAAGATGATATCCCCGGTATCAGGCTGGACGGAGTTGTTGAAATTGCTCGTATTGAGGAACGGATTGCTGAAGGTTCCGATGTTGCTCGACATGGCGGCTGGGTTGTTATTGATGAACCAGATCACATCGCTGATCGTGATCATGACCGTCGCCGTGCTCGGCTGATTGAAGCCGTTGTCGATCGTGTAGGTGAAGGAGTCCACGCCTGTGAAGCCGGCGGGCGGCTCGTAGGTGAACGCGCCAATGGCGGTGAGCGTGACACTGCCGCCGTTGGCCGTGGCCGTGGCCACGCCGACGTTGGCGGCGCCGCCCTGGACCTCAGTGACAGTGATGAAATCGCCTTCGTCGGCGGCGATGCCATTGTTGGCGAAGACGCCGTTGGCGGCGGAAACGTCCAGGCCGACGTTGCCCGTGCACGTGTAAGCGTCGTTGACGGCCGTCGGGGCGTCGCCGACGCTGATCGTGACCGTCGCGTCGTCGGAGCCGGCGGTATTCGTCAGGCGATAGTCAAAAGAGAAGTTCCCGACAAAGCTCACAGCGGGCGTGTATCCGAAGGATCCATCGTTATTCACGGTAATGGACCCGGCCGCGACGAGCAGCGTGTTGCCGGCGCCGAATGTTCCGGCGTCACTCATGGGAATCGACCCGCCACCGAACGAGGTGATGGAAGCCGCGGGATTCCCCAGCGAGTCCATCACGGCGTTGGCGATTCCGCCCGGAATCGGGCCATTCGCCGCCTGGATGAGACCGTTGGCGGCGTTCACGTTCAGCGCCGTGTTCGGCTGTGCAAGCGCGTACATGTCGTCATTCGCCGCGGGGCCGACGAGGACCTGGATCGAGACTGTCGCGATGTTGGAGTCGGCGGCGCCGTCGTTGGCCCTGTACTGGAAAGAAACGTCCGATGTTCCGACGCCGTTGTGTTCGTAGGTGAAGGTTCCGTCGGCGTTGAGCGTGAAGCTCGTCGCGTCGGCCGGATCGCCGCCGACCTGCGTCACACTCAGCTCCGTCATCAGGTCGTTATCGACATCGATATCGTTGGCGAGCAGACCTGTCAGGACCGTGCTGATCGTCAGCGTTCCACCCTGCGAGATCTGGTACACGTCATCAGTGGCGACGGGCGCGTCGTTGGCGCCGTCGATCTGAACATTGATGGCGCCCGACGCGGTACCGCCGTCGTTGTCGGCAATGTCGTAGATGAACGTGTCCGTCAGCATGTCGCCGACGTTGAGCGAGTAGACCACGGGATTGAAGTTGTCGAGCGTGTAGGTGAAATCGCCGTTGGCGGCGAGATCGAGCGATCCGTAAACGCCCATGAGCATGCCGGGATTCGTGACATTGAGAAGGGCGCTGTCGACGTCATCGTCGTTGGCCAGGGCGTTACTCATGATCGTATTGGGAACGGCGTCCTCGCTGATCGCGGGGGTGTCGGTGTTGGCGACGGGCGCGTCGTTGACACCATTGATCGTGATCGTCGCCGTGGCCGTATCGGTTCCGCCGTTGCCGTCGCTGATCGTGTAATCAAATGTGATCGTCGCGCTGTCACCATCCCCCAGCGCCTCGAAGGCAAAGAAGCCGGCCGGATCGAAGGTGAAGGAGCCGTCGGCGTTGAGCGTCAGGGCTCCACCGGCGGCGAGTCGGATGGGATTGCCGATATCCGCGGCCGCGCCGTCGATTTCCGTGACAGTCAGGGCGTCTCCGTCGACGTCCGAATCGGGGCCGTCTCCATTGTCGAGCAGAACGTTGCCGACAAGGGCCGTGTCCTCGTCCGTGGAGGCGGCGTCGTCCCGCGCGATCGGGGCGTCGTTGACGGGGTTGATCGTGACGTTGACGGCGCCGAAATCGCAGAGCGGCGGATTTTCGTTGTCGCAGACCTGGTACTCAAAGGAATCACTCCCGTTGAAGTCGGCGTTCGGCGTGTACGTGATATCGCCCGTACCGGCGTCGACGGCGATGACGCCGTTGGCCGGTCCGTTCGTCACGACAACGCTGCTCGGTTCGAGGCTGCTGTCGCCGTCCGTGTCATTGTTCAGAACCGGAATGACGACGGCGACGTCTTCGTCCGTCGTGGCGTTGTCGTCCGTCGCAACGGGCGCCTGGTTGGGCGTGGGGTTGGCGCCGGGCGTGTCATTGTCGCAGGCGTCGCCGACGCCATCGCCGTCTGCGTCGGCCTGATCGGCGTTTGCAGTGGCGGGGCAGTTGTCCGACGCGTCGGCGATTCCGTCGCCATCCGTGTCCGTCGGCGTCGGATTGGTGCCGGGACCGTCGCCGATCGTGCCGCCGATGGCGTTCAGGAGCAGAAGGATGATGGCGATGACAGGACAAATGGCGACGCAGGCGAGCCAGAGGAACGCGGCGGAAAGGAATCCGCCATCGATCAGGGACGAGCCGCTGTCGGCGATGATCGTGTGCTCGGCGGCAAGGAGTTCGGCGTTGGCCGCGATGTACGGATTGGACGCGTCGAGGTCCGCCGGAAGAATCGGCTTGGCGTTTCCGCTGGGCGTCCACGTGTAGCCGCCGGACGTCGACAGTCGCGTGACACTCTGCGACGCGGCGTCGAGATCCAGCGTGACGCTCTGGCCCTGGCGGCCGAATGTGAAGCTCGAGACGCTGGTCACGCCATCACGTTCAACAAACTGCCCCGACGCGACGCGATCGGAGTCCGGGAAGATAAGCCGGAAGGTACTGGCGGTCCGATCGATTTCCAGGTGCGTGGCGCCGACGAACTGGCTGCCGGCGAGCGCCCGGGCAATCGGGTGATCGCTGTTCAGGGCGACGCGTTCGACGTTGTCGTTGACGCTGATCGGCAGCGAGGATTCGGGCGAGATCGCGCCGCGATCGCAGGCGACAGTCCAGTAGCAGAGGTTCAGCGTCAACGTGACGCAGAGAATGGCTTTGCATCGATAGAGCATCTTCCGAACGTTTTGACGCATTTCTGAACTCCCGCTTGCTGATGGATTTCGCCGAACCAGACGCCCGGCCCCGGGGCCTGAATCCTGCGTGATGACCGGTTCGAGAACTTCGAGAATCTCTACACTGTACCGCTACTCTACGCGCAAGGGAGGATCGAAGGGGACAAATTCGGCGCCCCGGCGCCTCGGCGCGTTGAGGCCGCGCTGCCTCCGCCGATAAGAACCGCCGGAATGGGCGGAGAAACGCGACCTTTCAGGCGCCTGTAGCGCAGGGCCTGAGGGGGCCGCCTGTAACGCCGCGTTGGCGCGACGCCACGCTTCTGCGGCGGCGTTACCCGATGACCGGGTAAGATGCGGCGCATGAAGACAATCCTCCGCATTGCGATCGGGCTGGTCATGATTGGCGGCGCAACAAGGGCGCCGGGCGATGAACCCGCGGCGTACCCGGAACTGAGATTTCATGGAGCGCCGCGAACATTGTCAGCCGGCGCCGTGACGTCGGAATGGCCGCGCCTGCTCGGACCGAATCACGACGCCACATCTCCCGAAACGCGACTGTTGTCGAAGTTCCCCTCTGACGGTCCCGCCATCGTCTGGGAGATGGAGACGGGCGAGGGGTATGCTTCGCCTTCGATCGCAAACGATCGACTGGTGTTCATCCATCGACTGAGCGGCCGTGAGACGATCGACTGTCTCGATCCACAGACGGGCAAACGCTATTGGCGAAAGCAGTACGTGACGGACTACAGCGATCGCTACGGATTTGGCGCGGGACCGCGATGCAGCCCGGTCATCGATGGCGAGTTCGTCTATTGCTATGGCGTGACGGGGCGTCTGACGTGTCATCGGCTGAGCGATGGCGAGCTGATCTGGAAGACGAATACGAGCGAACGATTCAAAGTGCCGCAGGATTTCTTCGGTGTGGGCGCAACGCCCCTAATCGTGGGCGACCTACTGATTGTGAATGTCGGCGCACCGGGTGGTCCCTGTGTTGTGGCCTTCGAGAAGAAGACGGGACAAATCGCGTGGCAGGCGGGGGACCAGTGGGGGCCGAGCTATGCGTCTCCTGTGCCGGCACGCATCAATGGTCGCGACGTCGTGATGGTGTTTGCAGGGGGCGATTCGAAACCACCCACGGGCGGTCTGCTTGTGATCGATCCGCGCGACGGCAAAGTGCTGAGCCGTTACCCGTTTCGCAGCAAGAAGTATGAGTCCGTCAATGCATCGAGTCCCGTTTGTGTCGATGGCAAAGTGTTCATCTCCTCGTCATACAAGACGGGGGGCGTGCTGCTGTCGTTCGACAAGGACTTCGCACCGCGGGTGGAGTGGAAGAGCGACGCACTGGGCGCGCACTTCATGACGCCGATCGCGCAGGACGGCTATCTCTACGGCGTCGACGGCATGGGCGGGAGCGACATGGCACTTGTATGCGTCGATCTGCGGACGGGCAAGCGGCAATGGCGCTGGGCGCCGACGCTTGATGAAACCATCGAAGTGAGGGGGAGCCGGCGCGAGCTGTCGCTGTCTGTGGGGCGGGGTTCGCTGATGCGCGTGGGCGATCGCTATCTGTGCCTGACGGAGGACGGCCACTTACTGTGGCTCTCACTGACGCCTCGCGGTCATGCCGTGGATGCAAGGGCGTGGCTCTTCGCCGCGAGGGAGACCTGGACGCTGCCGCCACTTGCGCATGGCCTGCTGTATGTGAATCAGAACACGCGGGATTCCGTCAACAAGACGAAGCCGCGGCTGGTTTGTTATGATCTGCGCGGGGAGTAGGACGGCTCTGCGGGCCGTCCAAGCTTGTTGGTTTATAGCGTTGGTGCGACGCGTCTGGCACAAGTTCGAGGTGTCGCTGTGCGGATACGATGGTGTTTTCGAGCTTTGTCGGGATTCCTCGTGGCATACGTTGTCGTGTGCATGGCGACCAGGCCAATGAAAGCCGTCAAGGTTGCACCGCAGTCCTGCTTGGCCATAAAGCAATTCTCGACAGTGATTGTGAAGGTCATTGTGCCCCGAAGTCCTGAACCGGAATCGAGGTATACATACGCGGTCCAATCCGGTCCCTCGCCGACGAAGCGTTCAGTAGTTTCACTTTGGAAAGTACTCGCTCTTGCGAGTGTGATATTTTTGCTCACAGTTGTTGGGCGTCGACGGAAAGAGACCGGTGCCAGTCATGGTCGTGGGACTTCGCCGGTTGAGAGTGTACCTGGGACCACCCCTGAGTGTGGTAGCAGGCACGATGCAAAATACGCTCTCTCGATTGACACGCCGCGCCCTTACTATACGGAGGTGCCCGGTTACCTGTGGGGCGACGTGAATTACGACTCGGATGGTGATTGTAAGCGACTGGACGACCGCGAATGGACGTACCTCTACCTGCAAAATCGTGAGTCGCGGGAGACTGTGGAGATCTGGCAGGAGGATGCGACATGGTACATCGAAGGTGACGGCGTCACGGCGGCCCGCGTCGTGATGTTTCTCGTTGATCGGTGCAATGCGATCGCTGAAACGGATTCCTTTCGTCAGGATGTGGGCGAATGGGATCATGCCGCGGGAATGAAGCGGGCCGAGCTCGTCGCGAGTGAGTTCGCCTCGCGCTAGCCCGCATATTTCACCAAGTCGTGGCTGATTATTCTGGAGTCGCCAACTGG